>NZ_JBWKEQ010000075.1:13627-29814 GCF_056435365.1 Kitasatospora sp. NPDC043949 | reverse complement strand
CGCTCTCGCTGGCGATCGGCGCCGAGGCGACCTTCGTCGCCCGCACGATCGACTCGGACCGCCAGCACCTGCAGTCGGTGCTGCGGGCGGCGGCCTCGCACGAGGGCACGGCGCTGGTGGAGATCTACCAGAACTGCAACATCTTCAACGACGGCGCGTTCGAGGCCCTGAAGCAGCCCGGCACCCGGGACGAGGCGCTGATCCGGCTGGAGCACGGGCAGCCGATCCGCTTCGGCGCGGACCTGGCCGGCGGCGTGTTCCGCGGCCCGGACGGCGAGCTGTTCACCGCGCCGGTGACCGCGGACAACGAGGCGCGGGTCCTGGTCCACGACGCCCACGCGGCCAACCCGGCCACCGCCTTCGCGCTCTCCCGGATCGCCGACGCCGACACCCTCCACCACACCCCGATCGGCGTCCTGCGCGACGTCCACCGACCCGTCTACAACGAACTGATGGAGCGTCAACTCGCTATTGCTACGCAGCGGACGGGAGCCGGGCGCCTCACCACGCTGCTCACCGGAACCGATTCCTGGACCGTCGTCTGACGACCGAGCACACCCGATCACCCCGGCACAGCACGAACAGACAGGACGAAGACCCATGGCAGTCCCCGGGACCCACGCCCCCATGGCCATCGCCGACATCCACCTCCCCGGTGATCCGCCGCTGGGGCGACGGGACGTAGCCGTCCTGGGATCCACCGGCTCGATCGGCACCCAGGCCGTCGACGTGATCCGCCGCAACCCCGACCGCCTACGCGCCGTGGCACTGGCCGCGGGCACGCGCAACCTGCCACTGCTGGCCCAACAGGCCCTCGACCTCGGTGTCGAGACCGTGGCCACCTCCCGGCGCGAGGCCGCACCGGCCCTGCGCCTGGCCCTGAAGTCCCAGGCGAACGGACGGCGGCTGCCCCGCGTCCTGGCCGGACCGGAGGCCGCCACCCAGGTCGCGGCCATCGGCTGCCACCGCGTCCTGAACGGCATCAGCGGCTCGATCGGACTCGCCCCCACCCTGGCCGCCCTGGAATCCGGGGCACGACTCGTCCTGGCCAACAAGGAGTCCCTGATCGCCGGCGGCCCCCTCGTCCGAAGACTCGCCCGACCCGGCCAGGTGATCCCCGTGGACTCCGAGCACTCCGCACTGCTCCAGTGCCTGCGCGGCGGCCAGCGCCGCGAGGTGCGCCGACTCATCCTGACCGCCAGCGGCGGTCCCTTCCGCGGCTACACCCGGAGCCGACTCGACCGGGTGACGGTCGACCAGGCCCTCGCCCACCCCACCTGGAACATGGGCCCGCTGGTCACCGTCAACTCCGCGACCCTCATGAACAAGGGCCTCGAAGTCATCGAGGCCCACCTCCTCTTCGACGTGCCGCTGTCGCGCATCGCCGTCGTCGTCCACCCGCAGTCCGTCGTGCACTCCATGGTCGAGTACGCCGACGGCTCCACCCTGGCCCAGGCCAGCCCGCCCGACATGCGCATCCCGCTCGCGCTCGGCCTGGGCTGGCCCGACCGGATCCGCGACGCCGCACCCGCCGGCGACTGGTCCACCGCTGCCACCTGGGAGTTCTTCCCGCTGGACACCGAGACCTTCCCCGCCGTCTCCCTCGCCCGTCAGGCAGGCGACGAAGGCGGCCTCGCCCCGGCCGTCCTCAACGCCGCGAACGAGGAATGCGTCCGTCTCTTCCTGACCGGCCGCATCCCGTTCACCGCGATCGTGGACACCGTCCGCCGCGTCCTGCACGCCACCTCCCGCCCCGTCCCCAGCGCCGCCCTCACCCTGGCGGACGTCCGCAAGGCCGAGACCTGGGCCCGCACTCAGGCCAGAGAGCTGTCGACCACATGAACACGGCCACGCCTCCAACGCCCCGTAGCGTCACCGCGACGGCGCCGGGGAAGATCAACGTCCAGCTCTCCGTAGGCGCCCGCCGCCCTGACGGCTACCACGCACTCACCACCGTGTTCCTCGCCGTCGCACTCCACGACACCGTCACGGCCACACTCGCCGCCACCGGGCGAACCACCGTCACCGTCATTGGCACCGACGCACAACGGGTGCCGACGGACGCCACCAACCTCGCCGTACGCGCCGCACAGCTCCTCCGCGAACACCACGGGACCGACGCCGGAGTGGCCCTGCACGTCACCAAGCGGATCCCCGTCGCCGGAGGCATGGCCGGCGGCAGCGCCGACGCCGCCGCCACCCTCCTCGCCTGCAACGCCCTGTGGAACACCCGGGCTACCCCTGCCCAACTCCACGCCCTCGCCACCGAACTGGGCAGCGACGTACCCTTCGCCCTCCTGGGCCACGCCGCCCTCGGCCGGGGCCGCGGCGAGATCCTCACCGACCTGCCCGTCACCGGCCCCCTCCACTGGGTCCTCGCCCTCGCCCACGGAGAACTCGCCACCCCGGCCGTCTACGCGGAACACGACCGCCTCCACACCCTGCGCCCCGCCGACGCCCACCCCAGCCCGCAACCTCCCGCCGATCCGGCCCTGCTCGCCGCGTTGAAGACCGGCGATGCCACCGCACTCGGCGCAGCGCTCGTCAACGACCTCCAACCAGCAGCCCTCTCCCTCCACCCCGCGCTGGCCGCCACCCTCCACACCGGAAGGACCGCAGGCGCCCTGGGTTCGATCGTCTCCGGCTCCGGCCCCACCTGTGCCTTCCTGGCCGCGGACGCCCACACGGCAAAGTCCGTGGCCCGCGCCCTCGCCACCTCCAAGGCCGTCCGCCGCGTCCGCACCGTCAGCGGCCCCGCCCCGGGCGCGCACATCACCACCCGCTGAGCTGGGATTCAACAGCCTCGCGGCGAAGAAAGGTGCCATCGAGGGAGTTCGCCGGGGCTTACCGGACACACGACGGCCGCGCCCGGCCCGTCGGGTGCGCGAACCCGCACGGGCCGTGACGAGGAAACCCGCCTGGCCCGGGCACACCCGTACCGAAGCCGCCAGGCCACGGCGAGGGCCACGCACCGAACCGGCGCAGAGAAGGGCCGGCTCGCCGCGAGCGCGGGGCCGGCGCACAGCGGCCTCCGCCCATCGACCCACGCACCACACCACGATCCGCGACAGGAGTGAAGCCGCACCATGTGGAAGCAACGAGTCACCGTCACTCTTCCGACCTACGAGATACCCCTGCCGGTTCGCCCGGCCCCCTTCGAGCACATGGTGATCCGAAGCGAGGAGCCCTGGGCGAGGCAGATGGGAATCGACGACTCCACCATCGAGTCCTACCATCACGGTCTCAACAGCGGCCGTCTCACCTCACTGGAGTACCCCGCCTCAGGCCTGGAGGACTGCGAGCACCTCAACCGCTGGATGTGGTGGTACTTCTACTACGACGACCAGTTCAACGGCCCGCTCGGCCATGACCTGCCCGGCACCCGACGCACCATCGAGGCCACCCGCGAAGTCTTCCGGGGACGCCGGCCTGAGCACTCGGACCTGCGCAACTGGACGCTCTACCACCTGCGTGGCGAGCTCTTCGCCGCAATGCCGGCACCCTGGTGCGACAGCTTCATCGAGCACTGCGATCTCTGGCTCCACGGCTACCTGTGGGAGACCGGCCTGCGCATCGAGGACCGCATCCCCGGCCTCGCGGAGTTCACGTCCAATCGGCTGTGGACCTCCGGCATGAAGATGACCGTCGACCTCGTCGAGTACGCGGTCCGGGCCACGCCGCCCGAGCGGTTCATCAGGCACAAGGAGATCGATCAGCTCACCACCGACCTGAGCAACATCATCGCGTGGTCCAACGAAATGAACTCGCTGGCCATGGAAACCCAATTCCACCCGGTGAACAACCTGGTCTACGTCTTCTACTGGCATGAGACCCACGACATGCAGGAGGCGGTGGACCGGACCCACGCCCTGTACCAAGCCGTGTGCCGGGACGCCCTCGCCGTCCAGCACCGGCTCCCGGCCATCATGGACGAACTCCAGCTGTCCCGGTCCGAGCAGGGCATTGCCTGGCGCTGGCTGGAAGCGGCGTACCACTGCATCGGCGGTGGCCTGGCCTGGCAGCTGGAAACCGGACGCTACGACACCCCGACCGGCCCCGTCGACATCCCCGTCCCGGAGCTCAACCCCGACCCTGCCGAAGCCTGACCAGGGAAGAAACTGGCCAGACTGACGACACGTCCATCATGCCAAGCCGTACCGGAACCCCCTCGACAGGTCAGCGGCCGATCCGATGGTGTTCCCCGACGCCGACCCGACTACGGCCTACCGCTCCCGGGAAAGGGGAACCCCCGGTGACATCCGCCGTCCCCGACATCGACCAGCTGGCCCCCACCCCGCCGCAGGGCCCCCGGCAGGACCTGGGCGGTGTACCGAGTCGGAGGCTGTCGGTTGCGAGGACCCGCGCATCGTCATCGGGGGCCTTTCTCGATCAGACCGCTGAGCGGGGCGGGACGGCGGTGGGGCGCCAGCGCCACGGAGGCCGGTTCGCGGACGATCACGGCCGGTCGGATTGCTCACGGGCCGTAGGTTCACCCGTCCCGGGTTGTGGCGTCCGCGGAACGGTCAGCCGGGGGACGGCGATCATCGGCAGTGCGTTCGGCCGGGGCATTTCGGCCAGGACCGGCTTGACCGTGGAGCCCGGTGCCGGAACGAGCCGCCAACGGGCGGTGACCGTCGCCACCGAGATGAGCATCTCGGCCCATGCGAACGCTTCGCCCGGGCATTTGTACTTCCCCTTGCCGAAGGGGAAGGGCGTTCCCTGCCGCGATCGGCCGGGGAGCCATCGGTCGGGATCGAACCGCTCCGGGTCCGGGTACGTCCGCGGATCGCGGTGCAGGGCGTACTGGCTGTACGCGACCTCGGTTCCGGCGGGGAACGTGACGCCGCCGAGCGTGACCGTCGAGGTGGCCTTTCGGGTGATCAGTACGAGCGCGTACAGGCGGGTGACCTCCTGCAGCACCCGGTCCAGGTACTCGAGGCGATGCAGGTCGGCGACGTTGACCGGCCCGGTACCGACCACTTCGTCCACTTCGGCCTGGACGCGCGCTTCGATGTCGGGGTGCCGGGCCAGTTCGTGGAAGACCCACGCCAGCGTGGTGGCCGTGGTCTCGGTTCCCGCGAGCAGCAGTGTGATGAGCTGGTCGCGGATCTCCGCATCGGTCATGGCTTCGCCCGTCTCGGTGTCCCGGGCCTCCAGCAGCTTCGTCAGCAGGTCGTCACGGCCGGCCCCGTCGGTACGCGCGTGCCGGATCACCTCGTCGATGATCCGGCGCAGGCGGACGCCTGCGTCGCTGAACCCGCTGTTGAGCGGGATCGGAAGCCGGTCGAGGACCGCGGGGGCGACCGCCCGCACGACCACACCCCGTGACAGGACTTGCAGGGACCGCCACACCTCATCGAGCGCGGCCTGGCTGAGCCCGGAGGAGAAGAGCGACTCGGCCACGATCCCCGCGGTCAGCTCGTGCATCGCCCGGTCCACCCTGACGATCTCGTCCGGCTGCCAGGACATCGCCAAGGACCGCGCACGCCGTTCCATGACCTGGGCGTAGACCGCCGTGATGCGCGTGCGGTGAAGCGCGGGTTGCACCAGTCGCCGCTGGCGGGCGTTCACCTCGCTGTCGGTCGTCGCCAGCCCGTCGCCGAGGGCAGCGCGGGCCCGCTCGAAGAACCTGCCCTTGCCGAACACCCGGGCGTGGGTCACCAGGGCCTGGTGGACGAGGTCCGGGGTGGTGAGGAAGTACACGGGCAGGCAGCCCAGGTCGACCCGCACGATGTCCCCGGCGTGCTCCACCGACTGCAGGAACGCCAGCGGATCGAGCCACAGCTGCAGCAGATGGCCGATCAGGGGTACGCGCCCGGGCAGCGTGGGCACCTGCGTCAGACTGCGGGGTCCACCGCCCTGCGGAGGCGGTGTCTGGCGGGAGGGTTCCGGGTTCATGCGGGACTCCTAGAGGAGCAGGCGTGGCGAGCGGGAGCGGCCCGGCACCGTGCGAGGTGTCCTGGGTGTGGGGCGACGGGGTTCACGGGGTGAGGTGCTGCCACCACCAGGCGATGGAGGGGTAGCTCAGCGGGGCGGGGTCGAGTCCGGGCGGCGGGCTGGCGGTGACCTCCAGGGCGGGGGCGGCCATCGCGTAGCGCGGGTTGTCGCGGTGCCAGTGGACGACGTTGGCGACCATGTTGCCGAGGTCGGTGAGGAAGTGCCGCAGCTGCGGGCTTGCGTGGGCGGCCAGTTGGTCGCGCAGCCCGAGGAAGAGGGCCATGCTGCGGTTCCAGATGGTGATGGCCTGGACGACGGCCTGGGCCTGGGTGCAGCCCAGTTCGTTCATGAGGCCGATGACGAGGTTGTTCTGTCCGTCCACGGCGCGGGCGTCCTTGGCGAAGGAGGAGAGGTCGTTGATCCACAGCAGGAGCAGGCCGACGATCTCCCGCAGGGCCCGCAGGGCGGGGTCGTCGTACTCCCGTGCGGGCATCTCCTGGGCGTTGCAGACCTCGATCATGGCGAAGAAGGCCTCGAACCCGGACACGCCCAGGCGCAGGACCAGTTGGGTGTTGAGGTCGGGCAGGTGGTCCCGCAGCCGGTAGCTCGCCTCCCAGGGGATGCACTGGTGGTAGATGCGGTAACCGGCGGTGAGACGGTTGTACTGCAGCGGTGTGGCGAAGTCCCGGAAGGTGCGGACGATGTCGAGGTAGGCGGGCATGAACGGGGTGTCCAGCAGGGCCGTGTCCGGAGCCTCCAACGCCCGCTGCATCGCGCCGCACACGTCGATGACGTCGTGCAGGGACGGGCAGGCTTCGAACCAGTCGTCCAGGGCGAAGGCGTAGAAGTACCAGCGGCCGGTGGCTTCCAGGCGTTCGGCGTGTCCCTGGGGACTGCTGTTGGCCACGAAGGCCGCGGCCCGCTCGGCCGGGTCCTGCGGGATGGGGCAGTGGTTCATCCACTGCGCCGCCCGCTTGTCGATCACGTCGGCTTCCGGGTGCGAGGACGGCTCCAGCGGACAGTAGAGCGGCGGCAGCCTGAACGCCGCGGAGGAACTGTGCGCGGATGTCCCGGTCATGGGTACCCCTTTGCTGCGGAACATGCGGAACGTGCGGACGGTGGCGGTGGTGAGGGGCCGGCCCGAGGGGTTCAGTGGGTCGGTCGCCGGCTTCCCCCGGTCAGGCTGAGGGCCTCGTCGAGGAGGGCTTCGACGATCCGGTTCTCGGGGACGGTGCGGATCGGCACGTTCACTGCCTGGGCGGCGTGGGCGATCTCGCGGACCTTGTCGTCGAACTTGCGGATGTTGCCGGGGTTGACGCGCACCGCGGCGCAGCCGGCGGCGGTGATCTCGGCGATCTGCCGGAGCGTGGCGTCGACGTCGGCGGTCGGGGTGGTGGTCATGGTCTGGACGGAGATGGGTGCGTCGCCGCCCACGGGGACGGTGCCGACGTGGATCTTCCGGCAGTGGCGGCGTGTTGGGGTGCGCGGGGCGGTTGGGGAAGCCCCAGATCGGTCGAGGCCATGGTCGCTCCTGCGGGCTCGGGAGGGTGGTGCCGGCGAGGGAGTCGGGGGCGGCCTTGGTGGTGCTCGGGGTGTTCCGGCCGGTGGGGCGGGGAGTTCGCGGGTCAGTGGTCGCGGCGGCTGATCATCTCGGCCAGGGTGGCGAGCTCGGCGGCCGCCGCGGGCGTGGGCCGGGCCAGGGCGAGGTGCTCGTGGGCGTCGGCGCTGTGGCGGCGGGCCCGGTACAGGGTCCAGTCCCTGGCGCCGGTCTGCTCGATCAGCTTGGCCGCGTGGCGGCACTCCTCGTCGCCTGGCGGGGTGCTCTGGCGGTAGAGGCCGCGCAGGGCTTCGGCCTGCGGGGTGTGTCCGGCCATGGCGGCAGCCACCGGCAGGGAGACCTTGCGCCGTCGCAGGTCGGACAGCGCGGGTTTGCCGGTGGCCTGCTCGTCGCCCCAGATGCCGAGCAGGTCGTCGATGCACTGGAAGGCGATGCCCAGGTGTCGGCCGAAGGCCCGCAGGTGGGCGGCGCGCTGCGGGTCGGCGCCGCCGGCGATGGCGCCCAGCGCGCAGGCGGCGGCGAAGAGTTCGCCGGTCTTGCCCGCCGCCACCGCCAGGGCCCGGTCCTCGCTGACGTCGGTACCGGTCTCCAGGAGGATGTCGAGGTACTCGCCCTCGATCAGCAGTTGGACGCTCTCCAGGAGGACGGGGATCGTCTGTTCCGCGCGGGGGGCCTCGGCCAGGGCCCGGACGGCGGCGAAGAACAGGGCGTCGCCGGCGAGGATCGCCGCCGGGATCCCCTTGGCCGCCCACAGGGCGGGTCGGTGGCGGCGCATCCGGTCGTGGTCGATGATGTCGTCGTGCAGCAGGCTGGCGTTGTGGACGAGTTCCACGGCCACGGCCCCGGGACGGGCCGCTGCCGGGTCGCCGCCGACGGCCCGGCAGGCCAGGAGGGTGAGGGCCGGGCGCAGGGCCTTGCCGTCGCCCTGGTGGTCGAGGTGGACGCGGTCGTCGGTCCACCAGCCGAAGTGCAGCCCGGCGAGGTGACGGATGTGCGCGGGCAGGCGGTTGACCTGGGTGCGGATCAACGGCCTGACGGTGTCCGCGCTGTGTGCCAGGATGCGTTCGCAGTCGCGGGGTTCGTCGGACACCGGGCCTCGCCTTCGAGTGGCAGTGCGTCAGGATCGGGCGGGAGGCGGCGGGTCCGGCCGGGCACGACGGGTCCTTGCCGGCCGCTTTCGTAAGCGTTCAGCGCGATGGTCCCTATGCCAACAGATCCACAGCTGCCCCGGTACGGCGTGCGGCCCGAACATCGGAGCACGGCCGGCTCCGGCTCGCGCCCTCGTCCCGGCCCCCACGCCTACACCCGTCGCACCACAGGTCGGTGGCCGCCGGAACCATGAGACGGGCCATCCCCTCCATGAACATCCCTGGCGGGGAAGGCATTTGGGGCCGACGGCGCGCGCCTGGGTCCGGCGCGGCCCCGTGTCGACCGTCGCGCGGCCGACCCGGCGGCCCCGTTCCCGTCTTCGCGTTACCACCCGATCCCGCGGACTTCCCACGGGTGTCGGGGCGGCGGGAAACGGTCGCGGCCGGGGCAGCGGGCGCGTGTACGGCGCGCTCTGCGCCGGCAGCCGGAACACGATGCCTCCCGAGCCCCCCGCACGCGGGGTTGCCACCGAGGTGCGTACTGGCGTGCACTCAGAGAACTGAACGCTTTCCGTCCGAACCTTCGGCCACCGACCCGGAGGATCGCGGGCGGTCAGGCCTTCTCGCGTGCTCACACCCCAGCAGTGAGGAACACCCCCTCATGAGTGAGTCCCGGCCGCGACGCGGCATCATCCGGTCCCTGCGCACCATCGTCGACGACGCCAAAGAGATCGCCGACGAACTCATCGAGCGCGCGGCGGAGCTGGAGTGCAACCTCCGTGACGCCATCATCGACCTGCTGGAGGAGAACGACCTGTTGAAGGAGAACACGGGAGGCAAGCCCTCCGATGACACCCCTCGTCGCCCTGCGGGCGGCGGGGGCGAGAGAGACGAAGGGGCGGAGCTGGCGGGCCTGCGGGCGGAACTGGCCGCCCTGCGGGAAGAGCTCGCCCGCCTGTCCAAGGCTTCGCCGACACATGACTGACCCGAAGAACCACAACGGGGTCGGCAGTGCCGGTGTGTCCGGCCCGCCGACCGACGCGGAGGTGGAACGCCAGCTGGTCCGGGCAGAGAACGGGCTGCTGGTGGACGCGCTCACCTACCGGCCGGTCTCCCTGGCCGAGCTGGCCGACGACGTGCGCAGCGGTCTCCGGTTCCGGGCCCGGGACAGCAGCGGCGGCGAGTGCACCTACCAGGTCCTCGTCCAGGCACTCCTCGCCACACTCGTGCCCGGGCCGACAGCGGGCGCAGCGGAACTGTTGTCCGCCGCCGTCCGCGACGGCCTCCCGACCGGCCGGACCACGTAGGACACCGGACAAGAGACAGACGAAACGGCACCGGGCAACCGGGGGGAAAGCCGGGGCAACGCGGCTCTCTCCTTGCTCGACGCGCTGTTCCCGGTATCGGCCCGTACGTGGCCGCCCTGTCTCTGGAGGCTGTGTGTCCGCTCGTGCGCTCTACGTCTCGGGGGTCCTGGGGCGTCTGCTCGCCGACGAGTTGCGGCGCCCCGGGCGCAAGGGCAGCGGGAAGCACGAGGAGGAGAGCGGGCGGGCGCGGGCGGTGCGGGAGGCCTTGCAGTCGCTGGGCCCCTTCTACATCAAGGTCGGCCAGATCCTCTCCACCCGCCCCGACTTCGTGCCCGAGGCGATGATCGAGGAACTCCGCCTGCTCCACGACCAGGTCACCCCGCTCCCCTTCGACGTCTTCGAGCCCGTCCTGGCCGCCGAGTTCGGCCCCCGCTGGCCGCGCCTGTTCCGCGACATCGACACCGAAACGCCGCTCGGCGCAGCGTCGCTGGCCCAGGTCTACCGCGCCGATCTGGCGGACGGCACGGCGGCGGCGGTGAAGATTCAGCGCCCCGGTGTCGCCCAGGTCATGGCCCAGGACATGGCCGTTCTGCGCCGCGCGGCGCGTCTGGTCGTCCGGGCAGCGCCCCGCTTCACCGCGGTCGTCGACGTGCCGGCCATGCTCGGCGTGCTCTTCGACGCCATGCGGGACGAGAGCGACTTCCGTCGGGAGGCCGCCAACATGCGCCACGCCCTCGGCTTGACCGCCGAGTTCAAGCACCTCACCGTCCCACGGGTCCTCCTCACCCCCACCCGGCGGGTCCTGGTGCAGTCGCTGGCCCCCGGCACGTCCGTACGCGACGCCGACCCCGCCGCGTTCACCGCCGACGAGCGCACCGGCATCGCCCGGGACCTGATGGCGTTCATGTACCGCGGGTACTTCCTCGACCGCTACTTCCACGCCGACCCCCACCCCGGCAACCTGTTCGTCGCCCCCGGCCACCCCGCCCACCTGATCGACTGGGGCATGGTCGGCCGCATCGATGCCACCATCAGCCGAAGCCTCGTCCTCGTCCTGCTCAATGCCGCCGCAGGCGACGGCCCCGGCCTGGCACGGACCTGGGCCGAGATGGGCAACCCCACCCCCTGGGCCGACCTCGCCGGATTCCGCACCGACATGAGCGCCCTCGTCCCGAAAGTCACCTCCGCATCCCTGGACGATCTCGACTTCGGTGTCACCCTCACCGCCGTCCTCGTCTGCGCCACCCGCCGCGGCATCCGCTCCAGCCCCGTCATCGCCCTCCTCGGCAAATCCTTCGCCAACCTCGAAGGATCCATCCGCCACCTCTGCCCCGAACTCTCCATCACCGACGTCTTCGCCGACAACCTGCGCACCATCATCTTCGGCCTCACCCGCGAGACCCTCTCCGAACAGCAAGCCGCCCGCACCGCCCTCGAACTCATCATCGCCGCCCCCGGCACCCTCCAACAGGGACGCGGCATCCTGCGCAACCTCGCCGACAACGACCTCACCCTGAGCATCACCAACACCACGGACCGGCCGGACCACAGCCACACCCACGCCGCACTCATCCTCGCCGCCGCCATCATCTGGGCCGCCAGACACAGAAGATGACCCCGCTCCCGACCACGGCACCTCCGACACGTCCGGATGCGGAGCACGACCCCGGCCAGACCTCCACCGTCACCGGCTCTGCCGCACGACCGAACACGGAAGCGCCGCCAGTGGGACGACGGCGCTCTCGCCGCTGCGCAGGTGTCGTACGCCGGAATCCTGACGATCCCGCGCGGTTCCAGGGCAGGCCGGGTAGCGCCCGGCCGCCGCTTCTCGATCCGGGGCGCCGCCCGGGAGGCTCGCCTCCCGGAGCCGGCCAGACCGGCTTGCGGTCCGAGGAGGTCACTTCCGGCACGGTCACGCGGCCGGGCGAGGGCGGCGAGGGTGCAGGTGCAACGCCGATCGGTGCCGGGGCGGGCTTCCGGGGCGTGGTCGACCTGGCTTCGTCAGGACCTTTGGGGCCTTGGCGCCAAGCCATTCCTGTACAGGGCCTCGGCCTCGGCCCGAGCCGCCGGGGAGAGCGGGAGGTGGTCCTTGCCACGCGGGCAGGGTGGGGCCTCGACACGGGGCGGGCGGACCGGGCGTTCCAACATGATGGCCCTGTCGCGGTCGACCAGCCTCAGCCCAGCACCCTGCGGCGCCAGTGCGTAGCAGGCGATGACCGCTCCGCTCGCGGCGGTGATCGACAGGAACGATTCCCCGAGGCGTCGCCGGACGTGCACTTCCGCGCCGGCCAGATCGGCCGAGACCGCGTAGAAGTTCCCGCGATAGGGCACCAAGCCCTGCGGCATGACAGTGCGGTCGACGCAGCTCTGGAGCGGGTACGGGGTGCCCGGCAGGTCCAGCAGAGCCGTCGCCGGAGCCGACTGGTCCGGGTCGCCGACCGTGCGGCCGCGGCCGTCCAGGGCGGACGCGTACCGGTCGAGGCTCTCCTGGGCACTCCAGAGGGAGCGACCGTCCGGAACGGTGAGCCACCAGTTCTGGACGGTGGCGCGATGGGCCGCGTCCATGGCACTGACCCGGTCGGACCGGCAGACCTTGACCGTCACGCCGTAGTACTTGGCCACCCGCGCGAAGGCCGGCGTCACCCGACCGGTGTCCACGCACCACACGGTCGGCGACCGGCGGAACCGCCAGCATCCGGTGGTACCGCCCAGCCGCCGCAGCACCTGGTCGATCCCCTCGACGAGCTGCGGGAGTTCTCCGCCTTCGACGATCACGGCGCGCCAACGATCCAGCCGGGCGACCGAGCCCAGTAGCAGACGGGCCGGGCTCCTGCCGTCCCACTCCGCCGGTGGCCCGGGAAGCTCCAGCCACTCGAACCGGACCTTCTCGTCCGCCGGACGCGGGGCAACACCGCCGTCACCGAACCCGGCTGAGCCGCAGAACTCGCAGGCCGGCCGGACCCGGTGCTTGCGTACGGCCCGGGTGAAGGTCGAATATCCACCCGGATAGCCCAGCGCCGTGACCTCGTCGAACAGCGTGGATGCCGGCAGGTGCGGATCGTCCGCGAGTCGCTGCCGGCAGTACGGGAGGAAAGCGGAGAGCTGGTCCTGGGCCGAGCTGCGGATCCCCACGGTCCGCTCCCCGCGGAGGTAGAGCCTTACCGTCTTGCGGTCATGCCCCAGGTGCCGGGCGATGGCCGAGATGGACCATCCCTGCAGGTGCAGGTCCCGCACATTCTCGTATTCCTCCTTGGTGAGCATCCGCTGCTCCTCACAACCTGGACTTCACTCGCAGGCGGGGCCCGAATTTGAGCGATCCCCGTACGGCCGCAAATGCTACACGACCACTCCGAACGAATAGAGGGAGGATCGAGCGCCGGGCGTGCGCCCTGGGGAATTTCAGGGAGCGCCGCCATCGAGATGAATTACGCCACGGCCCGCATCTCCGGGGAGGTTTGACGAGCCGCACCGGAAACTCATATGGGACGACGCCCATATTCCACGGTAATCGGCCGGCGGGCAGCGGCTCACTGAACCGACCATTTGCCACCCGGGAGGCAGGTGGAAATCAGGATTCACCGGAAATCCATTTTCCGGCACCGAAAGTAAAGGGCCGGTCATGTGAGTCCGCAGGTAGCGGCGGTACCAAGGGCGCGGGTCAGGCCGTCACGAACGCGGCAAAGCTCCGGTCGAACATCGAGAACCGGGTCCACTCCGACCACGACACCGCCTTCACCACTGGTGCCGGCACACCTCCCACTGGCCCTTCACGCGCCCGCTCGACCGCCTGGACATCCCCCAGGGGCCCGTCTGCACCAACACAGGAATTTGCGACAGCCCGGGCGGGCCCCGGAACGCAGCCGGGCCTGAACCAGTCCGGGTATTTTCGGAGAGCGCCGGAATGCTGAATATGGAACGACGCCCGGATGCCGGATACGCATCCCGGCAGCCATTTCGTTGATGGGGCATGAGTTCAATGTGCCAACCAATGACTCTGCCGCACCGTCTGCCGAAGGAGCCGGCAACCAGGCTCGGCGAGTGGTTCTTCGTCCCGGATCGGCGGAACCCGGCGGGTGACGTACGGATCGGCTACTTGTCATGCAACGGCGAACGGGTCGTCCTGCAGCACTGCTCCAGCTACCTGGCCGACTTCCTGCGGACGCTCCGTCAGCTCGAGGAGGACTTCGCCAGACGCTGTGGCGCGGAGCCGGTCCCGACCGGCGCATGACGACCGAGATGCGCGCCGGACGGGCAACCGTCGCCCGGCGGAGACGGCAAGGACATGGAGGGCGCCGTGTATGACCCGAGAGCCGCTTTCCTCCCCCCGCAGGGTGGCGCCACCCAGTTCGAACCGGAGGACTCGCCCACGTACCCGACCATCGAAGCCTTGGGCACCTGGGACCCGGAGAGTCCCTTCGTCCCGCACCCCCGCGCTCCCGTCAGCGATCCAGGCCTGTCCGGCGCCGACCCCAGACGCCCGATCTCCCGACACCGACGGCGCACGCCCCCCGCTGAGGCCACCTGGTCACAGGTCCTCGGCTCGCTGTTCGTGGCACTCAGCACCATGACCGTCATCGCGGTGTGCGTGCTGGGCTGGTTACTCGCCTACGACCCGCTGCGCAACCTGGCGCTCAATCGAGCGCCGAGCGGACTTCCTCACCTGTGGCCGCTGGTCATCTACGGGCCGTGGCTGGTGGGCTGCCTGTCGGTACTGCACGCCGCGCTGGACGGACGTCGGCCCGTGCACTCGTGGGTCGTGGTGGTCGCCTTCTCCGCCACGGCGGCCGGCCTGTGCGTGGCCGACGCCTCACCGACCATCCCCGATGTGATCGTCGCAGGCCTGCCACCGATCACCGGGGTGGTTTCGCTGCACCAGTTGGTGCGTCAACTCCTCTCCGGAAAACGACCGCAACGCCCCACCTCTCACAAGGCGGGCCCCTCAAGACGGGTGCGGCGATGACAGCCAAGACCCGAGCGGCTTCCTGAAGTGCGGCTCGTCGAGCAGCATTGGCTCGACGTCATCCGCGCGGGTTTCGAGCGGTACGGCTCCTGCTCGGTCGAGACGCCGTCCGTGGAGTCGCTCGACGCGCTGGTGGCGAAGGGCGAGACCTCGCAGGAGGTCTACCCGCTGCGCCGGCTCCAGGAGGACCCGAACGACGCCTCGGACGCCGAGCTGGGCCTGCACTTCGACCAGGACGAGCCGATCAGGCCGTCGGCCGGGAGGGATACCGGTATATGATCTGTGTCCTTTGCACATCACCGTGCCTCATCCTGTCTGATTCCCGCGAGGAGGATTGTGTCGACCAGGTCTGGTTCCACGCGTGAGCCCATTGCCGATCGCATGTACCGGGTGCTGCTCGATCAGTTCATCGCCGGCGAACGGGTCGCGGGTTCGCCGTTGAACATCGGCGCGCTCTCGCGTGAGCTCGACGTCAGTCAGACGCCCCTACGCGAGGCGCTGGCACGGCTTGAGCACACCGGTCTGGTCCGGCGCGAGGCCCTCAAGGGGTACCGGGTCGCCGACGCGCTGAGCGAGCGGGAGATCGGGAAGCTGTTCGAGGCACGGCTGGTGCTCGAACCCGCGCTCACCCTGGAGGCCGGACTGCGGACCACGCCGGAGTTCCTGGACACCCTGCGCGCCGCCGTCGACGACCTGGACCACTCGGCGTCCAGCGCGGACACCCGTACCGAGGGGTTCCAGCACTACTGGACGGCCGACGACACCTTCCACCGGCTGATCGCCGCGCAGAGCGGCAACCCCTTCCTCGAACAGGCGCTGCTCGCGCTCGGCGGGCATGTGCAGCGTTTCCGGCTGTTCAGCAAGCGCGGGCAGACGAGTGCCGCCCACGCGGCCGGAGAACACCGGATGGTCTATGAGGCCCTGCGACGCCGGGATGCGGAAGGGGCGGCCGAACTGATGCGACGCCACCTCGCGAGCGCGAAGGACCGGATCCAGACGGCTGCCCCCGGCGAGCACTGAGTACCGGGCCGGAGAACACCGACCCGGTTACCGGATCAGTACGTGGTGACCGGGTCGAGCAGGGTGCGCGTGTAGGCCTCGGCGGCGAGCGGCCCGCGCAGGTGGGCGAGCAGCGAGCGGGCCGCGGCGGCTCCGGCCGAGCGGGCGGTGCGGGTGCTGACGATCGCCGAGAACTGGCTGTAGTGCTGCACCTCTTCGGGGAGCGGGGGGGGGGGGGGGGGGAGGGGGGAGGGGAGGGGGGGGGGGGGGGGGGGGGGGGGGGGGGGGGGGGGGGGGGGGGGGGGGGGGGGGGGAGGGGGGGGAGGGGGTGGGGTGGG
>NZ_JBWKEQ010000075.1:0-13617 GCF_056435365.1 Kitasatospora sp. NPDC043949 | reverse complement strand
ACCACTACGCCCCGGCCACCGCTCATCCTACCGGGTTGGCGGGCGAGCCGCCCACCTCCCCCCGCCCCTTGCTTCCCCCCCCCCCCTTTTCTGCCCCCCCCCCCCCCCCTTCCCCCCCGGGGCACGAAGAGGAGTTCGCTCAACTGCTGGATGGCGATGTCGGCGCGGCCGTCGACGACGGCCTCGGCGATGAAGCCCTTCTCGATGACGGTCGCCCTGGCATTGATCTCGTCGGCGATGCCCAGGTCACGCAGCAGCCCGGCGAAGTACAGGCCGCTCGCCCCGGTCCGCGAGTAGGCGACGCTGCGAGCGGCGCACAGGGTCGTGACGAGGGCGTCGCGGGTGCTGATGTCCGGGTGCGCGGTGCCGGGCGGTACGGCGAGTCCCACTCCCGTACGGGCTATCGCGGTACGCGTGTCGAGGTCGACCAGACCCCGTTCGGCGAGCGGGAAGAAGGAGTCGGTGACACCGATCATCACGTCGAAGGGTGTGCCCGCGTCGATCTGGCGGACGAGCTGGACCGTGGGGTCGAACACGGGAATGACGCTCACCCCGCTGTCCCGGGTGAAGGCGGGCAGGACGACCTCGTCCAGCGCCTTGCGGACGGCCAGGGCGCTGAACAGGGTGAGGGAGTGCCGGGCGGTGGTGTCGGCACTGTTGCTGTCGGACACGATGTCTTCACTCTTTCCTTCTCGGCCGGGCACCGGTTCGATCGGTGCCGCGGCGGGGGTGCGGGGCTCGGCGTCGGGACTACGCGGACGCGGTGAGCGCGGCGCGTTCGGCCCCGGTCAGCGGCCGCGTCGGCAGGCCGCGCAGCAGGAGGAAGAGCCGGGCCGTCTCCTCCAGTTCCTCCAGCGCGTCCATCGCCGTGGCCAGGGCTGCGCCCGCGACGACGGGGCCGTGATTGCTCAGCAGCATGGCGTGCCTGCGCCCGGCGGTCTCCTCCACCACCTCCTCCAGGCCGCGATCGCCCGGGGCGTGGTACGGCAGGACCGGCAGCTGTCCGATGCGCATCGCGAAGTACGCGGTCAGCGGCGGCAACGCGTCCTCGGGGTCGAGGCCGGTGAGGCAGGAGACCGCGGCCGCGTGCGTGGAGTGGGTGTGGACGACGGCCTGGGCGTCGGGCCGGGCGCGGAGCACTGCCGCGTGCAGGAAGGCCTCCTTGGAGGGCGGGGGTCCGTCGACGTGCCGCCCGTACTCGTCGGCCAGGGACAGCTGGTCGACGGTGACCGTGCCCAGACTGGAGCCGGTGGGGGTCACCAGAATCCCTTCCGGGGTGCGGACGGACAGGTTGCCGGTACTGCCGTGGGTGAGGCCGCGGGAGAACAACGAGCGTGCCGTGCGGACCAGTTCCTCGCCTGCCGCGGTCCGGGAGGGTCCGGTCGCGCGGCGCCCCCTGCGGCGGTCCGGGGAGCGCGAGGTCATCGGGCACCCCCTGCGGCGGTGGCGGTGAGCAGCAGGTCCCGCTCGCCGAAGTTCCCGGACTTGAGCAGGATGTCCAGACCGGCGGCGGTGTGGATCCACGGGACCCCGCGGGCCGCCTCGGCGCCGACCTGGCCTCCGTCGACGCCGAGCGCGCTGACGACCGCACCGGACGTCTCTCCTCCGGCGATGACGAGTCGGGTCACCCCGCGTTCGGCCAGTCCCCGGGCGATGCGACCGAGTGCAGCCTCCAGGATCGACGCGGACCGCTCCAGGCCGAGGGCGTGCTGGACGTCCCGCAGTGCGTGCGGCGGCATCGAGGAGTGGATCAGCGGCCCTGCTTCGGTCGCCCGGCTGCCGAGATCGTCGTACCAGGCGAGTGCCCGGTCGGCGAGGGAGGCCGGTTCCCGGTCGGTCAGCGGGTCGAGGCGGTGGACGGGGCGGCCCGCCGCGCGCATGGCATCGATCTGCTCCAGGGTGCGCCTGGAACAGCTTCCGGCCAGGGCGACCGCGGGACCGTCCGGTCGCACGGGCCGACCTGCCCGGTCGCCGGGTGCGGAGGCGGAGCGCTCGGCGTGCACTCTGGCGAGCGCGCCGGCCAACCCCGCGGCGCCGGCGACCAGCGGCAGGTCCTCGCAGGCCTGGGCGATCGCGTACAGGTCGTCGTCGGTCAGCGCGTCCGCGAGGAGGTAGCGGGTGTGCCCGGCGTGTTGACGGATGGTGGAGCGGATCCGGTCGGCGCCGCCGGAGACGACGGTGTGGTCCAGCACAGCACAGCCGGGGTGGGCCGACTGGGCATCGAGCAGCCTGGGGAGGAAGGAGTCCCGCATGGGTGTCAGGGGGTGGTGCCGCATCGGGGACTCGGCCAGCAGCGTGCCGTCGACGAACAGGTACCCCTGGTACTGGGTGCGGCCGTGCTCGGGCGAGCTCGGTGTGGTGACGACCGGGCCGCCGCCGGTCGCCTGGCCGAGTGCGTCCAGCACCGGGCCGATGTTGCCCTGGGCGGTGGAGTCGAAAGTGGAGCAGTACTTGAAGTAGAGCCGGTTGGCTCCGGCTCGGGACAGCCTCAGCGCGGCGGCCTGACTCTGCTCAACTGCCGTTGCCACTGGGGTGGTTCGGGTCTTCAGCGAGATGACGGCGGCGTCGACGGGCTGCTGCGCCGGGAGTTCGTCGGGGGGGCCGAAGCAGAGCAGGGTGCGCAGGCCCTGACGTCGTAGCGCGGCTGCGACGTCGGTGCCACCGGTGACGTCGTCGGCGATCACACCGATCATGGTGTTTCCTTTCCGTCTGGCTCGGTCGTGGGAGGAGAGGCCCTAGGCCAGGGCGGATATGGCGAGTACACAGCCGAAGCCGAGCAGCGACACGGTGGTCTCGATGACGGTGAAGCTCTTGAACATGTCCGTCAGTGACATGCCGAAGCTCTCCTTGACCTGCCAGGAGGCGGCGTTGTTGATGTGCGGGAAGATGATGGAGCCGCAGCCGAGTGCGAGGACGACCAACGCCGGGTGCAGTCCGGGAGTCTCGGGCACCATGGGGGCGACGATCCCGGAGGCGGTGATGATGGCGACGGTCGCCGAGCCGACCGCCAACCGGATGAGGGCCGCGATCACCCAGGCCAGGATGAGCGGAGAGACGCCCAGGCCGTGCGTGAGGTGGGCGATCGCCTTGCCGATCCCGGAGTCCAGCATGACCCCGCTCAGGGCGCCGCCTCCCCCGATGATCAGCAGGATGGGGGCGATGGCCGCGATGCTGTCGTCGACCTGGCCCTTCAGCTGCTGCCCGCTGACTCCCCGCCCCCAGCCGAGGCCGATGACCGCGAGGATCACCGCGATCAGCAGCGCCACCACCGGCTGGCCGACGAAGCCGAGCGCACTCGCCCAACCCCCGGTCAGGTGGGCGACGGTGACCACGGACTGGCCCACGACCAGGATCAGCGGCAGCACCACCGGGATGACCGACAGGGCGATGCCGGGCGGGGTCCGGTCATCGGCCTTGAGCGTGAACTGTTCGACGAGTCTGGGCGGAGGCACCGGGAAGACGCGGCGGGCGATCGGGCCGGCCAGGAACTGGCCGGAGACCACCATGGTGATGACGGCGACCGGCAGGCCGTAGCCGATGACCGTCCCGACCTCGGTGTGGAGGGCGGTCGCGGCGGCGGTGGGGCCGGGGTGGGGCGGGACCAGCGCGTGGATCGAGGCGACGGTGCCCAGTGCCGGGACACCCACGAGCAGGTAGGGCGAAGTCCTCCTGCCCTTCGCGTCGCGGCCCTCACTGTCGAGCATGGTGGTCTCGACCTCCCGCGCGATGCTGAACAGGAGCGGCAGCAGCACCGCGAGGGCGACCTCGAAGAAGAGCGGGAGGGCGACGACGAAGGCCAGCAGGCTCACCATCCAGGGGATGGTGCGCAGGGAACGGCCCCGGGTGAGCACGGTGGCCAGCCGCCGGATGGCTCCGGATTCGGCGAGCACGGTGCCCAGGATGGTGCCCAGGACCAAGATCAGTCCGGTCTGCCCGAGCGTTCCGCCGGCCCCGGAGGTGACGGATTGGACGACCGCCGCGGGCTTCTCCCCGGCGACGAGCCCGATACCCAGAGCGCCGATCACCAGCGCCAGGAAGGGATGGACCTTCAACCGTGTCGTGATCAACAGGACGACGACGACTATGCCGACGAAGCCGGTGACCAGCAGGCCGACCTCAGATGATGGGGCCACGCCAAACCTCTCTGTTCGCGCGGGCGGGGAGTGTCAATCGCGGGAGCTTCTATCGCGGGAGCGTCAGTCGAGGGGGCTGCCCAGGTGGGGGTGCAGCCACGGCGCTCCGCCTATACGAATCACTCAGAAACTCGCTCAGTGCTGGCTTGACTACAGGATTTAGCGGGCGGGTTTCAAGGGCCTGACAGCAACGTGCGCAGGACGCTCGCGGCACTCGCCGGACCGGACACCACCGGCATCTCCAGGGCCGCCGCGAGAGCGCGGGCCGCGGGGGCGAGCGAGTACTGGGCAAGGAAGACCGCGTCGGCGTCCGCGATCGCCGCCGACACGCCCTCCACCAGCACCGACACCAGCCGGTCACGCTCTCCCGCGGCCGTCACCGCCTTGGCCTCCGGCACGACCAGACCCGCCACCTCGACCCCCGGTGCCGGTGCGGACGAGGCCAGTACCGTGCGAAGCCGGTCCACCGAGTCCCGCAACGCCGCCTCGAACGAGGCCACCACCAGGACGTGCCGGAGCCCGCCGGCGGCGATCTGCTCGAACGCCGCCTGGTCCGGTGCCAGCACCGGCACGGCGACCCCGCCGGCGGCCTCCTGCGCCACCACCCCGTACAGCGAACAGGTCAGCAGAACCGCGTCGGCGCCCCCGCGCACCGCGTGTTCGATGAGCCGGTGCATCCGCGCCCGCAGCGTCGCGGTCAGACCGCCCTGTTCGTCGGTGTCCGCCAGCAGCCGGTCGTCCAGCAGGTGCCATACCTCGGCCTCGGGGAAGCCCTCACGCAGCGCCTCGGCCGCCGGCGCCATCGCCGTGGGTACGGCACTGATCAGCGCGATCCGGGGCGCGGTCACGCCGCCGCTCCCCGGAACCGCCGCACCCAGTCCAGCCCCGCCACGGTCTCACCGGCCGGCGCATATTCGCAGCCGATCCAGCCCGGGTATCCGGATTCGGCGACGGCCCGCAGCACGGCCCGCCAGCCGATCTCTCCCGTCCCCGGCTCGTGCCGGCCCGGCGGGTCGGCGACCTGAAGGTGCCACACCCGTTCCTGGAAACGCCGGTAGGTGCGGATCAGATCGCCCTCGTCGATCTGCAGATGGTAGAAGTCGAGCAACAGCCCGACCTGATCCCCGCCGACCGCCTCCGCCACCGCGGCCGCCTGTTCCTGGGACTGCAGAACGAAGCCGGGGCAGTCCCGCTTGTTCTGCGCCTCCAGAACGATCCGGACTCCGGCCTCCCTGGCCTGTTCCGCGGCCCAGGCGATGTTGGCGACGTAGCACGCGAACGCCCGATCCCGACCGACCCCGTCGGGCACGATCCCACCGACGACGTGCAGCAGCTCGCAGTCCAGCGCGGTGGCGTATTCCAGACCGCGCTCGACACCGGCCCGGAACTCGCCGTCCAGGCCGGGGATGCAGGCCAGTCCCGACCGAGTCGGCGTTCCGGGCGCGCCCATGGGCGTGTTGATCAGCACCTGGGTCAGCCCCGCGTCACGCAGCCGGCGCCGAAGGACGGGAGCGGCGTAGCCGTAGGGCGAGGGGAACTCCACTCCGGCGAAGCCGGCGGCTGCGGCCGCGTCGAAGCGCGCCTCGAACTCCAGCTCGGTGAAAAGCCACTTGAGGTTGGCGTCGAAACGAAACGTCGTCATCTTCCGTCCGCCTCCGGCCGCCGCGTGCGCGCCGCTGCGTGAGCGGCCGACCCTGGGTTGACGGTGTGTTCGGAACGTCCACCCCGTAGCACCGTCACGACCGACCGGGCGGCCATCATCCCGGAGCGGGCACGTGACTCCACCGTGGCGGCTCCGATGTGTGCCGTCACCAGCACGTTGTCGAAGGAGCGCAACGGGCTGTCGGACGGCAGCGGCTCCTTCTCCACGGTGTCCAGCGCGGCGCCGGCCAGCCTGCCGGAGGCGAGCGCGTCCGCGAGGGCGCTCTCGTCGACGACGCCGCCGCGCGCCGTGTTGACCACGAAGGCACCCCGTTTCATCCGGGCGAATGCCTTTGCGTCCAGCAGGTGGTGGGTCTGCCGGCTGAGGAACAGGTGCAGACTGACGAAGTCGGACTCGGCCAGCAACTGCTCCAGGTCGAGCACGCGAATGCCGTGCTCGGTCGCGTAGTCCCGGTCGACGGCCGGGTCGTAGGCGACGACGCGCATGCCGAAGCTCTGCGCCAAGCGGGCCACGAGTCTGCCGATCGCGCCCAGACCGACGATGCCGAGCGTGGCACCGGCCAACTCGCGTCCGCCGGCCTGGTCCCACCCGCCCGCACGGACCGATGCGACGTTCTGCGGGATCCTGCGGGCCAGGCTGAGGAGCAGCCCCATGGTGTGCTCGGCCACGGACTGGCGGTTGACTCCCGGGGTCGGGCAGACGGCGACACCGTGTGCGGTCGCCGCCGCCAGGTCGATGTTGTCGTAGCCGACCCCGGTACGCCCGATCACCTTCAACCGGGGCGCCGCCTCGAACAGCTCCGCGCCGAAGGGGTCGGTGCCGGCCACGATCGCGTCGACGGAACCCACCAACTCCGGCAAGGACGCGCCGCCGCGGGCCCGGTCCCCGACCGAACCGTGCACAACGTCGAGCCCGGCCGCGGCAAGGTGGCGGTGCACGGCGTCCCCCGGTCGCAACCAGCCCGTGGTCACCAGGACGCGCCCGTGGAGTGGAGCTGCGTGCTGCGCTGCCCGGTCCGTCACCTCTGTCGGCTCTCCCGGCCCCGTCGGCTCTATGGGCTCTGTCGGCTCTGTCGGCTCTGTCGGCTCTCCGGCCAAGACCGTCCTACCTCTCCGGCCGTTACGGCCTCTCCATCGACCTATCGGGTCGCGACAAATAAAATACTATAGTGATGGGGCCGATACTAGACCCCTGCGTGTGCAGCAGCTTTTCGGCGGTGGTCCTGCCCTCCCCCGCCCAGTCAACGGCCGCGGGCGGCCGGGTCCTGGGCGGTGACGTGTCGGGCGACGGCGTCCACGCCGGGGCGGGCGCACCGCTCCAGGGAGCGGACAGAGGCGTGCCGGGAGCGGGCCGACAGCATCGGCGTGCTGGTGCCGTTCTCCGCGCACGGTGCCGTACAGGTCGTTGTCGTAGCCGAGCTGGATGACGGCGGTGTCCTCGGCGTCGTACCCGCCGTCGGGCAGCGCGGCGGTCGAGAAGTCGGCCATGATCCGGTTGGGCATCCCGAAGTACCACAGCAGCAGGTCGACGATGTGGTAGCCCATGTCGATGACGCAGCCGCCGCCGGCCTGGCTGACGTCTCCGCGCCAGCCCGCGCCGGGGTCGTCGGTGTGGAAGGTGTACTGGCCGTCGATGAAGAATGGGGTGCCGATCTGGTCCAGGAGCTGAACCACGGACGCGTGGAACGGGTTGAAGCGCCGTTGGAGCGTGACCATCAGCTCCACCTGGGCCTGCTGGCAGATCGAGGCGAACTCGCGCGCCTTGGGCAGGGAGGTCGCGAACGGCTTCTCCTTGAGGACGTGCACGCCTCGGACGGCGCACTCCTCGATCACGGCCCGGCCGGCGTGGTGCGGGACCGCGACGATGACGAAGTCCAGCGCCACGGTGTCCAGCAGGTCGGCGGCCCGGGTGAAGCCCGGGACGTGGTGCGTGTCCTGCTGGGCCCGCAGGGCGTCCGGGTCGCTGTCGCAGACCGCGCGACCAACTCGGCCCGGTTGGAGGCGAGCAGGCCGGGAAGGTGGTCTTCGAGTGCCTGGTGTCCGAGGCCGATGACCGCCGCGCGTCGTTTCATGGGCTGACTCCTTCCGCTTCGTGAGGGAACTTGTCGATGCGTGTCGAGTACAGCGCCAACTCCGGTTTCCTGGACAGGCATTGTCTGTAGTCCCGGGGTTGTCCCGCGCTCGCGCGCAGTAGGCTGTCCGTCACTGTCGATGATGGAATTGGCCCCGTGGACGACCCGATCCGGCACCCCCTCGCCTACGCCCGTGAACTGCGCGGGTGGTCACAGAGCGACCTCGTCGTGTTCCTCGACCGGGCCGCCCGCAAGCACGGGCTCCGCTCCGGCGCGGACAAGACGGCCGTCAGCCGGTGGGAGAACTGGCGCAAGCAGCCGAACCTGCACTCCCAGATCCTGATCGCGGAAGCCTTCGACGTTCCGATCGCCGACATGGAGCTGTTCGGGTGGCCCGATTGGCTGCCCGGCCGCGAGGTTCCGCTGCCACTGGGATCGGCGTACACCGTCCAAGCACTTCGAGATGCACAGAGAGCCGCCATGGACCGCCGCAGCTTCATGACCTTCAGCGCCGTCTCGCTGGCCGGCCTCGCCGCCCAGTGGGCCACGATCGAGCCCGATCGCCTGACTTCCGCCCTCGACGGCAGGACAGCCGTGGACCCCGGGCTCGTGGACTGGCTGGAGCAAACCAGCGCGAAGCTGACGACCCTGCCCACCGAACAGCGCCAGCACACGATCAAGCTGACGGACGCTCATCTCGCGACCGTCACCGACCTGATCGAGGGCGGCGGCCACGCCGAGCCCGTCGCCAAGCGGCTGCACCTCCTGGCCGCGTCACTGGCCACCACCTGCGGCTGGTACCGCTTCGACCAGGGCAAGCACTTCGCCGCGGGAAAGCTCTGGGCAGGAGCCTTGCAAGCCGCCGACGCCGCAGGTGACCGCGACTTCAGCGCCGGTGTGCTCTCCGACTTCGCCTACCAGTCGAACTGGATCGGCCAACCGAACATCTCGGTGGACCAGCTCGGCCACGCACTGTCCGGTACCAAGCACCCCACCGCCCGGTCGCTGCTGTTCCTCCGGCGGGCCAGGGCCCACGCCGCGCTCGGCGAACGCTCCGCGTGCTACCGCGACCTGTCCGACGCCGAGACCGCACTGTCGACGCGGGCTAGCGACCCCGCGCCGGGCTGGTGCGCGTGGATGCGCCCTGCGGACCTCGCGGTCGACTCCGGCCAGTGCCTGCTCGATCTCGGCCGGGCCGACGAGGCGCGGGTCAGGATGGCCGAGGGCCTGGCCCTCCTGCCCAAGGCCCGGGACAAGACGCGTGGCATCTTCCTGACCTACCAGGCCAAGGGCTTCCTGCAATCCAACGACGTCGAGCAGGCTCTCGCCGTCACCACCGAATCCCTCGATCTGGCCACCCGCATCGGCGCCGAGCGGTGTGTCAGCCTGGTCCGCGAGCTCGCGCCGGCGTTCAAGCCGTACCGCCAGGTTGACGGCGTCGCCGATCTCATCGAGCGCGTCCGGGCTGCGTGACGGATGCCCAGATCAGAGTCGCGGTGATCAGCGGCCCGGAGAGGATGATCCCGGAGAGGATGATCCGAGCCGCCGTCGCCAGGAGGCTGCCAAGCGCCAGTCTGCGAAGCCCGGACCCATGCGGGTCGCGGGGCCGGGCTTCGCGCCGATATCAGCGAGAAGTGCTGCTGGGTGGAGGACCAGGTGTGGACGGCTGCGCGGGTGGCCATGCTGATCAGGCGTAAGTTCCACGTCTCGTACAGCGTCTCGGGCGCCACGAGGCCGATGCACAGGCTCGGCTTCAGTCCGCAGGTCCCCGCACGCAGGGTGGCCGAGCGCGACTTCACCGCTCTGGTCGACGGCGTCCACCACCTCGCCAAAGCACCGATCGTGCTGGTCCGGGACCGCCTGAACACCCACATCTCCCACGCCATCGGCGAGTTGATCGCCGAGCGTGACCGGCTGACGGTCTTCCTCCTTCCCGCCCACTCGCCCGACCTCAACCCCGTGGAGTGGGTCTGGGCACACGTCAAGCACAGCCTCGCCAACCTTGCCGTGGTCGCCCTCGACCGACTCGAAACCCTCGTCCGCAACCGACTCAAGCGACTCCAGTACCGACCCGACACACCCGACGGATTCATAGCCGGCACCGGCCTGACCCTCGACACCCCAACATCACCCTGACGAGCCGAAGTCAGTGATCAAGCGTCCTTGGAGGTAGTGCTGTGGAAAGCCTGCGACAGGCGGTGGCCGTCATCGTCCACGACCGGAGTGGCGGCCGGGTCGCGACGATCAACTACGCGACGAACAGCTGGAGCACGACGCCGGTGTGGACGATCCCCGGCGGCAAGGTCGAGGTCGGCGAGCGCCTGGACGAGGCCGCCGCCCGTGAACTGGCGGAGGAGACGGGGCTGGAAGTCGACCCGTGCGACCTGCGACTGGTCCACACGATCCAGGTCCGCCAGGGCTGGGACGGCAAGGGCCCCTTCCTGCTGTCGGTCTTCCTCGCCACCGCCTGGCAGGGCGAGTTGACGAACACCGAGCCCGGTAAGCACCTCGCCGTGGTGTGGTCGCCCGAGGGCGGGCTGCCGCTGCCGATGTTCCCGTCCTCCCACGCCGCCCTGTCCGCGTACCTGTCCGGTGGCCGCGGGTTCTCCACCCACGGCTGGGCCGAGGGCGCCGACCCCCGCGACCTGGTCCAGGACTGAGGAAGGCACCGCCACCCTTCCCCACCAACCGGATCCCGTACGCCTACCGCGCCGTGCACCGGCCCGACGGCGGCACCGACCGACACCTCGTCCGCCCCGGCCTCCCCCGACAACCACCCGAGTGACCACCGAACCCCGGAGGCAGTCCCGCATGACCGGATCCCCCGTACGCCCCGCCGGCCCCGAGGACGCCGACGAACTGCTGCGCCTGCGCGTCGCGGTGCTCGACGGCGCCCGGCTGACCGACGACTGGCGCACCACCTTCCGCGACGACATGCGCGAACGGCTCGGCACCGACCCGAACCTGCTCGCCTACGTCGTCCCCTCCGACGACGGCACGCTGGCCTCCTGCGCCATCGGCATCGTCTACCGCGGCTACCGGGGCCCCACCCACCCCACCGGCAGGTGGGCCCGGATCCACACCGTGGCCACCGACCCGGCCCACCGACGCCGCGGGCACGCACGCGCCGTCACCACCGCCCTGGTCCAGGCACTCCGGCACAGCGGCTGCGGATCGATCGAGCTGCGTGCCACCGAAACCGGAGCCCCGCTCTACCGCACCCTCGGATTCGACCCCGTCGACGGCTACATGGCGCTGCGCCCCGGCTCGGAAGGCTGGATGCGGTGACCGCCTTCGACCTCGACGCCTACAACGAGCGGGCCCGCAACGGCCCCTGCTTCATCTGCTCGATGCTCGCCGGTGAGCCCGGGTACGAACACCGGATCGTCCTGGACGACGGCGTCCACGTCGCCTTCCTCGACCGCTATCCCACCCTGCCGGGCAAGCTCCTCGTCGCCCCGCGCGCCCACGTCGAGGACACCGTCAGCGGCTTCACCGAGGACCAGTACCTCGCCCTGCAACTGGTCGTGCACCGCGTGGCGACCGCGCTCGCCGCGACCGTCCCCACCGAACGCCTCTACCTGCTGAGCCTGGGCAGCATGCAGGGCAACGCCCACGTCCACTGGCACATCGCCGCCCTACCACCCGGCATCCCGTACGAGCAGCAGCAGTTCCACGCGCTGATGACCGAGGGCGCGGGCCTCCTGCCCGACAACCCCGGCCGGGCCGAACGCCTCGCCGCCGACCTGCGCACCCGGCTAGGCCACCCCGGCCGTCACGGCCAGGAAGGAGCCTGACCATGGTCTTCGTCCCGCCCGAGCGGTTCGTCCCCACCCTGCCGCACGGCATCTCCTACGCCGGCGTCTTCCTGACCGACCGCCACGACCGGCCGCTCCTGCTCACCTCCGCCCACCACCCGGGCGAATACCACTACCCCGGCGGCCTCCTCGACAACGACGAGGACCCGTGGACATGCGCACTGCGCGAGACCGCCGAGGAGATCGGCTTCGTCCCCGCCGCCCACGACGACGCCCCCCGCCCCCTGATGCTCTCCTTCACCCCGCCGGAACCACCGTGGCCCTGGAGGATCGGCGTCACCTTCGACGGCGGCCACCTCACCGACAAGGAACTCGAACGCATCGCCCCCGACCCCGCCGAACACGACCGCACCCGCCGCCGATCCCGCCCGACCACGCACCCGAAACGGAGCAGCCGATGACCACCTGGGACGAGATGTCCGCCGCCGCAGGCGAAGTACGCGACCTCTACGACGAGATCAACCGGCGGAAGCTGGGTCGCACCTGGGGCCTGTCGGACTTCGTCCTCGGTTTCACCGGCGACGTCGGCGACCTCGCGAAACTGGTCATGGCCCACCAGGGCCACCGCGCCGACGTGGCCGCGAGCACCGGGGCCATCGGCCACGAGCTGTCCGACTGCCTGTTCTCGCTCATGGTCATCGCCCAGGAGACCGGCGTCGACCTCGCAGGCCGCTTCACCACCGACATGGCCACCCTCGCCGCCCGCCTCCGACCCGGGCAGCCGTCACCAGCCACTCACCCTGCGCCCGCCGAACAAGGAGGACCTGCCATGCCACCCCTGCCGTCCCTGCTCGCCGTGCTCGCACACCCGGACGACGAATCGCTCCTCGTCGGCGGCACCCTCACCCAGCACGCCGCGTCCGGCGCCCGGACGGCCGTCGTCACCGCAACCTGGGCCGAGGACAGCCACCGCGCCGCCGAACTCGCCGACGCCCTGGACATCCTGGGCGCCGGCGCGCCGAGGATGCTCGGCTACGCCGACGCCCGCGTCCCGCAATCCGCTCCCGGTCGGCCGCGGCTGTGCGACGCGCCCGTCGACCACGTGGTCGAGGACATCGTGCGGCACATCCGCGCGGTTCGGCCCGACATCGTGCTGACCCACGACGCCTACGGGCAACTGACCGGCCACCCGGACCACCGGCAGACCCACCGGGCGAGCCTGCTGGCCATCGCCGCCTCCGGACTCGAACACCTCTACCCGGACGCCGGGGAGCCCTGGCAGCCCGCCGCCGTCCACATGGCCACCCACCCCCACTCGGCGATCGCCGACCTCGGGCCGCTCCTGAGCCGGGTCGGCAAATCCGTGCTGAGCGTCCCGGACACCCTGGCCGACGTGACATGCGATGTACGCCAGTGGCTGGACCAGAAGTGGGCCGCGATCACGGCCCACCGCAGCCAGGTCGAGGGAGAGCGCCCGCTCCCCGGAATCCTGACCCGCCTGCCCGAGGACGTCAGGTACCGGATCCTCGGAACCGAGCACTACACGTCACTCACCGCGCCACCCCGACACCCCCCGGCTGGATCGGCCTGACGGGCCGACAGACACCAGGACACAGACCCCGATGCCAGTAACCGACTTCCCCGCCGGACGGACAACACCGTACCGGCACCGGCAGTCCGGCGCCGGTACGGGCGGTGCCCGCGCTCTGAGCAGGCGAGGCCCGCCGTGAACCCCGCTGCCAGAGGGCCGGTTCGTCACCGCGAGCCGCACCCGGGCGGTTCCCGCCGCGGCGGCCGCGCGCGCACCCGAGGGCCCCGGTGCGGGCGTCGGCCCGGTCAGCCCGGTCCGAACACATGCCATCCTGCGAAGTGCGCAGCGGGAGAGCGATTTTACTGATGGTTTGTTGACATGGGGTCAGGTCGGCAGTATCGGTGAGGAGAGTCTTTCGGGGGTGCTGCCATGACCGCGCGCGTACCTTGTCCACCGGCTCC
>NZ_JBWKEQ010000074.1:0-30505 GCF_056435365.1 Kitasatospora sp. NPDC043949 | reverse complement strand
CCCCCCCCCCCCCCCCCCCCCCCCCCCCCCCCCCCCCCCCCCCCCCCCCCCCCCCCCCCCCCCCCCCCCCCCCCCCCCCCCCCCCCCCCCCCGCCTGGCTGTACCGCCGGCCGTCAGCGCATGGAGCCCGTGCGCAGGAGGGTGCGGATGACCCGCATCG
The DNA here is from genome assembly GCF_056435365.1 of Kitasatospora sp. NPDC043949. Taxonomy (NCBI): domain Bacteria; kingdom Bacillati; phylum Actinomycetota; class Actinomycetes; order Kitasatosporales; family Streptomycetaceae; genus Kitasatospora; species Kitasatospora sp. NPDC043949. The sequence goes on along the minus strand of NZ_JBWKEQ010000074.1, from coordinate 30,345 downwards.
CGACCGAGAGGCTGGACAGCTCGTAGTTGTCCGAACCCCTTATGTCGTCGAGGGTGCTCTTGGCGCGGTTCAGCAGGGTGGCGTTGAGGTCCGCCCAGGCGCTGTAGCGCTCCTCCGGGGTGGCGCCCTCGGGGCCGCAGGCGAGGATGTCGGCGGTCAGCGCCGCGTGCGCCGCGAAGAGGTCCTCGCGGATCGCGGCCCGGGCCATCGACGACCAGCGGTCGGTGCGGGGCAGCTCGATGATGCGGTCGAGCAGGTGGGTGATCTGGAGGCGGTCGGCGAGGTCGTAGTAGAGCTCGGCGACCTCGGCGACGTCCTTGTCGGAGCGGTCCGCGACCTCGCTGATGTCCAGGGTCGGGAAGGTCGAGGAGAGGCCGGCGATCCGGGTGGCCAGTTCCTCCGGCACCCCGGCCGAGGCGAGCTCGTTGTAGACGGCCTCGAACCAGACCAGGTCGTCGCCGCGCAGCGGCTTGGGCAGCGAGCCCCAGACCTGGTCGACCCGGTCGTGGAAGAACTCGATGGTGCCGGCGATGTCGAGCGGCTGGCGGCGGTTGTTGAGCATCCACCGGGTGGCACGCTCGACCAGGCGCCGCGAGTGCAGCCGCATCTTGGTCTGGACCCGGGCCGTGACCTCGTTGTCCAGGCCCTCGATCTCGGCCCAGATGTCCTCCAGGTCGAACACGGCCCTGGCGGCGGTGTGGGTCCGGGCGATCTCCTCGTAGGTCGCGCCGGTCTCCTCCTTCAGCCGGAAGGCGAAGGTGCAGCCGCCGCGGTTGATCGTGTCGTTGACGATCAGGGTGGTGATGATCTCGCGGCGCAGCGCGTGGTTGTCGATCGCGTCGGCGAACCGGGCCCGCAGCGCGCTCGGGAAGTAGTCGTGCAGCGCGGTGCGGAAGTACGGGTCGTCGGGCAGCGCGGTGGCGAGCAGCTCCTCGGCCAGCGTGATCTTGGTGTACGCGAGCAGGACGGACATCTCGGGCTGCGAGAGGCCGCGGCCGTTCTGCTGGCGCTCGCGGATCTGGCGCTCGGTGGGCAGGAACTCCAGGCCCCGGTCGAGCTGGCCGGCCGACTCCAGCCGGTTGATCATCCGGGAGTGGACGTTGACCATGCTGTGCGCCTGGGCGACGGCGTTGGCCAGCACCACGTTCTGCGCGTAGTTGTTGCGCAGCACCAGGTGGCCGACCTCGTCGGTCATCTCGGCCAGCAGGACGTTGCGCTGCTTGACCGTCATGTCGCCGTCGGAGACGACCTGGTTGAGCAGGATCTTGATGTTGACCTCGTGGTCCGAGGTGTCCACACCGGCCGAGTTGTCGATGGCGTCGGTGTTGATCCAGCCGCCGGTGCTCTCGGGGCCGCCGACCGCGGCGTACTCGATGCGGCCGAGCTGGGTGCAGCCGAGGTTGCCGCCCTCGCCGATGACGCGGGCCCGGACCTGGTCGCCGTTGACGCGGATGGCGTCGTTGGCCTTGTCGCCGACCTCGGCGTTGGTCTCGGTGGAGGCCTTGACGTAGGTGCCGATGCCGCCGTTCCAGAACAGGTCGACCGGCGCCTGGAGGATCGCCTTCATCAGCTCGGCCGGGGTGAGCCGGGTGTCCTGGACGCCGAGGGCGGCCCGGACCTGCGTGCTGAGCTGGATCGACTTGGCGGTGCGCGGGAAGACGCCGCCGCCGGCCGAGATCAGCGACTTGTCGTAGTCGTCCCAGGAGCTGCGGGGCAGTTCGAAGAGCCGGCGCCGCTCGGCGTAGGAGGCGGCGGCGTCCGGGTTCGGGTCGAGGAAGATGTGGCGGTGGTCGAAGGCGGCGACCAGGCGGATGTGCTCGCTGAGCAGCATGCCGTTGCCGAAGACGTCGCCGGACATGTCGCCGATGCCGATGACCTTGAAGTCCTCGGTCTGGGTGTCGACGCCGAGCTCGCGGAAGTTGCGCTTGACCGACTCCCAGGCGCCGCGGGCCGTGATGCCCATGCCCTTGTGGTCGTAGCCGGCCGAACCGCCGGAGGCGAACGCGTCGCCCAGCCAGAAGCCGTAGGACTCGGCGACGCCGTTGGCGATGTCGGAGAAGGTCGCGGTGCCCTTGTCGGCGGCGACGACGAGGTAGGTGTCGTCCTCGTCGTGGCGGACGACGTCGGCCGGGTGGACGACCTCGCCGGCGACCAGGTTGTCGGTGATGTCGAGCAGCGCGGAGATGAACGTCTTGTACGAGGAGATGCCCTCGGCCAGCCAGGCGTCCCGGTCGACCGACGGGTCCGGCAGCTGCTTGGCGACGAAGCCGCCCTTGGCGCCGACCGGCACGATGACGGTGTTCTTGACCATCTGCGCCTTGACCAGACCGAGGATCTCGGTGCGGAAGTCCTCGCGCCGGTCGGACCAGCGCAGACCGCCGCGGGCGACCTTGCCGAAGCGCAGGTGCACGCCCTCGACCTGCGGCGAGTACACCCAGATCTCGAACGCGGGGCGCGGGGCCGGCAGGTCCGGGATGGCCTTCGGGTCGAACTTCATCGACACGTAGGAGTGCCAGTCACCGGAGCCGTCGTGCTGGAAGAAGTTGGTCCGCAGGGTGGCCGTGATGAGGTGCAGGAAGGAGCGCAGGATGCGGTCCTCGTCCAGCGAGACGACCTCGTCGAGCGCGCCGGACAGCTCCTCCAGGATGCCCTCGGTCAGCTCGGCGGCGCCCTGCTGGTGGCTGGGGCTCAGCCGGGCCTCGAACAGGTTGACCAGCAGCCGGGTGGTGTGGGTGTTGTTGCGGAGCGCGTCCTCCATGTAGTCCTGGGAGAACGTGGAGCCCGCCTGGCGCAGGTACTTGGCGTACGCGCGCAGCACCGTCGCCTGGCGCCAGGTCAGCCCGGCGGTGAGGACCAGCTCGTTGAAGCCGTCGTTCTCGGCCTTGCCGGTCCAGGTGGCGGCGAAGGTCTCCTGGAAGCGCTCGCGGGCCTCGTCGGTGAGCTCGGTGGCCTCGCGCAGCCTCAGGCCGAAGTCGTACACCCACGCGGTGGTGTCGTCGGAGCGGCGCAGCGCGTACGGGTGCTCGTCCAGCACCTCGACGCCCAGGCGCTGGAGCACCGGCAGGACCTCGGTGAGCGAGATCGGGCCGCCGACCCGGTAGACCTTGAAGCGGCGCTCGTCGTCGCCCGCGCCGACCGGCTGGTACAGGTTGAGGCGGAAGTCGCCCTCGCCGTGCAGCGACTCGATCTGCTTGATGTCGGCGACGGCGGTGCGCGGCGGGAAGTCGGCGCGGTAGCCGTCGGGGAAGGCGTTGGCGTACTTGTGGCCGAGCTCGGCGGCCTTCTCCTCGCCCAGTTCGGTGTGCAGCTGGTCGTGGAAGCCGTCCATCCAGAACCGGGCGGCCTCGGCGAGGCGGTTCTCGATCCGCTCGATGTCGGAGTCGGTGAGCCGCGGCAGTTCGGTGCCGGGGGCGACGCGGACCACGAAGTGCAGACGGGTCAGCACCGACTCGGTGGCGTACACCGTGTAGTCGATGGTGGCGCCGTTCAGCTCCTCCTTGAGGATCTCGGTGAGCAGCAGCCGGATCCGGGTGGTGTAGCGGTCGCGCGGCAGGTAGATGAACGCGGAGAAGTAGCGCCCGTACTCGTCCTGGCGCAGGAAGAGCCGCAGCTTACGGCGCTCCTGGAGGTACAGCACGCTGGTGGCGATGGAGATCAGCTCGGAGGCCGCGGTCTGGAACATCTCGTCCCGCGGGAAGGTCTCCATGATCTGCAGCAGGTCGCGGCCGTCGTGGCTCTCGCTGGAGAAGCCGGAGCCTTCGAGCACCTCCTGCACCTTGCGGCGCACGACCGGGATGCGGGTGACCGACTCGGTGTAGGCGGCGGAGGAGAACAGGCCGAGGAAGCGGCGCTCGCCGATCGGCTCGCCGGCGGCGTTGAACTTCTTGACGCCGACGTAGTCCAGGTAGGACGGGCGGTGCACGGTGGAGCGGCTGTTGGCCTTGGTGAGGACGAGCAGCTTCTTCTCGTGGGCCTTGGCGCGGACCGGCGCGGAGAGGCGGCCGAAGGCCTCGCTGGCCGGGTGGTGGTGGTCGTCGTGGCCGCGCGGGTCGGAGCGCAGGATGCCGAGGCCGGTCCCGGCGACGGCCTTCAGGACCTCCTCGCCCTCGTGCTCGACCAGGTCGTACTCGCGGTAGCCGAGGAAGGTGAAGTGGTCGTCGGCGAGCCAGCGCATCAGCTCCCAGGCCTCGCCGACCTCCTGCTCGGGCAGGCCGGTCGGGGGCTCCTCGGCGAGCTCGTCGGCCAGGCGCAGCGCGCTCTCGCGCATCTTGCTCCAGTCCTCGACGACCTCACGGACGTCGCCGAGCACCCGGCGCAGGTCGGTCTCGATCGCGCGCAGGTCGTCGCGGTCGGTCTCGCGGTCGATCTCGATGTGCATCCACGACTCGACGGTCGCGTCGGCGGGCCACTCGGTGCCGGCGGCCTGGCTGCGGGAGCAGGCGTCGACGTCCAGGATCTCCAGCAGCTTGCCGGTGATGTCACGGCGGACGACCAGCTGGGGGTGGATCACGACGTGGATGGCGCGGTCCTGGCGGGACAGCTCGTTGGTGACGGAGTCGACCAGGAAGGGCATGTCGTCGGTGACGACCTCGACCACGGTGTGGCCGCAGGACCAGCCGTTCTCCTCGACCGAGGGGGTGTACACCCGCACCTCGGCGGTGCCCTGCGGGCGCTTGAGGCCCAGCCGGTAGTGGGAGGCCGCCGCGCCGTAGACGTCGACCGGGTCGCGGTCGACCAGGTCCTCGGGCGCGGTGTGGAGGTAGTAGTGGTGCAGGTACGCGGTCAGAGCGCCGTTGCTCAGGCCTTCCCCCGGCGCCGCTCCCCCCACCTGGCTGTTCTCAGCGGCTGTGGCTGCCTTCTTGAGCAGGTCGGCCTTGGCTGCGTCCAGCTTGGTCTGCATGACTTCTTGGCTCCTGTCGCGCGCCGTTGCGTGACTCGGTGGTGTGTGGGTGTACACCGACGGGTCACTCGCAATCCTGCCGCACCTTCCAACTGAAAGGGCTTCATGGCACGCATGAAATACCTTCGCAGTGGGTAGGACGATTCGTCCTGCGGAGCCACCCGACGACGCCAGCCAGCCTAACCGGATCAATCGAAGGTGGACAGGGACAGGGAGGCGCAAACCCGCAGGATGATCGGTCCGTCCTGGACACCATGTCCAAACCGGAGCCTCCCGTTCACTCTCAGCCCATGTGCGGGTACCGCAGGTCCGTGGGGGGAACGAAGGTCTCCTTGATCGCGCGGGCCGAGGTCCAGCGCAGGAGGTTCTGGGCGGCGCCCGCCTTGTCGTTGGTCCCGGAGGCCCGGCCGCCGCCGAAGGGCTGCTGGCCGACGACCGCACCGGTCGGCTTGTCGTTGATGTAGAAGTTCCCGGCGGTGAACCGCAGCGCCTCGACCGCCTGGGCGATGGCGTAACGATCCTGCGCGATCACCGAGCCGGTCAGGCCGTACGGGGCGCCGGAGTCGACCCGGCGCAGCACGTCCTCCCAGCGGGCGTCCTCGTAGACGTGGACGGCCAGGATCGGACCGAAGTACTCCGTCCGGAAGATCTCGTTGCGGTAGTCGGAGGAGACCAGGACGGTCGGCCGGACGAACCAGCCGATCGCGTCGTCGTACTGGCCGCCCGCCGCCAGCTCGATCGTCGGATCGGCCTTGGCCCGCTCGATGGCGTCCCGGTTCTTCTCGAACGCGCGCCGGTCGATGAGCGCGCCCATGAAGTTGGAGAGGTCGGTGACGTCGCCCACCGTGAGCGCGTCCACCTCGGCCACCAGCTCGTCCTTGATCTTCTGCCAGAGGCTGCGCGGCAGGTAGGCCCGGGAGAGCGCCGAGCACTTCTGGCCCTGGTACTCGAACGCGCCGCGGACCAGCGCCGCCTTCAGGATCGCCGGATCGGCCGAGCGGTGGGCCAGCAGGAAGTCCTTGCCGCCGGTCTCGCCGACGATCCGCGGGTACGTCCGGTAGCCGCCGATGTTGGCGCCGATGGTCTGCCAGAGCGACTGGAAGGTGGCGGTGGAGCCGGTGAAGTGCAGCCCGGCGAGCGCCGGGTCGGCGAGGGCGACCGCGGACAGCTGGACGCCGTCGCCGGTGACCAGGTTGACCACCCCGGGCGGCAGACCGGCCGCCTCCAGCAGCCGCATCAGGTAGTGCGCGGCCAGGGTCTGGGTCGGCGCGGGCTTCCAGACCACGGTGTTGCCCATCAGCGCGGGCGCGGTCGGCAGGTTGCCGGCGATCGCGGTGAAGTTGAACGGGGTGATCGCGTAGACGAAACCCTCCAGCGGGCGGTGGTCCACCCGGTTCCAGACGCCCGGTGCGGAGATCGGCTGCTCGGCCAGGATCCGCCGGGCGAACTGGACGTTGAACCGCCAGAAGTCGATCAGCTCGCAGGCGGAGTCGATCTCGGCCTGCTGCGCGGTCTTGGACTGGCCGAGCATGGTGGCCGCGTTGAGGGTCTCCCGCCAGGGCCCGGCCAGCAGGTCGGCGGCCCGCAGGAAGACCGCCGCCCGGTCGTCGAAGGACAGCGACCGCCACTGCCGGCCCGCCGCGAGCGCCGAGTCCACCGCCGCGCGGGCGTCCTCCCGGGTGGCGTTGCCGAGCACCCCCAGCTTGGCGGCGTGGTGGTGCGGCTGGACGACGTCGATCCGCTCACCGCCGCCGAACCGCTGCTCGCCGCCGATGGTCATCGGCAACGGGATCTGCTCGGCCGCCAGCTCGTCCAGCCGCCGGACCAGCCGGTCCCGCTCCGGGCTGCCGGGCGCGTACCCCAGCACCGGCTCGTTGACCGGGAGGGGCACCTCGGTGACTGCGTCGATCGGCATGGCGGCTCCGTCCTGCTGACTGCTCCGGTGGGAGGGCCCGATCCACCGGACAGGCCCTGGTCCAGCCTGACCAGCGGCCGCGCGATCCGCCCGCTCAGACACGCGGACGGCGGACGTGGCGCCCGCCACGCCCGCCGCGGACGGTCAGCCCCGCCCCAGCCGCCCGGCCAGCTCGACCGCCTCCGCCAGGCTGTCCACCACCGGCACCCCGAGCGGCTCCAGCTTCTCCCGGGTGTGCGAGCCGCCGGTGTAGAGCACCGCGTGCGCACCCGCGCCCAGCGCCGCCCGGGCGTCGTCCGCGGCGTCGCCGATCAGCACCGTACGGGCCGGGTCCACCCGCTCGCCGAGCGCGGCCAGGTGCCGGGCCAGCTGCTCCGCCTTCTGGCCGCCGGACGGGCCGCTGCGGCCGTCCACCCGCAGGAACCGGCCGGTCAGGCCGAAGGCGTCGACCAGCGGCAGCAGCTTCTCGTGCTCGTACATCGACAGCAGCGACTGGCTGTGCCCGGCCTCCCGCCAGCCGTCCATCAGCTCGTGCACGCCGTCCGTCAGCCCGCAGGCCGGGCTCAGCTCCCGGTAGCGGTCGTGGAAGGCCTCGTCCAGCCGGAGCCACTCCTCCTGGGACGGCATCCGGCCGAGCAGCCGCTCGTAGAACCGGGGGATCGGGATCTCGTACTGCTCGCGGTACTCCCGCATGGTCATCGGCCCGACGCCGATGGTCGCGAACGCGGCGTTGCTCGCGCCGAGCACCGCCTCCATGTCGTGGAAGAGCGTGCCGTTCCAGTCCCAAACGATGTGTGTAGCCACGCGCGAAACGGTAGCCCCGACCACCGACACGCCGGTAGGACGGGGCTCACGCACCCTGCTGCTCCGCTCCGGCGCGACCGGCCGTTCAGGCCAGCAGCGCGGAGATCTCCTGGGTGGCGAACCAGAGCAGGTCGTGGTCCTCGGCCCCGTCCACGGTGAACTGGGCGTCCTGGTCGCCCGCGTCGGCCGCGGCCACCGCCGCCACCGCCGCCGCGACGTCCTCGACCACCTCGCCGTCGGCGACGTCCGCGTGCACCGCCGCCGCCTTCGCCAGCGGCAGCGGGCCGGCCAGCACCACCCGGCCGAGCGAGGCCTGGTCCTGGTACTCGTCGCCGGGGAACGGCCGGACGGCCGAGTCGGCCACGTCCAGGGCCACCACGACCCGGCGGCGCGGGGCGTCCGGGTCGGCGGCCAGCAGCCGCAGGGAGGACTGCGCGGCCCGGTTCAGCGCCGCGTACTCCAGTTCCTCCAGGTCGTCACTGACGTACCACTCGCGCAGCGCGGGCGTCACGGCGTAGGCCGCGGACTGGTCCAGGGCACCACCCGGGTGCGCCGCCGCCAGGCCGTTCAGGGTGGTGGGCACGTACACGCGCATCGGTGGCACTCTCCGGTTCGTCCAGCGGCACAGCTTCCAGCGCCCCAAGAATAAGCGCCGCCGGGCCGGGCGTGATCACCTCGGCCCGACTCAGCGGGCGGCCCGCAGGGCCTCACCGCACGTGCGCAGGGCGCTCTCCAGCACCGCGTCGCGGCGGGCCGGGTCCATCATGTTCGGGCCCATCACGGCCAGGTCGGCCGGCGTCGGCGCGAGCAGCCGCACCCGTACGCCCTCGGCCCGCAGCAGCACGGCCTCGCGCAGCAGCTGCCGGGTGACGGCGCGGCGGTAGCGACTGACCAGCTGGGCCAGCACGCCGCGCGGGCGGTCCCGGGCGCGCCACTCGCGCAGCGCGGCGAGGGAGCCCGCGAGCCCGCTGGTGCCGGCGACCCCGCCGGCGTCGGCGTCGGCGTCGGCGCGGTCGGCACGGTCGGCACGGGGGCGCAGCCGCAGGGCCATCGGGGCGAGCACGTACACCTCGTCCAGGCCGCGGCCGAGCAGCAGGTCGGCGTTGGTGGCGGACCAGCAGCCGCCGTCCACGTACGCCGAGCCGTTCAGCCGCACCGGCGCGAACCAGCCGGGGATCGAGCAGGAGGCCATCACCGCGTCGGCGACCGCGACCGCCGGGGCGTCCGGGTCCCCGAAGACCACCCGGCGGCCGCTGCGGTAGTCCACGGCCGCCACCCGCAGCGCCGCGGCCCCGGCGCCGGCCTCGCCGTCGGCGCCCGGCGGCGGCCAGCCGCCCGGGCCGAGCAGGCCGCGCACCAGCTCGCCGACCGGGGCCAGCGAACCGCGGCCGGGCGGCGCCATCGCCGACACCATGGTCAGCAGCGGGTACTCGCGCGGGTGCCGGACGGCGTCCCGCAGCAGGCCGGGCGAGCCGATGCCCGCCCCGGGGCGGGGCGGTAGCGCGCCGCCGGCGGCCGTGTCGTAGTCGAAGTCCACCCCGGCCAGCGGGCCGTCGGTGATCGGCAGGCCGCGCTGGTGGTCACGCAGTTGCTCGGTGCGGACCCCGCCGGCCAGCATCGCGCCGAGGATCGAGCCCGCCGAGGTGCCGAGCAGCACGTCCGCGTGGCCCGGCCGCCAGCCGGTGGCCTCCTCGACGGCGCAGAGCGCGCCGACCGTCCAGGCCGCACCGAGCATCCCGCCGCCGCCCAGCACCAGGCCGCGCCGGGGTGCGTCCCCGGTCGGCGGGGCGGTGCCCGCGACTGCCGGAGCCGGAACCGCCGCTACCCGTGTCGTCATCGCGGCCGCCCGTCGTCGTGGGTGCGGTCGTGGCCGCCCGGCCCCGTCCCGCTCCGCGCGGTTCCCGATCAGGCTCCGATGGTGCGCGCCGACGGCCGGGCACCGCAACGGGGGCGGCGATTCGGGCCACCCGGTCCGGCGCATCGAACCGTCCTCTTTCGGACCGTACGGCCCGCCCACGCACGTCAATCGGGCACCGTGCGACCGCGCGCCGGGCCCGGCACCGCACTGATCGATTCACTCGGATAGGTGAACTTGCCGGTCACTCCGGGGGCAGCGGCAAAAGCCCTTGCCGCCCGACACGGCCCACCGCTAGCAAGGACCCGTCCGCACCCGCACCACCGTGTCGAGGAGCCCACCGTGACCGCACCGCTCACCGCCCGCCCGCACCGCCGGCCGCGCACGACCGCCGCCCACGACCCGGCCGGGCGCCGCCCGCGCCACCCCCGCGCCGCCTGCACCGGCCCGGGCGGCCACGACCCCCGGGCGCTGGCCTCCCGCTTCGCCCACCAGCTGGTCGAGGTGCTCACCGGCGCCCGGCCCTCCGGCCAGCTGATGCGGCACACCAGCCTGGACGGCTACGGGCAGCTCGCCTCCCTGGTCCGGGCCGGCGCGCTGCGCCGCGGCGGCGCCGCCGACCGGCCCCGGCTGGGCCCGGTGCACGACCGGTCGCCCTCGCCCGACGCGGTCGAGGCCTGCGTCCGGGTCGACCTCGGCCGGCGGCACCACATGGTGGCCTTCCGGCTGGAGCAGCGCGGCCAGGCCGGGCAGTGGCAGTGCACCGCCGTGGAGGCCCGATGACCACGGCCGTCACGGCGACCACGGTCGTCACAGCGGCCAGGGCGGCCACAGCGGCCCCCACGACCGCGTGCCGGCCCGGGACGGCACAGGGCGCCGCCCCCGTCCGGGAGCGGCGCCCTGTGCGGCGTCCTGCGGCCTGCTCAGCCCTTGCGGCGGCGGCCCTTGGCCGACTTCGCGGCCTTGCGGCGCTCGGCGCGGGTCAGCCCGTCGCCCTCGTCCTCCGGCGCGAGGTCCTCGAAGTCGCCCTCGATGACACCGCCGCCGACCTCGTCCGAGGGGGCCGTGTAGTGCAGCCGCTGCGGCTTCGGGGCCTCCAGGCCCTTGGCCTTGATCTCCGGGCGGGCGGCGTCCTTCTCCAGCTTGTCGAGCAGCACCTCGGCGTCCGCGACCGGGACCTCCTCGACCTGCTGCTCGACCTGGACCTCCAGGTTGAACAGGTAGCCGACGGACTCCTCCTTGATGCCCTCCATCATCGCGGTGAACATGTCGAAGCCCTCGCGCTGGTACTCGATCAGCGGGTCGCGCTGCGCCATGGCCCGCAGGCCGATGCCCTCCTGGAGGTAGTCCATCTCGTAGAGGTGCTCGCGCCAGCGGCGGTCCAGCACCGACAGCACGACCCGGCGCTCCAGCTCACGCATGATCTCGGCGCCGAGCTGGTCCTCGCGGGCGCCGTACTGCGCCTGGATGTCCTCCTGGACGACCTTGACCAGGAACTCGGAGGTCATCCCGGCGGAGCCGCCGGCCTCCTCCTCCAGCTCCTCCAGGTCAAGGGTGAGCGGGTAGAGCTGCTTGAGCGCGGTCCAGAGCTTCTCCAGGTCCCAGTCGTCCTCGAAGCCCTCGCCGGTGGCCGCCTTGACGTAGGCCTCGACGGTGTCGTCCATGAAGTGGCCGACCTGCTCCTGCAGGTCCTCGCCCTCCAGCACGCGGCGGCGCTCGCCGTAGATGACCTCGCGCTGGCGGTTCAGCACCTCGTCGTACTTGAGGACGTTCTTGCGGATCTCGAAGTTCTGCTGCTCGACCTGGGTCTGCGCGGAGGCGATCGCCCGGGTGACCATCTTGGACTCGATCGGCACGTCCTCGGGCACGTTGGCCATCGACAGCACGCGCTCGACCATGCCGGCCTTGAACAGGCGCATCAGGTCGTCGCCCAGCGACAGGTAGAAGCGGGACTCGCCCGGGTCGCCCTGACGGCCGGAGCGGCCGCGCAGCTGGTTGTCGATCCGGCGGGACTCGTGCCGCTCGGTGCCCAGCACGTAGAGGCCGCCGGCCTCCTTGACCTCGTCCTGCTCCGCCTTGACCGAGGCCTTGGCCTTCTCCAGGGCGGCGGGGAACGCGGCCTCGTACTCCTCCGGGGTCTCGGTCGGGGTGAGCCCGCGCTGCGCCAGCTCGGCCGCCGCGAGGTGGTCGGAGTTGCCGCCGAGCATGATGTCGGTACCGCGGCCGGCCATGTTGGTGGCGACAGTCACGGCGCCCTTGCGGCCCGCCTGCGCGACGATCTGCGCCTCGCGCTCGTGGTGCTTGGCGTTCAGCACCTCGTGCGGGATGCCGCGCTTGCGCAGCTCCTGCGAGAGGTACTCGGACTTCTCCACCGACACGGTGCCGACCAGCACCGGCTGGCCCTTCTCGTGCTTCTCGGCGATGTCCTCGACCACGGCGGCGAACTTGGCCGGCTCCGACTTGTAGATCAGGTCGGGCTGGTCGATGCGCAGCGGGTTCTTGTTGGTCGGGATCGGCACCACGCCGAGCTTGTAGATCTGGTGGAACTCGGCGGCCTCGGTGGTGCCGGTACCGGTCATGCCGGCGAGCTTGTCGTACAGGCGGAAGAAGTTCTGCAGGGTGATGGTGGCCAGCGTCTGGTTCTCGTTCTGGACCTCCACCCCCTCCTTCGCCTCGATCGCCTGGTGCATGCCCTCGTTGTAGCGGCGGCCGGCCAGGATGCGGCCGGTGTGCTCGTCGACGATCATGACCTCGCCGTTCATGACGACGTAGTCCTTGTCCGCCCGGTACAGCTCCTTCGCCTTGATGGCGTTGTTCAGGAAGCCGACCAGCGGGGTGTTCACCGACTCGTAGAGGTTGTCGATGCCGAGGTAGTCCTCGACCCGGGTGACGCCCTCCTCCAGGATGCCGACGGTGCGCTTCTTCTCGTCGACCTCGTAGTCGCGGTCGATCTTCAGGCGCAGCACCAGCTTGGCGAAGTCGGCGTACCACTTGGTCGCCTGGTCGGCCGGGCCGGAGATGATCAGCGGGGTGCGGGCCTCGTCGATGAGGATCGAGTCGACCTCGTCGACGACCGCGAAGTTGTGGCCGCGCTGGACGAGTTCGTCCTTCGACCAGGCCATGTTGTCGCGCAGGTAGTCGAAGCCGAACTCGTTGTTCGTGCCGTACGTGATGTCCATCGAGTACTGGTGCTTGCGCTCGGCGGGCGTCATGTTGCCGAGGATCACGCCGACTTCGAGGCCGAGGAAGCGGTGCACCCGGCCCATCCACTCCGAGTCGCGCTCGGCGAGGTAGTCGTTGACGGTGATCAGGTGGACGCCCTTGCCGGTGAGCGCGTTCAGGTACGCGGGCAGGGTGCCGACGAGGGTCTTGCCCTCACCGGTGCGCATCTCCGCGACGTACCCGTGGTGCAGGGCCGCGCCACCCATGAGCTGAACGTCGTAGTGCCGCTGACCGAGCACCCGCTTGGCGGCCTCGCGCACCGTGGCGAACGCCTCGGGGAGGATGTCGTCCAGGGTCTCGCCGTCCGCGAGCCGCTGCTTGTACTCGTCGGTCAGCGCGCGCAGCTCGGCGTCGGTGAGGTTGACGAAGTCCTCTTCGATGGAGTTGACCTGGGCAGCAATCCGCTGCAGCTTGCGAAGGATCTTGCCTTCGCCGGCGCGCAGGATCTTGTCGAAGACGGACACTTGGGCGGGCTCCTTGCCTGTATTGGCACTGGACGACTGCACGGCGGGTTCACCCCACCGCACGGGCCATCGTATGCGAGGAGTCCAATGCCCCGGGAGGTGCGTCAGCACGGTATTCCCGTGTCACCCGCGCGAGCACTTGATCCGATAGCACCGCCCACCGGGACAAACCGGTCAGCGGATCGAGGGGTCGGCTCGATATTCGGATGCCCGAATTCCTCTCTCCACGGAATAATCCGCCCATGGAAGAGCCCCGCACCGTCACCCTCACCACGGACCGCCTCGTCCTGCGGGCCCCGCAGGAGTCGGACATCGACGCCGTCTTCGCCGCCTGCCAGGACGCCGAGATCCAGCGCTGGACGGTCGTCCCGAGCCCGTACCGGCGCGAGGACGCCGAGTACTTCGTCCGCGACCTCGCCGCGCAGGGCTGGCGCACCGGCGAGAACCGGATCTGGTGCGTGTTCGAGCGCGGCTCCGACGCCCTGGTCGGCACCCAGGGCCTCGTGCTGCGCCACGGCGACCCGGGCTCCGCCGAGGTCGGCTGGTGGGCGACGAAGGAGTTCCGCGGCCGCGGCTACACGGTCGAGGCCGCCCGCGCGGTCGCCCGCCACGGCCTGGTCGAACTCGGTCTGCGCCGCCTGGAGTGGCAGGCCTACGTGGGTAACGAGGGCTCCCGCGCGGTGGCCGAGAAGGTCGGCTACCGCTTCGAGGGCACCCTGCGCTCGTACGCCGAGCAGCGCGGCACCTTCCACGACGCCTGGGTCGCCTCGCTGCTCGCCTCGGACCTCCCGGACCTCCCGGACCTCCGCCCCTGACGTCCGCGCCGGCGCCCCCCGACCGGCTGTCGGTGCCCCGGACTACCCTCGCCGACATGACCGCCCTGCCTGCCGCCGGCTCCCCCGCCGGCCCGCCGCCCGTCACCGTCCTGAGCGCCGACGAAGCCCGCCGGATCGCCCTTCGCGCCCAGGGCCTGCTCGGCGCGCCGGACCGCCGGGCCGGGGTGCGCGGGGTGCTGCGGCACCTGGGCGCCGTCCAGTTGGACACCATCTCGGTGCTGGCCCGCTCGCACGAACTGGTGCCGTACGCCCGGCTCGGCGCGGTCGGCCGTCCGGCCGTCGAGGCGGCGTACTGGGGCGCGGGCACGAGCTTCGAGTACTGGTCGCACGCGGCCTGCATCCTGCCGGTCGAGGAGTGGCCGCTGTTCGCGTTCCGGCGCCGCCGCTACCGCGAGCGCGGCCACCTCTGGGGCCACCAGGTGACGCCCGAGACGTACCGGCACGTGCTCGACAAGCTGCGCGCCGAGGGCCCGTTGACCTCCACGGAGCTGGGCGGCGCCAAGAAGACCGCCGAGTGGTGGGACTGGTCGGACACCAAGATCGCGGTGGAGCGGGCGCTGGCCTTCGGCGACGTGGTCTGCACCGAGCGCCGGAGCTGGAAGCGCGTCTACGCGCTGGCCGAACAGGCCATCCCCGAGGCGCTGTTCGGGCAGGACCGCACCGACCGGGAGTGCGTGCGCACCCTGGTCGCCCAGGCCGGGGCCGCGCTCGGCGTGGCCACCCGGGCCGACCTGCTGGACTACCACCGGCTGCGCGCCGAGGAGCTGGACCCGGTCCTCGCGGACTGCGGGCTCGTCCCGGTCGAGGTGGCCGGCTGGGGCCCGGGCGGCGGCGCGGCGGCGGCCTGGGCCGACCCGGCCGCGCTGGCCACCACCCCGCGCGGGCGCCACCGCACCACGCTGCTCTCGCCGTTCGACTCGCTGATCTGGGACCGCGCACGCACCGAGCGGATCTTCGGCATGACGCACCGACTGGAGGCCTACACGCCCAAGCACAAGCGGGTGCACGGCTACTTCGCGATGCCGCTGCTGGCCGGCGGCCGGCTGGTGGGCCGGGTCGACCCGGCCCGGGAGGGGCGCACCCTGGTGGCCCGTCAGGTCTCGCTGGCCGGCGACCGAGGGCACGGCGCCCGGCACGTCGAGGCGCTGGCGGCGGCCCTGCGCGAGGCGGCCGCCTGGGTGGGCTGCGACGGCGTCCGGGTCGAGGCCCTGCCGGACGAACGGCTGCGCCCGGCCCTCGAGAAACTCCTCGCGAGCTAGGGCCGGGGCGCAGCCACGGTCACCCTATTTCGAGGATCTTCTCGCGCATCGCGTACACCACCGCCTCCATCCTGGAGTGCAGTTGGAGCTTCTCCAGGATGTTGCGCACGTGGTTCTTCACGGTGTTCTCGCTGATGAACAGCTCCTTGGCGATCTCCCGGTTGTTCATCCCGGTCGCCACCAGCTTGAGCACCTCCAACTCCCGGTCGGTGAGCCGGGGTGCGGGCACCAGGTCCCGGTCGTCGGAGCGACGCTGGATCATCGACTTGAACTCGGTGAGCAGCTTGGACGCCATCGACGGGCTGATCTGGGACTGCCCGTCGGCGACCGCGCGGATCGCGGTGGCGACCTCGTCGGTGGAGATCTCCTTCAGCAGGTAACCGGTGGCGCCCGCCTTGATCGCCTCGTAGAGGTCGGCCTCCTCGTCGCTTATCGTCAACATGATGATCTTGGTGCTGGGTGCCACGTCCTTGATCGCCGTGCAGGCCTCGATCCCGCTGCGGCGCGGCATCCGGACGTCCATCAGGATGATGTCCGGCAGCAGGTCGGCAGCCTTCAACACGGCCTCGGCGCCGTCGCCGGCCTCGCCGACGACCTTGATGTCCGGCTCCTCCGCGAGCACGATCTCCAGCCCCCGGCGGAACAACGCGTGGTCGTCCACCACCAGTACGCGGATCGGCTCACCCCGGTGCGGCGCGTACGCGGGTTCCTCCTCCGGTCCCGGTGACAGTCCGGTGACCGGCCCCGTAGCGGGCCCCAGCCCGAAGTGATCCCCCATCCGCTCCTCCCCCTTCGCGGGTCGTCGTGCGCCAATCATTCCACGCCGCGCGGCCGTTGCTGTCACCCTCCGACGCCGCCGTTCCGCATCGGGTGACCTCCCGGGCCCGCCCTCGACTCCCGCTCCACCCGCCCTGCCCCGAAACGCCGGTGACCCCGGCGGACTCGGCCGCCGGGGTCACCCCTCCAGGATTGTCTTCGGACGGTCAGTCCTCGTCGTCGCTTTCGCCGATCGCCCCGCCCGCGCCGCCGCCCGCGCCGGCCGACCCGTCGGTCTGCAGGTGGATGACGCCGTAGTGGTAGCCGTGACGGCGGTAGACGACGCTCGGCAGGCCGCTGTCCTTCTCCACGAAGAGGTAGAAGTCGTGGCCGACCAGTTCCATCTCGTACAGCGCCTGGTCCAGCGCCATGGGGGCGGCCGGGTGGGTCTTCTCCCGGACCACCAGCGGGCCTTCGCCCTCCACTTCCAGGGATCCCATCATGGTCTTGCGGACGGCCCCGTTGGTCTCGCCCTCCCGCACCGCCGTGTCCGGCAGCGCGGCCAGCGCCGCGGTCGCCTCGGCGACGCTGATGGGGGTGCGGCCGTTGCCGCCCTTGTGCACTCGGCGCCGGTCCGCGGACTTGCGCAGCTGGGCGTCGAGCTTCGCCGAGGCCAGGTCGAGCGCCGCGTACGGGTCGGCGGCGGCGGCTTCGGCCCGGATCACCGGCCCACGGGTACGGAGAGTGATCTCCACCCGCTCGGACCGGTCGGCCTGCCGCGGGTTGTGCTCCTTGGACACCTCGACGTCGAGGCTGATCACCTTGCCGTCGAACTTCTGGACCTTCTCCAGCTTCTCGGCCACGTGCTCGCGGAACCTCTTGGGCACCTCGGTCTTGCGGCCCTTGACGACGATGTCCACGCAGAACTCCGATCCCTCGTGCTGACGCCGATCCGGGTGCTACCGGACCGGACTGAGACCCAGCTGGACCAGCCCATCCACTGCCGGCCCCCCGCCCCCGCCGCCAGCGGCGGGAAACGACTGGCCCTCACCTCACTTCCTCCCCACCAGGGACGGTTGAAACCCCTTGGAGCTTTATCGAACACCTCACACGGGGTTTTCGCCTCCCCAGGCGCGGAGTCGGGTATGACCCGATACTGCGGGCGGGCGGTCAAGCTGTTGGACCCTGTCTACCCTCCTGCGAGTGAAGCACGGGTAAATACCTGGACAACACCCCCCGTACGGCGCATCCTTTGCTCACTCTCCGTGCCTGCCGTCGCCAGGAGCAGCCGTGCCACCACCCCCCGCCCCCACCCGTCCGCCGTCCGCCCAAGGGCCGTTCGGCCACGCACTGGCCGGACTGCTGGACGTCCTGGTCCCGGCCCGCTGCGCCGGCTGCGGCGCCGAGCGCACCCAGCTCTGCCCGGCCTGCCGGCACGCGCTGGCCGCCACCCGGCCCGGCCCCACGCTGCTGCCCTGGGCGCACGCCGCCGCCCCGTACGCCGACTCCGTCCGGCAGTTGCTGCTCGCCCACAAGGAGCGCGGCGCGCTGCGGTTGGCGGGCCCGCTCGGCGAGGCGCTCGGCCGGGCCGTCCGCTCCGCCCTGGGACCGCGTGCCGCCGCCGCGCCGCTGCTGCTGGTCCCGATGCCCTCGGCCCGATCCGCCGTCCGCGCCCGCGGCCACGACCCGACGCTGCGGCTGGCCGGGGCCGCCGCCCGCTCGCTGCGCCGGTGCGGCCTGGACGCCCGGGCCGAGCCGCTGCTGCGGCACGCCCGCCCGGTCGCCGACCAGGCCGGGCTGAGCGCGGCCGAGCGCCACCGCAACCTGCACGGCGCGCTCACCGTGCTGCCGCGCGCCCGGCGCGACCTGCTGGGCCGTCAGCCGGTCCTGGTGGACGACCTGGTGACCACCGGTGCCAGCCTCGCCGAGGCGGCCCGGGCACTGGCGGACGCCGGACTGCCCGCCCGGGCGGGCGCCGCGGTCGCCGCCACCGCGCACCGGCCCGGCTGAGGCACCGGGCGGCCCGACATGGCGTCAGGGATCGGAACGTCAGAGCGTGATCGGCGGGTTCCTAGCCCGCGTAGAAGAAGGACCCGGCCTTGTCGGCCAACTGGACCTCGCGCCACTGACTGCCGATCAGCCGGTAGATCGCGCCTCCGGCCGCCGCGAGCACCGACGGCGCCTGGGCCAGGACGTTGCCCCGGGACTCGGAGGCCGAGACGGTGAGCATGTTCTCGGCCTGCAGCGTGGTGTCGGCGCTCTGCGTGCCGTCGGTGCCGATGTAGTACAGCTGCTTGATCCGGTCGGCCTCCTTGCCGAGCACCAGCAGCTGGTCGGCCTCCGCCCAGGAGACCGAGGCGACGTCGGTGAGCGAGGGGGCCGCCCGGCGCAGGCCGGTGATCCGCGCGGTCGGCGCCTCCGGGGTACCGCCGTGCACCACCAGGCCGAAGTACAGCGAGCGGCTGGGCACGCCCGCGGTCTTGACCACCAGGGCGGCCCGGGCGCCGTCCGAGGAGATCTTCAGGGCCTGCACGGTCTGCCCGTCCAGCCCCTCGACCGCGACGGGGTACGTCCGGTTGCCGCGGACCATCACCACCCGCGGGCCCTGCGGGTTGCGGTCCACCACCCAGAGGTCGCCTCGGCCGTCCCAGCTGGGCGAGGCGAGGCCGTCCTCCTTGTCGGCGGTCTTCACCGGCGAGGTGAGCACCGGGTCGGGCAGCGCCACCGCGCTGTCCGCCAGCGGCACCGAGTAGAGCTGGTGGCCGTCCCCGCTGATCGCGGCGGCCCGGGAGCCGTCCCGGTTGACGGCCATGGTGCCGAGCGGCGCCTTGCCGGCCGGCTGCGGCTTGCCGAGGACGCCGCGCACCGGCTCGCCGTTGCGCTGCTCGTCGGTGACCATCAGGAGGCCGTTGTCGGCGCGCTGGTAGTACTGCTGCGCGGGCAGCGGCCCGGCCAGGGCGCCGGGGCCGGTGGCCGGCAGGTCGTTGCGGCTGGCGAAGCAGTTGCCCCGCTGGCCCTTGAGTTCAAGCCGTTCGACCTGTCCCTTGCCCTGGTCGGCGAGGGTGTAGAAGAGCTGGGTCGCCATCCGCCGGCAGGACACCGGTTCGCTGACGTCCGCCCCGCCGAGCTGCACGTGGGCGATCCGGCCGTCGTCGACGCTCACCCGGTCGACGCTGACGCCGCTCGGGAAGGACGTCCGGGCGACCGGCGCGAGCCAGGTCGAGGGCCCGGCGACCAGGGCCTTGGCAGCGGCGGTCAGCGGGTCTGTCCGGCGCCGCAGGTAGATCGGGTCGGGGATCAGGACCTGCTGGCCGGCGCTCCCGGTGACGGTCGAGGACGGGTCCGGCGTGGTGTAGAAGTACCGGTCGACCTGGCGGTAGCTGTTGTTGAAGTTGGTCTCGTTCATGATCACGCCGGTCGGCAGCTTGTCGATCCGCCACTCGCCGTCCTTCTCCCGGACGAGGGTGAAGTCGGCCGAGACGTCCCGCTGCCCCTCGGCCAGGTACGAGTGCTTCTCGTCGATCCTGGCGATCAGCGACCCGGTCACCGTCGCGGAGACGCTGGTGTCGGTGTCGGCGATCTCCTGGCCGGCCGGGAGGTTCGGGGTGGCGGCGGAGAGCACCTGGATGCCGGCGTCCGGGTTCCAGTGCGCGGAGGCGTTCTCGGTGAGGTACTGGCGCGCGGTCTCGTACCCCTCGTCTGCGGTCACCGCGTCCAGGAACCCGGTCAGCAGGGCGCGCGGCTTGGCGCCCTTGGCCGGCGCCACCGGGTAGACCTTGGCCTGCAGGTTCTTGTCGGCCGCCCCCTGCGACAGCTCCACCCGGGAGATGCCGCCGGAGTCCGGCATGGCCGCGCAGCCGCTCGCCACCAGGGCGCCGAGCACCACGCCGGCCACCGCCGTGAACCGCGGCTCAGTCCTGCTGCTCGTCCTTCGCACGCTGCGACCCCTCCAGGTCCGTCCCGCCCGTCCCATCCGTCACGTCCGGCTCCGCCGTCCGCTGTGCCACCGACGGCCGTCCGGGCGTCGGGTCCACCATCACCTGGGCGCCGGTGGCACCGTACCCGCTCCCCGCCGTCCGGACGTCCGAGGGGTCCGCGCGCGGCCCTTCGGGCAGCCGGCGCTTGCCCAGGTCGGGGCCGATGTTCAGCACCCCGCCGAGCCCGCTGCCGAAGCCGTTGACGGGCCCCTCCGGCGTCTCCGCCTGCTCCTCGGCCGCGGTCATCGCGGTCGCGCCGGGCGGGCTGATCGCCCGCCGGTACGGCACGCCGTAGGTGCCCAGGCCCCGGTTGTTGCGGGAGTCCTCCGGCTCCAGCCGGAACGGCGCCCGGCTGATCTCGCCGCCCCGGGTGCGCGGCAGGGTGAGCCGGAAGTGCGAGCCGCCGCCGGGCTCGCCCCAGGCCTGCAGCCAGCCGCCGTGCAGGTGCGCGTCCTCGACCGCGATGGACAGGCCGAGGCCGGTGCCGCCGGTGGTCCGCACCCGGGACGGGTCGGCCCGCCAGAAGCGGTGGAACACCCGGGACGCCTCGCCCGGCTTGAGGCCGATGCCGTAGTCGCGCACGCCGACCGCGACCGCGCCGTCGGCCGAGCCCAGCCGCACCACCACGTCGCGTCCCTCGCCGTGTTCCAGGGCGTTGACCACCAGGTTGCGCAGGATGCGCTCGATCCGGCGGGAGTCCACCTCGGCGACGACCGGCTCGCCGTCGCCGCGGATCACCACCGCACTGCCCTTGGCCTGGGCCAGCGGGTCGGCGGCCTCCACCACCCGGGCGACGATGTCGCGCAGGTCGACCGGCTCGCCGTCCAGGATCGCGGCGCCGGCGTCGAAGCGGCTGATCTCCAGCAGGTCGGCGAGCAGCGACTCGAAGCGGTCCAGCTGGCCCTGCAACAGCTCCGCCGAGCGGGCCGCCATCGGGTCCAGGTCCTCGCGGCTGTCGTAGATGAGGTCCGCGGCCATCCGGACCGTGGTCAGCGGGGTGCGCAGCTCGTGCGAGACGTCCGAGACGAAGCGCCGCTGCACCCGGGACAGCTCCTCCAACTGGCGGATCTGGGCCTGGAGGGCATTGGCCATCCGGTTGAACGACTCGCCGAGGCGGGCGATGTCATCCGTGCCGGTGACCTTCATCCGCTCTTCCAGGTGCCCGTCGGCGAGCCGCTCGGAGATGCCGGCGGCCATCCGGACCGGGGTGACCACCTGGCGCACCACGACCCAGGCGATGCCGCCCATCAGGATCACCACGAACACGCCGGCGGTCGCCAGGGTGCCGGTGATCAGGTCGAGGGTGTCGGTCTCCTGGCCGAAGGAGAACACGTAGAACATCTGGTAGCTGTTGCCGGCCGGGCCGGTGAACTGCATGCCGAGGGCCAGCCCGGGCTCGGTCCGCTCGTCGGCCCGGTGGATCCGGGCCGGCTGGTCGAACATCTGGCCGGGCTCGGAGTGGACCCTGTCCCGCAGGGTGTCGGGGACGCTGCTGGGCAGGATGTCGCCCGAGAAGCGCGGCGCGAAGCCGTTCTCCGGGACGATGGCGTCGGTGCCGGCGGCCATCGCGATCACCGAGTAGACGGTCTGCCCGCTCGCGGCCAGGTCGTTGACCTGCCGCAGCAGCCAGGTGCCGGTCTCCTCGATGGTGGGGTCGGGCGTGGCGCCGACCCGCAGCCGCTGGTCCTTCGCCTCGTCGATCTTCTTCAGTTCCGCCTGGAACCCGATCCTGGCCTGCTCGCGGGCGGCCGCCATCTTGGTGCCGAGCAGGCCGGTGCGCACCTGCGCCATCACGACCACGCCGAGCACCAGGACGACCGCGATGGACGCGAGCAGCGAGACCGCCACCACGCGCAGCTGGATCGACCGGCGGTACAGCGCCGTCACCCGGCGCGCGGGCCGACGCAGCTGACGGGTCAGCAGCGCGAACGCGGCCGCCCGGCGCCGACGGCGGGTGGTCGAACTCAGCACGGACCCGCGAACCGCGTCGGCCCCGTCGGTCGCGGAACCCGACGGGGCTTCGTCAGCCAGGTGCGTCACGTCAGCTGGGTCCGGCCTTGTAGCCGACGCCACGGACGGTCACCACGATCTCGGGGCGCTCCGGGTCCTTCTCGATCTTGGACCGCAGGCGCTGCACGTGGACGTTGACCAGGCGGGTGTCCGCCGCGTGCCGGTAACCCCAGACCTGCTCCAGCAGCACCTCACGGGTGAACACCTGCCAGGGCTTGCGGGCCAGCGCGACCAGCAGGTCGAACTCCAGCGGGGTCAGCGGGATGCCCCGGCCGTCCCGCTTCACCGAGTGGCCGGCCACGTCGATCACCAGGTCGCCGATGGTCAGCTGCTCGGGCGTCGGCTCCTCGGCACGGCGCAGCCGGGCACGCACCCGGGCCACCAGCTCCTTGGGCTTGAACGGCTTGGTGACGTAGTCGTCGGCACCCGACTCCAGGCCCACCACGACGTCGACCGTGTCGGTCTTCGCGGTCAGCATGACGATCGGAATACCGGACTCCGCCCGGATCTGCCGGCAGACGTCGATACCGTCCCGACCGGGCAGCATCAGGTCGAGCAGGACCAGGTCGGGCTTGGTCTCCCGGAACGCAGCTAGCGCCCTGTCCCCATCCGCGACGAAAAACGGCTCAAAACCCTCACCACGCAGCACGATACCGAGCATCTCGGCCAGTGCGGAGTCGTCATCAACGACGAGGACGCGTCCCTTCATGCGTCCATCCTCTCATTACCGGATTGTGACCTGCCGCACAGCAGTGCCAATGCTCCACAACGGCCAACTCCCCCCACCGGTTAATTCCGGCCATACCGGGCGAATGTGCCCGGCTGGAACGTCTTCGAACGGCCCGCGGCCCACCGCCCGACCACCGGAAGGCCCCCGTTTCCGATCAGCGGCCGGATACCCATGGGGCCTTCCCAGACCCCATGGCACGATGGGCGCTGCGCGCGGGCGAAAGATCCGCCCGGAACCGCGCCCGTGACGCCCCTCCGAGGAGCAGTGATGACCGACACTCCGGGCTGGGCCTCGCCCGGCTCGCCCGAGCCGCCCCGCGACGACGCCCGGCCCCCGGCCGACGCGCCCGCCGCCGTGCCCGGGCCGTCGGCACCACCGCAGGGCGCCCCCGCCCCGGCCCCTGGCTGGAGCGGTCAGCAGGCCCGGCCCGACTGGAGCCGGCCCGCACCGGGCGGCCACCACCCCTACGGCTGGGGCGCTCCGCAGAGCCCCAAGCCCGGCGTCATCCCGCTGCGCCCGCTCGGACTCGGCGAACTCCTCGACGGCTCCGTCGCCACCATCCGCAAGCACTGGCGGACGACCCTCGCCCTCTCCCTCGGCATCGCCGTCGTCGAGCAGGCCGGCAACGTCGCCGCCCAGCTGCTGGTCAAGGGCAAGACCGGCCCCGCCACCCAGGTGACGACCATGCTGGCCTCGATGCCGCTGACGGTGCTGCTCGGCGTGGTCGCCACCGCGCTGCTCACCATGGTCGTCAGCCGCGCCGTCCTCGGGCAGTCCGCGAACGCCGGGGACGCCTGGCGCGACGCCCGCCGCCGGCTGCCGCAGTTGCTCGGGCTGACCCTGCTCACCGGCCTGATGTCCGGCGGTGTGGTCCTGCTCGGCTTCAGCCCCTGGTACTTCTACGCCTCCGGCTCGGCGGGCGCCCCCGAGACGGAGGCCCTGCTGTTCCTCGTCGGCATCCTGACCATCCCGGTCGGGTTCTGGCTGTGGATCCGGTTCAGCCTGGCCGCCCCCGCCCTGATGCTGGAGAAGCAGGGTGTGCGGACCGCGCTGTCCCGCTCCCGGCGGCTGACCCTCGGCTCCTGGTGGCGCATCTTCGGCATCTCGCTGCTCGGCGAGGTGCTGACCTTCATCGTCGCCATGGTCATCGCGATCCCGTTCCGCTTCGCCGGACTCGTCCTCGGCTTCAGCGACCTCGACCGCCAGGTCGACCTCAGCTCGGCCCACGAGCCCACCGCGATGCTGATCACCACCGCGATCGCCGGCATCATCGCCGCCACCCTCACCATCCCCTTCCGGGCCGCCCTCGGCGTCCTCATCTACGTCGACCAGCGGATCCGCCGCGAGGCCCTGGACATCGAACTCGCCCGCGCCGCCGGCCTCGCCGAGTCCGGCGCCACCGGCTGGGGCGACCAGGCCGGCCGACCCCCCGCGAGGCGCTGACCCGGATGCCTACCTGGGGGGACAGGCTCCTCGTCGCGGGCGGCGCCCCGGTCACCGTCCCGCGTGACCCGGCCCGCGACGCCGCCCGCGACGAGCTGCTCAACGCCGAGTACCACAAGCACGACCCGAGCGTCCTGGAACGGGTCATGACCTGGCTCAACGACCACATCACCGACGCGCTCGACAGCATCTCCGGCAACGGCACCAGCGGCACCACCGGCCTGGTGCTCTTCCTGATCGTCGCCCTGCTGATCGGTGCCGCCCTCTGGTGGCGCCTCGGCGCGCCACGGCGCGCGGCCCGCACCGTCCTCGACGTCTACGGCGTCGAAGGACCGCGCGGCGCCGGCCAGTACCGGGCCGACGCCGAACGGCACGCCGCCGCCGGGCACTGGAACGAGGCCGTCCGCGCACAGATGCGAGCCCTGGTCCGGGCCCTGGAGGAACGCACCCTGCTCGACGTCCGCCCCGGCCGCACCGCCGACGAGGCCGCCACCGAGGCCGGCCGGGCCCTGCCCGACCACGCCGCCGCCCTGGCCGCCGCCGCCCTCACCTTCGACGACATCGCCTACGGCGAGCGCACCGCCGACCAGGCCGCGTACCAGCTGCTGCGCGAGCTCGACCGGACCCTGGAACGCGCCCGCCCGGCCCTGGGAGGAGCGGCATGACCAGCACCGCCCCCGCGCCGCCCGCGCCGCAGCCGCCCGCCACCCCTGCCCCCGGCGGGCCGGCCACGACCAGCCTCGCCCCCACCGGCCGCGGCCTCTGGCGCCGGGCCCGCTGGTACCTGCTCGTCCTCGCCGTCCTGCTGATCGGCGCCACCGCCGTGGCCGCCCTCGGCCAGGACCGCCGCTACCCGCCGCTCGACCCGCGCTCCTACGACCAGGACGGCAGCCACGCCGTCCTCGCGCTGCTCGAACACCAGGGCCTCAAGACCGACCTCACCACCGACCTCACCGGCCACCCGGGCGGCGCCGACACTCTCGTCCTGCCCGAGCCAGACCTGCTCGGCCCCGCCGAACTGCGCGCCGTCGCCGCAGCCCGGCACAGCCGGCTCGTCCTCGTCGCCCCCGGTCCGGCCGCGCTCAGCGCCCTGGCCCCCGGCATCCGCCCCTCCGACGAGGACGGCGGGCCCTCCTACGCCTCCGTCCGCAGCACCACCGCACAGTGCCCGCTCACCGAGGCCGTGCGGGCCGGCAGCGCCGAGATCGGCGGAATGCTCTACACCAGCGGCAGCCGCGGCGCCGGCTGCTACCCGCGCGGCCACGGCTACCCGCTGGTCAGCGCCCCGACCGCCGGCGGCGACGTCATCGTGCTCGGCACCGGCGCCTTCCTCCACAACGAGCAGCTCGCCAAGGACGGCAACGCCGCCCTCGCCCTCGGCCTGCTCGGCTCCCAGCCCCGCCTCACCTGGCACCTGCCCGACTACAGCGCCCCGCTCGCCCAGGGCACCCGGGACAAGACCTTCGGCGACTACATCCCGGACGGCTGGCGCTGGGCCGGCTACCAGCTCGCCGTCGCCGCCGTCCTGACCGCCCTCTGGCGCGGCCGCCGACTCGGCCCCGTGATCAGCGAGAACCTGCCCGTGGTGGTCCGCGCCGCCGAGACCACCGAGGGCCGCGCCCGGCTCTACCGCCGCGCCAAGGCCCGCGGCCGCGCCGCCGAGGCCCTGCGCCGGGCCGCCGCGCACCGCCTCGCCCCGGCCCTGGGCGTCCCGCTCCACGCCGGCGCGCCCGACCCCGACACCCTCTGCGCGGCCGTGGCCGACCGCCTCCCCGAGCAGCCCGCCGGCGACGTCCGGGCCCTCCTCTTCGGCCCGCCCCCGACCGACGACACCGCACTGCTGCGGCTCGCCGACGACCTCGACGCCCTCGAAAGGCAGGTACGGAACCCGTGACCGAACAGGCCACCGCCACCCCGTCCAGCACCCCCGGCGCGGCGGCTGCCACCCCGGGCACCCCCGACACCGCCGCCGACCCGCGCGCCGCACTCACCGCCCTGCGCGCCGAGATCGGCAAGGCCGTGGTCGGCCAGGACGCCGCCGTCACCGGCCTCGTCGTCGCCCTGCTCTGCGGCGGCCACGTCCTGCTGGAGGGCGTCCCCGGCGTCGCCAAGACCCTGCTGGTCCGCACCCTGTCCACCGCGCTCAACCTGGACACCAAGCGCATCCAGTTCACCCCCGACCTGATGCCCGGCGACGTCACCGGCTCCCTCGTCTACGACGCCCGGACCGCCGAGTTCTCCTTCCAGCCCGGCCCGGTCTTCACCAACCTGCTGCTCGCCGACGAGATCAACCGCACCCCGCCGAAGACCCAGGCCGCCCTGCTGGAGGCCATGGAGGAGCACCAGGTCACCGTCGACGGCGTGCCGCGCGCGCTGCCCGTCCCGTTCCTGGTCGCCGCGACCCAGAACCCGGTCGAGTACGAGGGCACCTACCCGCTGCCCGAGGCCCAGCTGGACCGCTTCCTGCTCAAGCTGGTCCTGCCGCTGCCCGACCGGGACCAGGAGTTCCAGGTCCTGTCCCGGCACGCCGCCGGCTTCGACCCCCGCGACCTCGCCGCCGCCGGCGTCCGCCCGGTCGCCGGGCCCGCGCACCTCGCCGCCGCCCGCGAGCAGATCGCCAAGCTGACCGTCTCCCCCGAGATCCTCGCGTACATCGTCGACCTCTGCCGGGCCACCCGGCAGTCCCCGTCGCTGTCCATCGGCGTCTCGCCGCGCGGTGCCACCGCCCTGCTGGCCGCCTCCCGCGCCTGGGCCTGGCTCGCCGGCCGCGACTACGTCACCCCCGACGACGTCAAGGCCCTGGCCCTGCCCACCCTGCGGCACCGCGTCGCGCTGCGCGCCGAGGCCGAGATGGAGGGCGTCACCGCCGACTCCGTCATCCAGGCCGTCCTCGCCCAGACGCCCGCCCCCCGCTGAACCGCCCGTTCCCGAAGGAGCGCACCGCATGGCCCTCACCGGGCGAACCGCCCTGCTCGCCGCGCTCGGCACGCTCGTCGTGGGCCTGTTGCTGCCGTCCTGGGCCGGGATCGGCCTCGTCACCGGCGCCGTGCTGCTCGCCGCCGCGATCGACCTGGTGCTCGCCGCCCCCGTCCGCGGTCTGGAACTCGGCCGGGGCGGCGACACCACCGTCCGGCTCGGCGAACCCGCCTCCGTCGAACTGACCGTCACCAACCCCTCCGGGCGGCCCCTCCGGGCCCGGATCCGCGACGCCTGGGCCCCGTCCGCCTGGCGGCCGGGCACCGCCGAGGCCGCCTCCCGACACACCCTGCACGTCCCCGCCGGCGAGCGGCGCCGGGCCGTCACCGTGCTCACCCCGACCCGCCGCGGCGACCACCACGCCCGACGGGTGACGGTCCGTTCGCTCGGGCCGCTCGGCCTGGCCGGCCGCCAGGGCTCGCACCACCTGCCCTGGACAGTCCGAGCCCTGCCCCCGTTCAACAGCCGCAAGCACCTGCCCTCCCGGCTCGCGCGGCTGCGCGAACTCGACGGCCGCACCTCGGTCCTGACCCGCGGCCAGGGCACCGAGTTCGACTCCCTGCGCGAGTACCTGCCCGGCGACGACGTCCGCTCCATCGACTGGCGGGCCAGCGCCCGCCGCAACACCGTCGCCGTCCGCACCTGGCGCCCCGAACGCGACCGGCACATCCTCGTCGTCCTCGACACCGGCCGCACCTCCGCCGGCCGGGTCGGCGACGCGCCCCGCCTCGACGCCGCCCTCGACGCCGCCCTGCTGCTCACCGCCCTCGCCACCCGCGCCGGCGACCGGGTCGACCTGCTCGCCCACGACGCCCGCAAGCGCGCCGCGGTCGCCGGCAGCTCGCCCAGCGAGATCCTGCCGGCCTTCACCAACGCGATGGCCTCCCTCCAACCGGCCCTGCACGAGACCGACATGCGCTCACTGGTCTCCACCGCCCTCAAGATGGCACCGCACCGCTCGCTGATCGTCCTGCTCACCGGCCTCGACACGGCCCCGGTCGAAGACGGCCTGCGCCCGCTGCTGCCGCTGCTCACCAAGCGCCACGAGGTGGTCCTGGCCTGCGTCGCCGACCCCCACCTGGACGCCCTCGCCGCCGGCCGCGGCACCCTGGAAGCCGTCTACGGCGCCGCCGCCGCCGAACAGACCCGCGCCGACCGCCGCGCCACCGCCGACCTCCTCACCCGCCACGGCGTCACCGTCCTCGACGCCTCCCCCGCCCAGCTCGCCCCCGCCCTCGCCGACACCTACCTCGCGCTCAAGGCCGCCGGCCGCCTCTGAGCCTCGCCCGTACGGGCGGTCCCGCCTCTTGGTCCCGTTCCTTGGTCCCGTTCCTTGGTCACGTCGTACGGTCTCGTCCCTTCAACGGGCAGTCCGTGGTGACGCCGCGCCTCCTGCCTGGTCCGTCAGCGAGGCCGACGGGCGTTCAGCCGGGCGGCCTGGCGCATGAGGTGGTCGCGCTCGGCGAGGTTGGGGGCCTGGTGGGCCGCCTCGACATACAGCCGGGCCGCCGTCTCCAAGTCACCGTCGCGCTCGTGGAGGTACGCCGCCACTGCCGTGTGGCGGGGCAGCGAACCGTCCAGCTCCCCGAGCGCCGCCAGCCCGGCGCGCGGCCCGTCGGCCTCACCGACGGCCACCGCGCGGTTGAGCCGGACGACCGGGCTCTCGGTCAGGCGGGCGAGCTCGTCGTACCACTCGACGATCTGCACCCAGTCGGTCTCCCCGGCGGTGGGCGCGTCGGCGTGGAGTGCCGCGATGGCGGCCTGGGCCTGGAACTCGCCCAGCCGGTCGCGGCCGAGGGCCGCTTGCAGGATCCCGACGCCCTCGGCGATCAACCCGGTGTCCCACCGGCCGCGGTCCTGCTCGGCGAGCGGCACCAGGCTCCCGTCGGACGCGGTCCGGGTCCCGCGCCGGGCATGGTGGAGCAGCATCAGGGCGAGCAGCCCCGCCACCTCGGGGTGGTCGATCACCTCCGCGAGCTGCCGGGTCAGCCGGATGGCCTCGGCGGCGAGGTCGACGTCCCCGGAGTAGCCCTCGTTGAAGACCAGGTAGAGGACGCGCAGCACGGTGGCGACATCGCCGGGCCGGTCGAATCGCACCCCCGAGACGGTCCGCTTGGCCCGGCTGATGCGCTGCGCCATGGTCGCCTCGGGCACCAGGTAGGCCTGGGCGATCTGGCGGGTGGTCAGCCCGCCCACGGCGCGCAACGTGAGCGCGACCGCCGACGACGGCGTCAACGACGGGTGCGCGCACAGGAAGTAGAGCTGGAGCGTGTCGTCCACCGCGGACGCGGGCCCCGGCTCCGGTTCCCCGTCGAC
This sequence comes from Kitasatospora sp. NPDC043949, assembly GCF_056435365.1. Taxonomy (NCBI): domain Bacteria; kingdom Bacillati; phylum Actinomycetota; class Actinomycetes; order Kitasatosporales; family Streptomycetaceae; genus Kitasatospora; species Kitasatospora sp. NPDC043949. The sequence continues at coordinate 882 of NZ_JBWKEQ010000074.1, read as the reverse complement.
CCGGTCCTCGCGCCGGCGGCGGGCCGCGTCCGCCCGGGCCGCGTCGAGGAACCGGCGCCAGGCCACGGTGACCAGCCAGCCCTTGGGGTCCCGCGGCGGACCGGCCGGCCAGACGCGGACCGCCTCGACCAGCGCGTCCTGCACGGCGTCCTCGGCCGCCGCGAAGTCGGCTCCGCGGCGGACGAGGATACCGAGCACGCTCGGCGCGAGACTCCGGAGCAGGACTCCGTCCACCGGCGAGGTCACTCGGTGACGGTGGGCGGCGCGGCCAGGAACGGACGCAGCTCCAGCCACTCGTGGATCGGCCGCCCGCCCGCCCCGGGAGCGGCCGACAGCTCCCCGGCCAGCTCGACGGCGCGCTCGTAGCTGTCGACGTCGATCACCATCCAGCCGGCGATCAAGTCCTTGGTCTCGGCGAACGGGCCGTCGGTCACCGGCGGGCGCCCCTCGCCGTCGTACCGGACGAAGGTCCCCTCGGGAGCGAGCGCCTGGCCGTCGACGAACTCGCCGGTCTTCTCCAGCCGGTCCGCGAAGTCCTGCATGTACCGCACGTGCGCCGAGATCTCCTCGGGCGTCCATCGGTCCATGGGCACGTTGTTGACCGGAGCCGGGGCGCCTCGGTAGTGCTTGAGCAGCAGGTACTTGGCCATGATGTTCTCCTCGGTGCTGGTGCGACCCATTGTGGCCGCGTTCACCCCGGGGACGGAGCCAGCCACGGGTTCTCGACATGGCCGGCCGAACTTTTTTTGAACTTTCGTGAGGGACCCTGGTGAGGTGCTCCTGTGGGCCGGAAATGCAGAGAACCCCCATCCGGTTTCCCGGATGGGGGTTCTCTGTGAATGATTGTTCGGCGGCGTCCTACTCTCCCACAGGGTCCCCCCT
>NZ_JBWKEQ010000073.1:0-33078 GCF_056435365.1 Kitasatospora sp. NPDC043949 | reverse complement strand
ACGGCCGCATCGTCGACGAACTCCACCACCCCACCGCCGACACCGTCCTGGACCGCATGCGCCGCTTCGACGCCAAGGGCCGCACCAGCTAGAGCCACCACCAGCCAGGGCCCGCCAGCCCAGCCGCCGCCCCTACGCGAAACCCAGGACACCCCATGTACCGCACCGCACTGCGCAACGTGCTGGCCCACAAGGGCCGACTCCTCATGACGGCGCTGGCCGTCATGCTCGGCACCGCCTTCGTCGCCGGCACCATGGTCTTCTCCGACACCTTCGGCAAGGCCATGCGGGACAACAACTCCAAGAGCTACTCGGACGTCTCGGTCCAGGTCGTGGACTACTCGGCCGGCCCCCGCACCAGCGCCAAGCCGAAGAGCGAGAGCGGCAACGCCTCGCTCACCGACGCCACCGTCCAGCAGCTGGCCGCCCTGCCGGGCACCGCCAACGCCCGCGGCGTGGTCAGCGGCTTCACCGGGGTCGCCGACCGGAGCGGCAACCTGATCGGCCAGTTCTGGGCCGCCAAGGGCGCCAACTTCGCCCCGGCCGCGGACGGCAAGGACCCGCGCTACCCGATGGCCGAGGGCCAGGGCCCGAAGAACGGCAAGGAGATCGCCCTCGACCGCAAGACCGCCGACAAGGCCGGCTACAGGACCGGCGACACCGTCCGGATCGCCATCAACGGCCCGGTGATCGAGGCGAAGCTCACCGGCGTCTTCACCACCGACGACCCGGTGGTGAACAGCGGCGGCACCCTCACCCTGTTCGACCGCGCCACCGCCCAGCAGCTGCTGCTGGAGCCCGGCCACTTCAGCAGCATCGTGCTCACCGCCAAGCCCGGCACCAGCGAGGACGCGCTGCTCGCCCAGGTCCAGCCCAAGGTGCCGTCCGACCGGCACTTCGACGTCGAGACGGGCGCCAAGCTCAAGGCCGACGAGCAGGAGATGATCACCAAGGCCACCGACAGCATGCGCACCATGCTGCTGGTCTTCGCCGGGATCTCGCTCTTCGTCGGCATCTTCATCATCGCCAACACCTTCACCATGCTGGTCGCCCAGCGCACCAAGGAACTCGCGCTGCTGCGGGCGATCGGCGCCAGCCGCAAGCAGGTCACCCGCTCGGTGCTGGTCGAGGCCCTGGCGATCGGCACCGTCGCGGCGCTGGCCGGGCTGCTCGCCGGCATCGGAATCGGCGCCGGCATGCAGTCCCTGATGAGCCGGCTGAACGAGAACATGCCGCACGGCACGCTGGTCATCAAGCCGCTCACCATCGCGGTGACCCTGGCCGTCGGCGTCCTGGTGACGGTGCTGTCCGCCCTGCTGCCGGCCGTGCGCGCCGCCCGGATCGCCCCGGTGGCGGCGATGAGCAGCGGCGACCAGCCGACCAGCCAGAAGAGCCTGCTGGTCCGCAACGCGATCGGCTCGGCGCTCACCGCCGGCGGCCTCGCGCTGATCGGCTTCGGCGCCTCCACCGGCAACGACAGCGGCCGCCTGCCGGTCGGCCTCGGCGCCCTGCTCGCCCTGATCGGCGTGTTCGTCCTGCTGCCGCTGCTCTCCCGCCCGGTGGTCGCGCTGATCGGCCCGCTGCTGCGCGGGCTCGGCGGCACTCCGGGCAAGCTCGCCCAGCAGAACGCGGTCCGCAACCCGCGCCGCACCGCGTCCACCGCCGCCGCGCTCACCATCGGCCTGACCCTGGTCAGCGGCCTCACCGTGATCGGTGCCTCGGTCGGCGGCGCGATCGACAAGGCCGTCACCAGCTCGATGAAGTCCGACTACATGGTCTCGGGCGCCAACCACATGAGCCTGTCCGAGCAGGTGCCCGGGCAGATCGCCAAGGCCCCCGGGGTGGCCGCCTCCTCCGCGGTGACGACCGCCGACTGGAAGTTCGACGGCAGCGGCGTGACGATCACCGGCATGGACGCCGGCTCCTTCGACCAGCTCGCCGAGGTCAAGCTGACCAGCGGCGCCACCGCCACGCTCGGCCAGGGCGAGGTCCTGGTGGACCAGGACCTCGCCACGAAGCTCCACCTCACCGCCGGCTCGACGGTGGCGGTCTCCTACCCGGACCAGTCCACCGGTCAGCTCACCGTCGGCGGCGTGTACGAGAAGGGCGGCATGCTCGGCCCGGTCCTGCTGGCCAACAGCGAGGTCGCCAAGCACGAGCCGAAGCCCTACATCACCGACGTCCTGGTCAAGGGCAAGGACGGCGCCACCGCCGCGCTCAAGCAGTCCCTCAAGGACGCCACCGGCGCCAACCCGGTGATCGACGTCAAGTCCAAGCAGGACGTCCGCGACGACTTCAGCCAGACCATCACCTTCGCGCTGAACCTGATGTACGGCCTGCTGGCGATGTCCGTGCTGGTCGCGATCCTGGGCGTGATCAACACGCTGGCGATGTCGGTCTTCGAGCGCAAGCGCGAGATCGGGATGCTGCGGGCGATCGGCCTGGACCGCCGGGGCATCAAGCGGATGGTCCGCCTGGAGTCCGTGGTGATCTCGCTGTTCGGCGCCGGCATCGGCCTGCTGCTCGGCTGCTTCATCGCCTGGGCGATCAACGGCACCCTGAAGTCCAGCCTGAGCGGCCTGACCACCGTCCTGCCCTTCGGCCAGCTGGCGCTGTTCCTGGCCCTGGCCGGGGTGGTCGGCCTGGTGGCCGCGATCTGGCCCGCCCGCCGGGCGTCCAAGCTGGACATCCTGGCGAGCATCAAGACCGACTGACCGCCCCTCACGGGCCCGCCCAGCGGGCGGACGACGAGAAAGGGCCCCTGCCGGAGGGTTTCGGCAGGGGCCCTTCTACTTCTGTACTCCGCCCGGTCGCACGGCCGGCTGAGCACCACGGAGGTCGTGGTCCGGCGACACTGCCGGGCGGAGGGCCTCCGACTCATACCCCGGTGCTCCCACACCGGGGTCTCAGTCGCTTACTTGCTGGCGAGTTCCTTCTCGGCGGCCGGCTTGGCGGCCTCCACGGGCTTCGTGGGCGCCGTGACCTCCTGGATCGGCAGGCGCGGCTGCTCCATCTGGGAGAGGCCGACCATCTCGCGCTTCAGGAACATGGCCAGCGTCCAGTCGGTGAAGACCCGGACCTTGCGGTTCATGGTCGGGACCATGGCGCCGTGGTACGCGCGGTGGAACCACCAGGCCAGACGGCCCTTCAGCTTGACCTTGCCGAAGAGGATCGCGACGCCCTTGTGCAGGCCCAGGCCGGCGACCGCACCGAGGTTCTTGTGCTCGTAGTTCTTCTGCGGGAAGCCCCGCATGCCCGAGATGACGTTGTCACCGAGGACGGCGGCCTGGCGCACGGCGTGCTGCGCGTTCGGCGGGCACCAGGCGCCCTCGCCGGAGGCGAGGTCCGGGACCTGGGCGTTGTCGCCGGCGGACCAGACGTAGTCGAAGCCCTGGACCTGGAGGGTCGGCGCGGTGTCGACGTGGCCGCGCGGGCCCAGCGGCAGGCCGAAGTTGGCCAGCACCGGGTTCGGCTTCACGCCGGCCGTCCACACGATGGTGGAGGCGTCCATCTCCAGGCCGTTCTTCAGCACCACGTGCTGGTCGACGCAGGAGTCCATCGAGGTCTCGATGTAGACCTCGATCTTCCGCTCCTCGAGCTTCTCCTTGGTCCACAGACCGAGGTCCGGGCCCATCTCCGGGAGGATGCGGTTGGCCGCCTCCACCAGGACGAAGCGCATGTCGTCACGGCTGACGGTCTTGTAGATCTTGGCGGCGTCGCGCGCCATGTCCTCGACCTCGGCGATCGTCTCGACACCGGCGAAGCCGCCGCCGATGACGACGAAGGTCAGGGCCTTGCGGCGGACCTCCTCGTCGGCGGTGGACTCGGCCTTGTCGAGCTGGGCCATGACGTGGTTGCGGAGGCTGATGGCCTCCTCCACCGTCTTCATGCCGATGCCGTGCTCCGCCAGACCCGGGATCGGGAAGGTGCGGGAGACCGAGCCGGTCGCGACGACCAGGTACTCGAAGGGCAGCTCGTAGCTGTCGCCGGCCGCGGGCTGGATGGTGGCGACCTTGCGGGCGTGGTCCACACCGGTGACCGCACCGGTGAGCACCTCCGCCTTCTTGAGGGCGCTGCGCAGCGGCGCGACGAGGTTGCGGGGCGCGACGTTGCCGCCGGCCGCCTCGGGGAGGAAGGGCAGGTACGTCATGTACGACCGCGGGTCCACGACCGTGACGGTCGCTTCGCCGTAACGCATCTTCTTGAGGATGCGCATCGCGGCATACAGGCCGACGTAACCACCGCCGACAATGAGGATGCGAGGACGCTCCGTGGTGCTCATATCCGAAAGTATCCAGCACCGTCCGGAGCAGCCTTCGTGAGCCCGGTCACAAGCTTCTGGACACCCCGTGCTACACTGCGCGGCCGCAAATCCGGGCCCGGCGCGCCGACTCGCAGCCTCGGGCGCCCCCTCGTGAGCGCACGCCGGAATACCACCCTGCTGAGCAGCAACGATCCGTACGGTGCCCGGGTTCCCGCTCGTGATTTCGATTTTCAAACCTCAACCGAGGCTTGACCTGCGATCCAGGGGTCGTCACGGCGAGCAGACCTTCGGTCCCACATTTCGGACGTAGCGGGCGAGCAGCTGCGGCGAATGACTGGATCGCCATGTGAAGAAATTCACGAACTTTCCCGCACCGGCCCGGGCGCGCCCCGGCCCCGGACCCCCGAAAGGGGTGCCGGGGCCGGTCGGGTAAGGCTCGCAGGAGGTCAGGAGGCCATACTCCAGGCGATGCCGTCCAGGATGTCGTGCTCGCTCACGACCACCTCGGCCGCGCCCGTCCGCTCCATGATCTCCAGCAGCTCCAGCGCGCCGGCCGCGATCACGTCCACCCGGCCCGGGTGCATCGACGGGATGGCCGCGCGCTCGGCGTGGGTGGCACCCAGCAGCTCGCGGGCGATCCCGGCGACCCGCTCCCGGCCGATCCGCGAGTGGTGGATCGCCGCCGAATCGTAGGCCGGCAGGTCCTGGGCGATCGCGGACACCGTGGTGACCGTCCCGGCCAGGCCCACCAGGGTGGCCGCACCGCGCAGCGGGACGACCTCCTCGGCCTTGTCCAGCTCGGCCCGCACGTGCGCCCGGGCCGTCTCGATCTGCTCCGGCGAGGGCAGCTCGGCGCCGCCGAAGTGCCGCTCGGTGAGCCGGACGCAGCCGATGTCCACCGAGCGCGCCGCCTGCACGTCCGCACCGCCCAGCACGAACTCGGTCGAGCCTCCGCCGAGGTCGAACACCAGGTACGGCGCCGGGAACTGGCCGCCGGTCAGCTCCTTGGTGGCGCCCACGAAGGACAGGTGCGCCTCCTCCTCGCCGCTCACCACCTCGGGCTCGACGCCCAGGATCGCGCGCACGCCCTCGACGTACTCGTCGCTGTTCTCGGCGTCCCGCGAGGCGCTGGTGGCGACGAAGCGGGTGCGCTCCGGGCCGACCCCGAACCCGGCGATGACCTCCCGGTACTCGCGGCAGGCCGCGAAGGTGCGGGCCAGCGCGTCCGGGTGCAGCCGGCCGGTCTGGTCCACGCCCTGGCCCAGCCGGTTGATGATCATGCGGCGGTCGAGGTCGGTGATCTCCCCGGTGGCCGGGTCCAGGTCGGCGACCAGCAGCCGGATCGAGTTGGTGCCGCAGTCGATCGCGGCCACCCGGGTCATGCTCACGCGGACTCCCCGGCGTCGGACTCCTCGGCGGCCCGCTTCTTCGCGGCGCGCTCGGCGGCCTTCTGCTGCTTGGCCTCGATCACGGCCTGGTGGTCCTGGTCCTTGGCCCGGTTGCGGGCGACCCGCTCACCGGCGGCCTCGACCTCGGCCGGGGAGACGCAGGGGCCCTTGGCCCACCAGTCCTCCAGCAGGCCGATCGCCTCGTCGCCGAGCGGGTTGACGCCCTCGCCGGCCGCCAGCGAGTGGCCGACCAGCACGTGCAGGCACTTCACCCGGTCCGGCATGCCGCCGGCGCTCGGGAAGCCCTCCAGCACCTCGATGGCATCGCGCCGGGCGATGTAGTCCTCGTGCGCCTTCTGGTAGGCGGCGGCCAGCTCCGGGTCGTCGGCGAGCCTGGCGGTCTGCTCCTTCATCACGCCGTCCGCCTCCAGGGTGCCGATCAGCGAGGCGGCCTTGGGGCAGGTCAGGTAGTACAGCGTCGGGAACGGCGTGCCGTCCGGCAGTCGGGGGGCCGTCTCCACGACGTCCGGGTTGCCGCAGGGGCAGCGGTGCGCCACGCCGCGCAGGCCGCGCGGCACCCGGCCGAGCTGGGCGGCGATGGCGGCGACGTCGGCGTCGGAGACGGCGGGGTGGTTCTCAGTGGTCATGGGGGGAGGTGTCTCCAGCGGGGGACGGTGGGAGCGGACGGGGGGAGGCGGGGGCCGGGACGGCGGCGTCGGTGGTGTCGGCGGCGTCGACCGAGTCCCAGATGCTGGCGTACCAGGGCTTGGCGGCCCGCGCCGAGCCGCCTGGCGCGCCGTCGGAGGCGGCCGGGGCGGCGCCGGCAGCGACACCGGAGGCGGACGACGAGGGCCGGGCGGCGGCCTGACCGGCCGGATCCACCGCGATGTACGGGGTCTCCCCCGGCATCGCGTAGTGCAGCCGGACACGGGCCTGCGCCTTGACGTACTCGGGGTCCTGCCAGCGGGCCTTCTCCCGGCGCAGCTGCTCGACCTGCTGGCGGGAGCGGTCGGCCTTCGCCTGCTGGGCGGAGATCTCGGCGCGCTGGGAGATGAACTGCCGCGTCGGGTAGGCGAGGATCGCCACCAGCGAGCAGAGCACCAGGACGAGGACGGTCGCCCGGCTCGTGAAGCGAGGCCGGGCCGCCAAGCCCGGGATCCTCCAGCCTGCCATCTCCCGTTCCCCTCCTGGTCGCGACGGTGCCCCGCCGTCCACCCTACGGGGTGAACGGCGGGGCACCGGTCAGGCGTGCTCACCGGTCGGCGGAGCGACCGTGCTCGCTGCTCCGAGGAGCGGCTGAGCCTGCTGCTCCGCGGAGCGGCCGTGCTTGCTACTCCGCGGAGCGGCTGTGCTGGCTATTCCGCAGAGCGGCTGTGCTTGCTATTCCGCGGAGCGGAAGCGCGGGAAGGCGCCGCGGCCGGCGTACTCGGCGGCGTCGTCGAGGATCTCCTCGATGCGCAGCAGCTGGTTGTACTTGGCGACGCGCTCGGAGCGGGCCGGGGCACCGGTCTTGATCTGGCCGCAGTTGGTGGCGACGGCCAGGTCGGCGATGGTGACGTCCTCGGTCTCGCCGGAGCGGTGCGACATCATGCAGCGGTAGCCGTTGCGCTGGGCCAGCTCGACGGCGTCCAGGGTCTCGGTCAGCGAGCCGATCTGGTTCACCTTCACCAGCAGCGCGTTGGCGGTGCCGGTCTCGATGCCCCTGGCCAGGCGGGCCGGGTTGGTGACGAACAGGTCGTCGCCGACCAGCTGGACCTTGTCGCCCAGCTTGACGGTCATGGCCTTCCAGCCGTCCCAGTCCGACTCGTCCAGCGGGTCCTCGATGGAGACCAGCGGGTAGGCGTCGACCAGCTCGGCGTAGTACTCGATGAGCTCGGCGGCGGAGATGGCCTTGCCCTCGAACTGGTAGGCGCCGTCCTCGTAGAACTCGGACGCGGCGACGTCCAGGGCGAGCGCGATGTCACGGCCGGGCACGTAGCCGGCCTTCTGGATGGCCTCGGTGATGAGGTCCAGGGCCTCGCGGTTGCTGTCCAGGTTCGGCGCGAAGCCGCCCTCGTCGCCGAGGCCGGTGGACAGGCCGCGCTCCTTCAGCACGCCCTTGAGGGTGTGGTAGACCTCGACGCCCCAGCGGACGGCCTCGGAGAAGGACTCCGCGCCGATCGGGGCGATCATGAACTCCTGGATGTCGACGTTGGAGTCCGCGTGCGAACCGCCGTTGAGGATGTTCATCATCGGAACGGGCAGCACGTGCGCGTTCGGGCCGCCCAGGTAGCGGAACAGCGGCAGGTCGCTGGCCTCGGAGGCGGCGTGCGCCACGGCCAGCGAGACGCCCAGGATCGCGTTGGCGCCGAGCGAGGACTTGTCCGGGGTGGCGTCCAGGTCGAGCATGGCCTGGTCGATCAGGCGCTGCTCGGTGGCGTCGTAGCCGACCAGCTCCGGGCCGATCTGCTCGATGACGGCCAGGACGGCCTTCTCCACGCCCTTGCCGAAGTAGCGGTTCTTGTCACCGTCGCGCAGCTCGAGCGCCTCGAAGGCGCCGGTGGAGGCACCCGACGGGACAGCGGCACGGCCGGTGCTGCCGTCGTCGAGGCCGACCTCGACCTCGACCGTGGGGTTGCCACGCGAGTCGAGGATCTCACGGGCTACGACGACATCGATGGACGGCACGAGGCATCTCCTTGCGGAAGCAGGGTCCGGCTGACGTTGGGTGCTGCCGGCGGGACGATTGCGGAGTCGTTACGACCAGAGCCTAACCGCCCCGGCCCCCGGGGCCGCGCTGGCCTCGGTCCCGTCTCAGCGTGTGGCCCGGCTACCCACCAGTAGTTCACCTGCTTGCCCGATCGAAGCGGGCGAATACGGGGGAATGCGGGCGAAGGGGGACAGGTCCCGTCCCCCTTCGCCCGCAGGGCGCGGGCCGTTCAGGGCCCGGGCCGCTCAGCCGAGGTGCAGCACCTGGCCGGGCATGATCAGGTTGGGGTTGCCGCCGACGGTGCCGCGGTTGCCGTCGTACACCGACTGCCAGCCGCCGGACACGCCCTGGGCGGCGGCGATCGTCGACAGCGTGTCGCCGGCCCGGACGGTGTAGTCGTGACCGCCCTGCGCGGCGGCGGGCTGCGCGGCCGGGGCGGACTGCGCGGGCTGCGCGGCGCGGGGCGCGTACTGCGGCTGGGCGGCGGGCTGGCCCGCGTACTGCTGGTAGACGCTCTGGTGGCTGGTCCAGTACCAGGCGCCGTTGTTCTGGTACCAGTACACCTTCGCGTCGGCGTCCCAGCCGGCCTTGCCGGAGAAGCCCTGGGTCTGCGGCTGCGTCTGCTGCGGGGCCTGCTGGGCGGCCGGCTTCGGGGCGGCCTGCTTGACCGGCTGCTGGGCGGGCTTCGGGGCCTGCGCCTGCTGGGTCGGCTTGGCGGCGGACTGCTTGGCGGGCTTGGCGTCCGTAGATGTGTCCACGGAGGCCGGGGCGCCGCCCTTGCTCAGGCCGGCCTTCTGGGAGCAGACCGGCCAGGCGCCCGGGCCCTGCGAGGCCAGCACCTTCTCGGCGACCGAGATCTGCTGCGCCTTGCTGGCCTGGTTGGCCTGCGGGGCGTAGGAGGTGCCGCCGTACGCCTTCCAGGTGCTGGGCGTGAACTGCAGGCCGCCGGAGAAGCCGTTGCCGGTGTTGATGCTCCAGTTGCCGCCGCTCTCGCACTGGGCGACGGCGTCCCAGGTGGAGGCCGGGGCGGCGGAGGCGCCGGTGGCGGTGAGGAGCGGCATCGCGAGTCCGACGCCGGCCACACCGGCGACGGCGATGGCCTTCTCGGTCTGGGTGCGACGGCGGTGGCGGCCGGTTCCAACGAACAGCATGAAGAGGTCCCTCTCCGCACGCCTGCGAGGTGAGCTGTCGGGTTCGGACCGGGAGGTGGCCCGGCCGCCGAAAGCGGAAACGATTCCGCTCGGGCGGCTTCACCCCAAGCCGTCGGGGAACGGCAACAAACCTGGTTCCCCCGCCCCTGCCCAGGGTCTGGTCGGTTTCCCGTGACGCGGCGGGCAGGATTCGGCGTTCCGCGCACGAGGTCCGCAGCTGCGAACTCCAGGGAGAGTAGACAGATCATCAGACCAATAACAAGCTCATATCACCGATATCACACACAAATTACGGCGCGTGGTCAATCGCCTACCAACTGCGGCGGTATGTCCGGATTAATGCGGGTTCAGGCCCGGCTCCACGAACCGCCGGAGACATGCCGTCAGCGTGTCGGGGCGTCGGTCGGCGCGACCGGCGGCGCGTGCGGAGAGCAGGTCTCCGGAGTGAATTCGACCGGGAGTTCCCGCAGGCCACGCATGATCAGGCCGCCCCTCCAGCGCAGGTTCTCCGGGTTTTCCGCGAGCCGCAGGTCCGGCAGCCGGGAAAGCAGCGTGGCCAGTGCGCTCCGCCCCTCCAGGCGGGCCAGCGGGGCGCCGATGCAGTAGTGGATCCCGTGGCCGAAACCCAGGTGCGGATTGTCCGTGCGGGCCAGGTCCAGGGTGTTCTCGTCCGCGAACCTGGCCGGATCGCGATCCGCCGCGGCCAGCACCACCAGCACCGGATCGCCCACCGGGATGTCCACCCCGCCGATCGACAGCGGCCGCGTCGCGAAACGCCACGTCGCCATCTCCACCGGCCCGTCGTAGCGCAGGAGTTCCTCGATCCCGGTCTCCAGCAGCGCCGTCTCGCCGCGCACCACCGACTCCTGCAGCAGCCTGCGCTGCTCCGGGTTGCGCAGCAGCGCGTACGTGCCGTTGCCGATCAGGTTGACGGTCGTCTCGAACCCCGCGAACAGGAGGATGAACGCCATCGCGGCGGCCTCGTTCTCGTTCAGGTGCTCGCCGTGGTCGCTCGCCCGGATCAGGCCCGAGATCAAGTCATCACCCGGATCCGCCCGCTTGCGGTGGATCAGCTCCAGCAGGTACGCCCGCATCCGCTTCACCGCCCGCCCCACGCCGCCGCGTTGGCCGCCGCCGTGCCGGATCATCATCCCGGCCCAGTCCCGGAAGTCGTCCTGGTCCTCGGCCGGCACGCCCAGCAGGTCGCAGATCGCGTAGATGGGGAGCGGGAACGCGAACTCGTGGATCAGGTCCGCCGAACCGCGCTGCGCGAAGCCGTCGATCAGCCGGTCCGTGAGCTGCTGCACCCGCGGCTCGAACTCCGCCACCCGGCGCGGCGTGAACGCCTTCGACACCAGCCGGCGCAGCCGGGTGTGGTCCGGCGGGTCGATGTTCAGCAGATGCGTCATCAAGTCCGCCTGGCGTTCCCCCGGAATTCCCACCCGCCCGGTGCGGTGCGCCTGCTCGCTGTGGTGCGCCGGGTTCTTCGACAGCCGGCCGTCCGCCAGCGCCTGCCGAGCGTCCGCGTAGCGGGTCACCAGCCAGGCCTCCACCCCGCTCGGCAGCGTCGTGCGGTGCACCGGGGCGTGCTCGCGCAACCAGGCGTAGGCGGGGTACGGATCGGTGGCGAACTCCCAGGTGAAGAGCTGCGGGGCGGCGGGATCGGGCTGCACTGGCATGCGTCGACCGTATCCGGTGGGTCGGGGCCGCACCGCCTCCGGCGGACGCGACCGGCGGGGCCGGATCGTCGACACCCGGCGGACGGCCCGCCAACGCTCCGTGGACGCCCCGTGGACAGCTCTTGGACAGCTCTTGGCCGGGTGGCGGGCGTGACCCTGGTCACCTGAGGGGTAATCCCTGTTGCGGAGGGTCAGGACCTGCCTACGATCCTCCGCAGAAATCGTGGGCGCCGGTGCGGTGTCGCCCACAGGGAGGAGCAGACCATGCGGGTCAGCGGGGCAGTCGTCGTCATCGCGGTACTCGACGGCGGATCGGGAGCCGAGCTCGCCCGCCGGTTCGCCGCCGCCGGCGCCGCCGGAGTGCTGATCGCCGACCAGCGTGCGGGCGTCGCCGAGGACCTCGCCACCGAACTCGACCGGCCGGGCTGCCCCGTCGTCGGCGTCGGCGGCGACATCCGCCGCCCCAGCGACGTCGCCGCCCTCGTCGACACCGCAGAGAAGCACCTCGGTCCCATCGACCTGTTCTGCGTCGCCGGCCCCGACGGCGAGCGGATCGTCTCGCTCGCCGAACTGCCCGCCCGCCTCGACCTCGAACGCCTCGCCGAACTCCTCGCCCTCGTCGGCGAGGCCATCGGCGAAGTCGTCCCCCGGCAGCGGCGGCCGATCGAGAACACCGCCACGGCCGCCTGAGGCCCTGTCCGGGCCCGCTACTCGCCGACCGGCCCGAGGCCCTCGGCCGCGCGCACCGCGTCCCGGTAACCGCGCGCGGCCGAACGCAGCGCCGCGTCCACGTCCACCCCGGCGTCGTGCGCCCGCTGCGCCACCGCCAGCAGCAGCCGGCCCGCCGACTGCGCCGTCAGCTCCGCCGGCAGCGCGTACGGCTCGTCCGGCACGCCCGCGAAGCCCGCCCGGCGCACCCGCGACACCAGCTTCGCCGCGTACGCCAGCGACGGCAGCCCGGCCGGCACGCCGTCCAGCACCGACTCCCGGTCCGCCTTCTCGGCCGCCTTCAGCTGCTCCCAGTTCGCCTCCACCTCGGCGGCGCCCTCCGCCTCGACGTCCCCGAACACGTGCGGGTGCCGGTACATCAGCTTCTCGACGATGTCACCGGCCACGTCGTCGATCGAGAACGCCTCCGCCGGGTGCTCCTCGGCGATCCGGGAGTGGAAGAACACCTGGAGCAGCACGTCGCCCAACTCCTCGCGCAGCGTCTCCCGGTCCCCCTCCTCGATCGCCTCGACCAGCTCGTACGCCTCCTCGACCAGGTACTTCACCAGGCTCTCGTGCGTCTGCTCGGCGTCCCACGGGCAACCGCCCGGCGAGCGCAGCCGGTCCATCACCGACACCAGGTCCAGCAGCCGCGCCCCCGGCAGGTCGTACGACCCCGGCAGCACCTCGATCTCCGGCACCTCACCGGCGTGCTCCACCGCCAGCCGCGCCAGCGCGTCCGTCAGCCCCGGATCCCCGTCCGGGCTGCCCAGCCACACCGTCGGCCCAGCCCCGCCCGGCTGCCCGGTCAGCAGCCGCGCCAGCGCCGGTGCCGACCCCGCCGCCACGACCTCGACCTCCACCCCGGCCTGCCGCACCGCCGCCACCTGCGGATGCCCCGCGTCCCCCGCCAGCACCCGCCCCGCCGACCGCAGCGCCTCCCACGCCGGCCACGCCAGCAACCCGGGGGCCACCCGGTGGGTGGTCGTCAGCAGGATCAGCTTCGCGTCCGGAACATTCGTCGTCACACCCCGAACCTACCCGCCGCCCGCCCGGGGCGGGGACGGGCCCGACGGGACCCGCCCCTCCCGCCGGGGTCCTACTTCTTCGACCCCGCCAGGTCGTCGAACATCGCCGACAGGAACTCGCTGCACCAGCCCAGCAGCTCCCGCCCGACCAGCGGCTTGCCGCCGATCCGCCCGGTGCTCGGCCGCGGCACCAGCAGCTGCTGGGCGGCCGCCTTGACCTGGCTGCGCGGGTAGAGCCGGTTCAGCCGCAGCTGCTGGGACTCCCGCAGCTCCACCGGCCCGAACCGGACGTTGGCCCCCTGGAGGGTGATGTCCGCGATGCCGCACCGCCGGGCGTACAGCCGCAGCGCCGCGACCAGCAGCAGGTTCTCCACCGGCTCGGGCAGCTTGCCGTAGCGGTCGACGAGCTCGTCCCGGACCTGCTGGATGTCCGCCTCCGAGTTGACCGCCGCGATCGAGCGGTACGCCTGCAGCCGCAGCCGCTCGCCGGGCGCGTAGTCGTGCGGCACGTGCGCGTCGACCGGCAGCTCGATCTTCACCTCCAGCGGCTCCTCCTCCGGCTCGCCGCCGTTCGCCAGCGACTCGCGGAACTCGGCCACCGCCTCGCCGACCATCCGCATGTAGAGGTCGAAGCCGACGCCCGCGATGTGCCCGGACTGCTCGCCGCCGAGCAGGTTGCCGGCGCCGCGGATCTCCAGGTCCTTCATCGCCACGTACATGCCGGCGCCCATCTCGGTGTGCTGGGCGATGGTCGCCAGGCGCTCGTGCGCGGTCTCGGTGAGCGGCTTCTCCGGCGGGTACAGCATGTACGCGTAGCCGCGCTCGCGGCCCCGGCCGACCCGCCCGCGCAGCTGGTGCAGCTGGGAGAGGCCGAAGGTGTCCCCGCGCTCGACGATCAGGGTGTTGGCGTTGGAGATGTCGATGCCGGACTCCACGATCGTGGTCGACACCAGGACGTCGAACTCCTTCTCCCAGAAGTCGACGACGACCTTCTCCAGCTGGTTCTCCCCCATCTGCCCGTGCGCGGTGGCGATCCGCGCCTCGGGGACGAGGTCCTTGAGCCGGGCGGCCGCCTTGTCGATCGACTCCACCCGGTTGTGGATGTAGAACACCTGGCCCTCGCGCAGGAGTTCACGCCGGATCGCGGCCGAGATCTGCTTCTCGTCGTAGGGGCCGACGAAGGTCAGCACCGGGTGCCGCTCCTCCGGCGGGGTGGTGATGGTGGACATCTCGCGGATGCCGGTGACGGCCATCTCCAGGGTGCGCGGGATCGGCGTCGCGGACATGGTGAGCACGTCGACGTTGGCGCGCAGCTTCTTCAGCTGCTCCTTGTGCTCGACGCCGAAGCGCTGCTCCTCGTCGACGATGACCAGGCCGAGGTCCTTGAACCTGGTCTCGGAGGAGAACAGCCGGTGGGTGCCGATGACGACGTCCACCGAGCCCTCGAACAGGCCCTCCAGCACGGCCTTGGCCTCGCTGTCGCTCTGGAACCGGGAGAGCGCCTTCACCGACACCGGGAAGTTGGCGTACCGCTCGGCGAAGGTGGAGAAGTGCTGCTGCACCAGCAGCGTGGTCGGCACCAGCACCGCCACCTGCTTGCCGTCCTGCACCGCCTTGAACGCGGCGCGCACCGCGATCTCGGTCTTGCCGTAGCCGACGTCGCCGCAGATCAGCCGGTCCATCGGGACGGACTTCTCCATGTCGGACTTGACCTCGGCGATGGTGGTCAGCTGGTCCGGCGTCTCCGCGTACGGGAAGGCGTCCTCCAGCTCGCGCTGCCAGGGGGTGTCCGGGCCGAAGGTGTGGCCGGGGGCGGCCATCCGCGCCGAGTACAGCTTGATCAGGTCGGCGGCGATCTCCTTGACCGCCTTCTTGGCCCGCTGCTTGGTCTTCGCCCAGTCCGCGCCGCCGAGCCGGTGCAGCGTCGGGGCCTCGCCGCCGACGTACTTGGTGACCTGGTCGAGCTGGTCGGTCGGCACGAACAGCCGGTCGCCGGGGTGGCCGCGCTTGGCCGGGGCGTACTCCAACACCAGGTACTCGCGGGTGGCGCCCTGGACGGTGCGCTGCACCATCTCGACGTACCGGCCGACGCCGTGCGCCTCGTGAACGACGTAGTCGCCGGCGGCCAGGGCCAGCGGGTCGATCGCGTTGCGGCGCCGGGACGGCATCCGGCGCATGTCCTTGGTGGAGGACTTCTGGCCGGACAGGTCGGTCTCGGTGATGACCGTCAGCTTCAGGGCCTCGTCGACGAAGCCGTGCTCGATCGAGCCGCAGGAGACGTAGACGACGTCCCGGGTGGGCGCCTCGGCGAGGTCGGCGACCAGCCGGGCCGGGATGCCCTCGTTGCCGAGCACCTCGGCGAGCCGGGAGGCGGGCCCGTGGCCCTCCGTCACCATCACGACGCGCCAGTCGGCGGCCAGCCGCTCCTTGGCGTCGGCGATCGCCCGGGCGGTGTCGCCCCGGTAGGCCTCGACGGCGTGCATGCCGAGGGTGAGCGTGTTGGCGTCGAACTCCAGGACCTCGTTCACGGTGGACTCGCTGGTCGCGAACGGGCTGACCGACCACCAGGGCAGGCCGATCTCGGCGGCGTGCTCGCGCACCTCGGCGAGCGAGCGCAGCGAGGCGGCGGAGACGTCGATGGTCTCCAGGTCGATCGGCCGGTCCCCGCCGGCCGCGGCCGCCACCCAGGAGGCGTGCAGGAACTCCTGGCTGGTCGCCACCAGGTCGGCGGCCCGGGTTCGGACCCGCTCGGGGTCGCAGACCACGGCGACCGAGCCGAGCGGCAGCACGTCCATCAGCAGTTCCATGTCGTCCACCAGGACGGGCGCCAGCGACTCCATGCCCTCGACCGCGATGCCCTCGGCGATCTTGTCCAGGATCTCGGCCAGCCCGGGGTGCTCGGCGGCCAGCTCGGCAGCCCGCGCCCGCACCTCGTCGGTGAGCAGCAGCTCGCGGCAGGGCGGCGCCCACAGGCCGTGCTCGGCGATCTCCAGCGAGCGCTGGTCGGCGACCTTGAAGTAGCGGATCTCCTCGACGTCGTCGCCCCAGAACTCCACCCGCAGCGGGTGCTCCTCGGTCGGCGGGAAGACGTCCAGGATGCCGCCGCGGACGGCGAACTCGCCGCGCTTCTCGACCAGTTCGACACGCGCGTAGGCGGCGGCGGAGAGCCGTCGGGCGACCTCCTCCAGGTCGTGCGACTCGCCGCGCCGGACGGCCACCGGCTCCAGCTCGGCCAGCCCCTTGACCTGCGGCTGGAGCACGGAGCGGACCGGCGCGACGACCACCTGCACCGGGCCGGCCGCCGGGTCGTCCGCCCGCGGGTGCACGATCCGGCGCAGCACGGCCAGCCGGCGCCCGACGGTGTCCGAGCGGGGTGACAGCCGCTCGTGCGGCAGGGTCTCCCAGGCCGGGTACTCGGCGACCGCGTCCGGCGGCAGCAGCGAGCGCAGCGAGGCGGCGAGGTCCTCGGCCTCCCGGCCGGTCGCGGTGACGGCGAGCACCGGGCGGCCCCGCTCGCCGGCGGCCTGGCCGGCCAGCGCGCGGGCGAGCGCGGCGATGGCGAACGGCCGGGCGGCGGGCGGTCCGACCAGGTCCAGGTGGCGGCGGCCGCCGGCCGCGGCTCCGGTGGCGGTCGCCGCCTCGATGGCCTCGGCGAGGGCCGAGTCCCGCGCGACGACATCGAGCAGTCCGGTCAGACTCATCAGGGTCTCTTCTTCGTCCCGTGGCTGGTGCTGCCTCCGGGCGGCAGCGGCCTGCCGGGGCAACGCGAACGGCCCGGCACGCCGAGCGGCCGGGGGTCTCCAGCCTACGCCGCGGCACGGACGCGCACGCGGTGTACGGCCCGGCGGGGCCGGGCGGGAACGAACCACCGTCCGGGGCGACGAACGGCCCCCGGGCGGAGCCCGGGACCGGACCGCAACCGGACCGCGGACGAACCACTGGACGGAACACCGGACCGGCCGGTGGACGAACCGTCCGGCCCCCGGTCAGATTCGGCTCCGCGATCTGCCACGAACTGGACATACTCCTGTCACTGCCTGTCCATGGAGATCGCGCACCATGGTGAATGTGCCCGCCGCACCCAACCGTGGGGGATGGCTGTGGCGGCACTGTCGCACCCCCGATGGGGGTCGGAGGTGCGAGGCCGGGCGACCCTGGGTGGGGGCGCCCGCCCAAGCGCCGGGAACCGTGGCGCCCTTTCCTGGAGGGCGCCACGGGTCTCGGCCTCACTCATGGCCGCCGCCGCCACGGGCGCGGCGACCACCGGCGTGACGGGCCGACGTCGTACGTCATCACCTGGTGACCCTGGTCGGCGGTGAAGCCGTACCGCTCCTCTTCGGTTCGCCGTCCCGGCCGGCTGCCGGCGCCGGCTGGTCGCCCGCAACGCGCAGGCCCTGGCCGCCCGGTGGGAGCGGTCAGGGCCCAGGACGCGAAGCCCACCCGGGCTGATCACGGGCGAGCCGCCGGCGGAGGCGCCGGCGCGGCGGTCAGCGGCGCCGGTAGCTCACCGTGTTCGGGGTGGCGTAGCCGGCACCGTCGTCCACGATGACGATCTTCGGGATGACCCGGGTCTCCTCCTGCGGCTCCTTCTCGGCGCCTTCGCCGTCCCTGTCTGCCTCCGCCGACCGGGGCGGTCCGACCGGCTTCGGCGGCGCCGCGGCCGGCGCGACCGGACCGGTCGCCACCGCCCCGGCGGGCGCCTTGTCGGCGGGCGCACCGGAACCGCTCGCGGCCCCGGCGGCGGCCCCGCCCACCACCGGCATCCGCGGCCCGGCCACCGGCTTCTCCCGCGCCGCCGGTGCGACGGCCTTCCGCAGGTCGGCCACCTCGATCTCGCCGGTGTCCGCCTCCGAGTCCACCGCCTCCGAGTCCACCGGCGCCGCGTCCACCGGTGCCGCGTCGGCGACCGGCCCCGCGACCGCCGCCGCCAGCCGCTCCGGCTCGATGGCGCCGACCGCCGCGCCGGTGAGCGAGGCCAGGGTGGCCTTGATGTGGTCCAGGTGCTTCTGCACGGTCTCCAGACGGCCGTCGAACTCGCCCTGCTCGCGTTCGCTCGCCGCGTTGATCCGCTCGGCCTCCCGGCGGGCCTGCTCGATCAGCTGGTCGGCCTTGGCCTGGGCGTCGGTCTCCAGCTGCTTGATCCGGCCGAGCACGGTCTCCCGGTGCTGCTCGGCCTCCTTGACCCGCCGCTCGGCGGTCGCGGAGACCTGGGCGTCCTCGGCGTCGGCCTTGGTCTGGGCCTGGGCGAAGGTCTCGTCGGCCTTGCGGCGCAGTTCGGCGAGCGTGGCCTCGGCCTGCTCGCCGGCCTCGGCGGCGGCCACCCGCACCTTGGCGGCGTAGGAGGTGGCGGCGTCCCGGGCGCTGCGGCTCTCCCGGTCGGCCTCGGCCCGGATGCCCTCGGCCTCGGCGCGGGTGCGCTCGTCGGTGCGCCGGGCGGCCTGGTCGGCCTCGGAGCGGGTGGTGGCGGCGTACTCCTTGGCAGCGTGGCCGAGGGCCTGGCCGGCCTCGTAGACCTCGTCCCGGAGGTCCTCCGAGAAGCGCTCGGCCTTCTCCCGGACGGCGCGCGCCTCGTTCTGGGCCATCACCGCCAGTCCGGCGGCCTGCTCGCTGAGCACCTCGTAGTCGGGCTCCGGGGCGTCCTCGGCGGCCCGGCGGATGTCGGCCAGTCGGGCCTCCATCTGCCGGAGCCCGGCGCCGAGGACGCTCAGCCGCTCCCACGCCTCGTCGCGCTGCGCGGTGAGGGCGGTGAGGGCTCGGTCGACCTGCTCGGGCGCGTAACCACGCCGGGCAGAGGTGAAGCCGTACTCGGGGACGGCGTCGCTCATGGGCTCTTCCCCTCATGTCGCGGGCTGCGGAGCCCATGATCGGACGGAACGGACGGATCCGGAACCGGTTCGGCGGCCAGGGCCGAAATCGGACGCCTGGCGGACCGGAATACGTCGAGGACCGGACGAAAAGACCCATCCTCTTGACCTATTTTGCGCAGATCCGGGCGAAACCCCAACGAGGCACAGCCGGGACGGCATGCCGGAGGGGTCGTTCCAAACACCGGAACGACCCCTCCCCACCTGCGAGGATCCGCGACGACCCGCTACAGCAGGCCGTCCCAGAACTGCTCCAGCAGCACGGCCCACCACGTGTCCGCCGTCTGCAGGGCCGCCGGGTCGATCGCGGCGAGCTGCGCCTGGAAGTCGGTCGTCCAGCGACCGGCCTGGTCCGGGGTCAGCCCGTACCGCAGCCGCCACATCCGGCCCAGCAGGGCCATCGCGCGGACGAACTCCGGTACACCCGTGTTGACGAACCGGGGCGGCTGGCCGGTTCCGTCGACGTCCACGGCGACCACGTTCGCGGTGCCGTACTGGACACAGAGCTGGCGGCCGTAGTCGTTGCCGAGCACCAGGTAGCCGCCGAAATCCGGGGCCGCGGGCAGACCGCGCTCGGCGGCCAGCTCGGCGAGCGTCGGGATCGGCCGACCCTCCTGCGCCTGCGCCCAGAAGAACGGGCCGAAGTCGCGCGGCAGCCCCGCCCACACCAGGGCCTGCGACACCGGCTCGGGCACGCCCTGACGCGAGACCGCGCGCTGCTCGTAGCGGAACACGTTCTGGCCGAAGGCCGCCCCGAGCTCCTGGGCGAGCTGCTGCGGCGGGAGCGGCGGCAGCGGCTGGACCGTCCCCGGCACGGGCAGCGGCACCCGGGACGGGCGGACCCGCTGGGCCCCGGAGGCCAGCTGGTGCAGCTCGTCCAGGTGGTCGAGCAGCTCGGCCATGCCGGCCTGCCGGGACGCGTGGTCGCGGCCGTAGGCGGCGGTGTGGGTGAGCCGGACGTTCGGCCAGGACGCGGCGATCATGCGGTTGCAGTAGCCGCCCGGCAGGTCGCACGACTCCAGCTCGGTGTAGAGCTCCAGCACCTGCTCCGGCGGCACGTTCAGCCGCCGCAGGTCCTGGAGGATCTTCCACTCGGGGTGCGGGGTGCCGGGCTCGCTGCGGTGCAGCAGCTTCTGCTCGGAACCGTCCGGGCCCCGGTAGCTCAGCGCGGCGAAGTAGCCGGGGCCGACCGCCGGCACCCCCGGCGGGACGGCGGCGCCCTGCGGCACGCCGGGCACCGGCGCTGGCGGGACGGCCGGGGCCGCACCGCCCGCGTTCGGGTAGCCGTACCCGGCCGCGGGCGCGGCGGGGGCCGCCGGACCGCCGGGCGGCGGCGGGACGGCGGGGCCGCCGGACGGCGGGGTGCCCGGGTCGGCCGGCACGGCGCCCAGCAGCGCCGGGTCGACCGCCTCGGCCAGCTGGGTCGCCTCGTACGCCGCGCCGGAGGCGGGCGCGGCCGGCGGCACCGGGGCGGGCGCCGGGGCGACGGCCCCGCGCAGGCCCGCCGGAGGCGGGGGCGGCGGGGTCGAACCGGCCGCGCGGCCTCCGGGGCCCGCGGCGGGCACGCCGGCCCCCGGGGTGTGCCGCAGCCCGGCGGGCGGGGGCGGCGGCGGGGCGGAGGCCGGACTGCGGCCGAGCGCGACGCCGTGCGCGCCCGGACCGGACGCGCCACCGCGCAGCGCGGCCGGAGGAGGCGGCGGCGGGGCCGACCCCGGGTTGCGGCCGAGCCCGGCCTGCGGCGGCGCAGTCGGCGCCGGGGCCGCGGGAGCCCCGGGCGCCGAGGCAGCGGGCGGACCGCCCAGGCCGGGCAGGCCGCCGGGCGCGGCGCGCACGGTCGGCGCGTGCTCCACCGGCGCGGCCGGCTGCGGGGCGGCGGCGGGCGGTGCCAGGACGGTCGGCGTCTGCTCCACCCCGCCGGGCGGCCCGGACGGCGCACCCGGCAGGCCCATCAGCCCCGGCACGGCGTCCGGCGACGCGAGCAGCGTCGGCGCCGGCTCGACGGCCGCGGGCGGCGGGACGGCGGAGGGCACGGGCAGCGGGACGACGGCGGGCGGCTGGGCGGCGGGCGGCGGGACCGGCGGCATGCCGTAGCCACCCTCCGGCGGCATCAGCACGGTCGCGGCCTCGGCCCCGGCCGGCGCGGGCGCGTCGGGCACGTCGGAGCCGGTGGTCCGCAGCCCCTCGGGCATCAGGACGGTGGCCGCCTCGGCCCCGGCCGGCGGCACCGGCACGGGGGCCGGGGCCTGCGGCGGGACGGCGAAACCAGCGGGACCGGACGGCACGGCGGGCGCCGCAGCGACCGGCGCGGGCGGCTCGGCCACCGGAGCAACGGCAGCCGGAGCCCCCTGGCCCCCCAGCCGCTCCGCCTCCGCCGCGATCGCCGCGGCCCCCGCCTCCTGCAGCCACTGCGGCGGGCTGAGCAGGAAGGACGTCGCCTCGACCGGCCCTGGCGCGGGCTTCGCCGCCCCCGCCGGGTTGGCCGCGACCGGCCGCCCGTACGCCTCCTCGTACTGCCGGACCACCTCGTTGACGGGCAGCGCGGGCCAGAGCGTGGTCGCGCCGGAGTCCCGGGCGATGACCAGTCGCGCCTCGCCGGCCGACCCGTCCCCCGCCCCCGACGGCCCCGCCGTCCCGGCCCCGGGGGCCACCGCCCAGCAGACGAAGCCCAGGTCGAACTCCCGGACCCGTACCTCGCGCTGCCGCGGCTGCGGCACCCCGCCGTTGATCCACTCCTCGGCGAGCTCCTGCGCCTGCGCGTACGTCACCACGCCCGGTTCACCCCTGCCCTCATCCTCGTCGTCCCCGCTCGTTCCACCGCCGCGGCCACGTCAGTCCACCGGGACGGCCCGGGCGAACCCGCCGTCCACCATCAGCTCCGCGACCGTCTCCAGCTCCGGCGGGCTGCCGGCCAGCCGCAGCAGGAACGCGTCGAAGTCCTCGCCGCAGGGCAGCAGCAGCCGGGCGCAGCGGTCCTCCGGGGCCTCCGGCGCGCCGGTGTCGCGGGCGTCGTCGTACAGGTGGAACCAGACCGAGCCGGCCCGGTCGCCGCGCACCTTGAGCGCGACGATGCCGCCCTGCGCGTAGGCGACGCCCAGGTAGTTCTTGGTGAGGTGGTCGCGCAGGCACTTGTTGGCGTACACGACGTCCTGGGTGCCGTACTCCTCGCTGAGGGTGAGGAAGGGCTGGTCGAGCAGCATGCCGAGCTCGGTGTCCAGCGCCACCCCGACCGGGGCGCGGCCGCCGCCCAGCTTGAGGAAGGTGCGGTAGGCGCCGGGCAGCCGGTAGCCGAGGCGCTCCTCGGCGCGCTGCACCAGGTCCTCGGGGACGCCGATCGGGTCGCCGCCGTCCTTGGCCAGCGAGAAGTGCACGGGCCGGCGCTCCTGCAACGGGCGGGTGCCGCGGCGGGTGTGGTCGGCGGCGGAGGTGGCCAGGCCGGCGTGGTGCCGCAGCAGCGCCTTGACCTCCACCGGGACGAGCTCCATCCGCCGCCAGCCGGGGGCGGCCCGGCCGACCGCGTGGTGCCAGGTCCAGCCGGGCGGGGTGGCGACGGCGGTGTCCAGGTCGGCCCAGAGCGGGTGGCCCTGGGTGAACAGCGCGGCGTTGGCCGACACGTAGTCGGTCAGCCGCAGCTCGTCCACGCCGAAGCCGTCCGGCGGGTCGGCGACCTCGGCCGCGGCGGCGGCGTACGGGCCGAAGTCCGGGTAGCCGTACTCGTCCACCCGGACCCCGGCGGGGTGTCGCTCCGCGCGGACCGGGTCCGGGAACTGCACCACCTGACCTGCGTACGCCGCGTTCGGTGCGGCGGCGACGCCGGGCCGACCTGTCGTCATCTGGGAGCCCCCACTGGCTGCTGCAAATTCTCGAAGCGCTTGCTGGACACCAGCGTAGGGGGTCGTCTCCGGGCCCGGGCCCCCGCCCGGGAGAAGGGGAACCGTCAGAGCCGCTGCCCGAGCGCCCCGGCCAGCACCCCGGCGACCCTGGTCTGCTGCGCCTCGGTGAGATGCGGGTGCAGCGGCAGGCTGAGCAGTTCGCGGGCGGCCCGTTCGGCGACCGGGAACGCCCCCGCGCGGTGGCCGAGGTGACGGAACGCGGGCTGGAGGTGGACCGGGACGGGGTAGTGCACCCCGGCGCCGATCCCGGCGGCGCGCAGCGCGGCGAGGACGGCGTCGCGGTCCCGGCCGGGGCCGATCCGCACCGCGTACAAGTGCCAGACGTGCTCGTTGCCGGGCGCGGTGCGCGGCAGGGTCAGGCCGTCGAGGCCGCCGAGCAGGGCGTCGTAGCGGGCGGCGGCGGCCCGGCGGGCGGCGTTCCAGGCGGGCAGCCGGCGCAGCTTGGCCCGCAGCACGACGGCCTGCAGCGCGTCCATCCGGGAGTTGAAGCCGAACCGCTCGTGCCGGTACTTCTCGCGCGCGCCGTGGTCGCCGATCAGCCGGACGGCGGTGGCGAGTTCGTCGTCGTCGGTGAGCACCGCCCCGGCGTCGCCGTAGCCGCCGAGGTTCTTGCCCGGGTAGAAACTGGTGGCCGCGATCCGCCCGTAGCCGGTGCGCCCGTGCTGCCGGGCGCCCTGGGACTGCGCCGCGTCCTCCACCACCGGCCGTCCGTCGGCCAGCTCCAGCAGCGGCCCCATCGGGGCGAGCTGGCCGTTCAGGTGGACGGGCAGCAGCGCGACCGCGCCGGGCAGCGCCCCGGCGGCCCGCTCGGGGTCGATCAGCAGGTGCGCCGGGTCGGCGTCGACCAGTACCGGGCGCAGCCCGGCCCGCTGTACGGCCCCGGCGGTGGCGACGAAGGTGTTGGCGGGCAGCACGACGCCGCCGCCGGGCGGCAGGTCGAGGGCGCGCAGGGCGAGTTCGAGGGCGTCGGTGCCGTTGCCGGCGCCCACGCAGTGCCGGGCGCCGGTGAAGTCGGCGTACTCCCGCTCGAAGCCGTCCACTTCGGGGCCCTTGACGTAGCCGCCGGAGGCGAGCACCCGGTCGAAGCCGGCCCGGACCTCGGCCGCGACCTCGGCGTGCGCGGCCGCCAGGTCGACCAGCGGGATCGGGTCGACCGGCGGGATGCCGGCGCTCACCGGGTGGCCGCCCGGTCCCCGGACCCCACCGGGACGGTGGCACCGCCGAGTTCGAGGCTGAGCGAGGCCGCCTCCAGCAGCTGGAGCACCCGCACCCCGGCCCGGCCGTCGGTGAGCGGGGCCCGGCGCTCGGTGATCGCGGCGGCGAACTCGGCCATCACGTTGCGCAGCGCCTCCTGCTCGACCAGCGCGGGCGCGACCATCTCGCCGACCCGGTAGGAGATCAGCGCCCGGTGCCGGATCGCGTCGGTCAGCTGGTCGGACGGGGTGAGGTCGACGCCGCGGTCGTGCACGGCCAGCCGGGCCTGCGGGTTGAGGTCGTCCCAGACCAGGGTGCGCCGGGAGCCGCCGATCAGCGTGGTGCGGACCTTCGTCGGGGAGAGCCAGTTGACGTGGCAGTGGGCCAGCGCGCCGTTGCTCAGCCGGACCGTCAGGTACGCCACGCAGGCCCGGCCAGCGCCGATCGGGTCGGCGCCCTGGGCGGACACCCCGACCGGTTCGACGCCGGGCGGCAGCACGAAGTCGAGGATCGACAGGTCGTGCGGGGCGAGGTCCCACAGCACGTCCACGTCGGGCTGCACCAGGCCGAGGTTGATCCGCACCGAGTCGAAGAACTGGACGTCGCCGATCTCGCCGCCGTGCACCAGCTCGCGGATCCGGCGCACCACCGGGGTGTAGCAGAAGGTGTGGTCGCACATCAGCACCAGCCCGCTGCGCTCGGCCAGGTCGACCAGTTCGGCGGCCTCGGCGGCGGAGGTGGTGATCGGCTTCTCCACCAGCACGTGCTTGCCGGCCTCCAGCGCGGCCCGCACCAGCCGGTAGTGCGCGGCCGCGGGCGTGGCCACCGCGACGGCCCCGACCCGTTCGTCGTCGAGCACCCGCCGGTAGGAGCCGGTCGCCCGGACGGTGCTGTACTCCCCCAGCACGGTACGGGCCTTGGCCTCGTCCAGGTCGCACAGCCAGTGCAGCCGCAGCGCCGGGGTGTCCTGCGCGTTGCGGACCAGCTTCGGGCCCCAGTAGCCGGCCCCGACCACGGCGAGGCCCACCGGGCGTTCCGGCGCCGGCCGGGGCGGTTCGCCCGGCGTGGGCACGTGCCCGCCGGGCGCCTGGTTGGCGGCCTGCGCGTCCCAGGCCCCCGACCGCTGCCGTGGTCCGTTCCGACCGGGCTGCTCCGACGTCATCCACGAGCCCCTTCGCTCCGCCGCCGGGGCGGGCGCGGGCCCACCCCGGCGGCCCCAACGTCCGGCACGGGCACCGGGTCCGGGCCCGTCCGCGCGTCCGCGGACGGTCGGCCGGATCCCCTTCGGCCTCGCTGCCGGAACGGTACCGGCCGTGCCCCCGGCCCGGGGGTGGTTTCGGGAAATCGGCGGACAAGTCGTGACGACGGTGTGCGGATCCGGCCCCGGTCCGGCGAGGATCGGGTGACGGCCCGGCCGGTCCCGCACGGTCGTTCGTCCGCCCCCGCACCCCGGTTGTGCGGATGTCGGTGTCGTTTGACAGGCTTGCCCCGGACCGTCCCACCGGTCCTTCCGTCAGCGGGAACAGAGGAGGAGGACGACGCATGACCACCGGTGAGCCCGCGGGCCCGCCCGTGCTGCGCCACCACCGCGACAGCCTGCTGCCCGCCGTCGCCGCCGCCCTGTCGCTCAAGGGCGGCGAGGTGCACACCCTGGCCGGGGACAAGGACGCCCGACGGCCGGTCCTGCACCCGCTGGTCGGCGAGTTCCTGGACACGCTGCCCGTCGAGGCGCGCGAGCGGTTCACCGGCCGCTGCCCGGAGGCCGTCCTGCTCTCCCAGCACCTGGCCGCGGTCGACGGCCGGCGCTCCAAGCGCGCCGCCCGCAAGCCGATGACCCTGCACGAGGCCCGCAAGGCGCTCAAGGGCTCCCGGATGACGACCGTTCGCATCCGGGAGGAGGGCGACCCGGCGCACGGCACCCACGCCCCGCCGTGCCGTTCCTGCGCGCCGATGCTGGAGCACTTCACCGTGCAGAGCGTCGCCGTCGGGCCGCCCGCGCCCTGACCGCGCCCTCGTACGCCCCCTGTCCCCGAGCCCTGGAGTCCGCCCTGAACCCGCCCAGCCCGCCCCCGCCACCGCCGGCCACCCTGTCCGCCGCCCCCGCCGGGCGGGTTCGCCCGCGCTTCCCCGCCGACGTCGCCGCCGAGCTCAAGGCGGCCGGCTGGCACCCCGGCCGCTGGCAGATACGGCAGGCCGAGGAGTGGGCCGACGCCCTGGTCGGGTACGGCGGGCCGTCCGGCCTGCGGCACGCGGTGTTCCCGGCGGCGGTGGAGGCCTGGGCCGAGTTCGGCGGCCTCGCCTTCGACCTGGCCGGCCCGGGCCGCCAGCTGGCCCGCACCCCGTTCCTGATCGACCCGCTGTGCGGGCTGCACCAGCCGCGCACCCTGCTCGACCTCGGCCGCGCCCTGGGCACCCAGCTCGCCCCGCTCGGCGAGGAGGCGTACGGGCAGGCGCTGCTGGCCGTCGACGAGGAGGGCCGGGTCTACAGCCTGGACCACACCGGCGAGTGGTTCCTCGGGCACGGCATCGACCAGGCCGTCACCACCCTGGTCCTGGGCACCGCCCCGGAGCGGCTGCGCACCGCCGACGGATCCTGACGGCGGCCCGGCGGGCCCCGGGGCGGTCCGCCGACGCGCCCTGACCGCCGGGCCGGGCCTGGCGGCGCGTCACCGCAGCCGTTCGGCCCGGACCGCCAGCCGGGACGGCAGCACCGCCTCGACCCGGAACCCGCCGTCCGCCTCCGGCCCGGAGGAGAAGGTGCCGCCCAGCGCGATCACCCGCTCCCGCATCCCGACCAGTCCGTTGCCGCCGCTGGGCAGCTTCGCCGCGCCCCCGCCGCCGCCCGGGCAGGCGTTCACCACGCTCACCCGCACCCCGTTGGGCGCGTACGCGAGCAGGACGGACACCTGTGCGCCGCCCGCGTGCTTGTGCGCGTTGGTCAGACCCTCCTGGACGACGCGGTAGGCGGTCTGCTCGGCCTCGCCGGTGAACTCCTGCCGGCTGCCGCTGACGGTCAGCGTCACCGCCATGCCGGCCGCCCGGGACTGGTCGACCAGCCGGGGCAGCCCGGCCAGCGAGTCCGGCTCCGGCTGGCGCTCGTCGTCCATCCGCAGCACGCCGAGGATCTCCCGCAGCTCGTTCAGCGCCTGCCGCCCGACCTCGCCCATCAGCTTGGCGCTCTGCGCGGCCTTCTCCGGGTCCTTGGCGACGATCCGCTCCAGCGCCCCGGCGTGCACCACCATCAGGGACACCCGGTGCGCCACCACGTCGTGCATCTCCCGGGCGATCCGGGTGCGCTCCTCCAGCCGGGCCCGGCGGGCGCGCTCCTGGGCCTGCTCGGCCAGCAGGTCCAGTTCGGTCTCCAGGCCGTGCGCGCGGTCCTTGAGCGAGTCGATCAGCCGCCGCCGCGCGCCCACGTACAGTCCGGTGACCACCGGCGGGACGGTCAGGCCGACGGAGACCAGCACCGCGATCAGCACCTGGCCCCAGAGCGGCGGCTGCTCCACCGCCGTGTCGCCGGGCGTCAGCATCGACACCATCATCACGGCGACGGTCTCGGCGAAGGCCAGTGCGGACAGCGCCACCACCCGCCAGCGCCGGGTGGGCCACTCCCAGGTCGCCGCCAGCGTGTACAGCGACACCACCAGCAGCAGGACGCCGAGCATCCCCGGCATCGCCACCAGGGTCACCAGCACCGGTACGGCCGGCCAGCGGCGACGCAGCACCAGCGAACCGCCCGCCGCCACGCCGAGCAGCGAGGTGCCGGCCACCCCGGCGGCGTCCAGGTGCACCCGGCCGGAGAGGAAGGCGATCGTGCTGAGCGCGCACTCCAGCGCGGCGAGCACCGCCAGCCCGATGTCCAGGAAGGCGCTGCGCGGCCGCTCCCACCACCAGAACGACCGGACCTGCGCGCGCTCCCCAGGCGACTTGCTCATGGCCGACAGCCTAAGCGGCAACCCCCTCCCCTCCCCACCGGGATTGCCCCCGACACCTCGCCGGACCCTCAAGTGGTCCAGACCACATGCGGCCTGCGACGTCACTGTCCGCCATCCGGCCACCTCGCGGACAGCGACCGCCCCGACACCTATGCTGGTCGCGTCGGACAGCGCGGTCCGCACGCGTCACACCCGCCACACGCGGGCGGACCTGTGACGATGAGCCGTTGCCGAACCCCACCACCACAGGGAGCCAGCCGTGACCGCTCCGGTCCCCACCCCGGCGGACAGCCCCAATGTCCACGCCACCGGCCCAGTTGCCGACAACGCGGC
Source organism: Kitasatospora sp. NPDC043949 (assembly GCF_056435365.1). Taxonomy (NCBI): domain Bacteria; kingdom Bacillati; phylum Actinomycetota; class Actinomycetes; order Kitasatosporales; family Streptomycetaceae; genus Kitasatospora; species Kitasatospora sp. NPDC043949. The sequence goes on along the minus strand of NZ_JBWKEQ010000073.1, from coordinate 4,955 downwards.
CCTGCGTGCGGACATCCGCCGCCTCGGCGACCTGCTCGGCGAGACGCTGGTCCGCCAGGAAGGCCCCCAGCTACTGGGCCTGGTCGAACAGGTCCGCCTGCTCAGCCGCACCGACGGCGAGGCCACCGCCGAACTCCTCTCCGACATCGACCTGGACACCGCCGCCAAGCTGGTCCGGGCCTTCTCCACCTACTTCCACCTCGCCAACGTCACCGAACAGGTGCACCGCGGCCGCGAGTTCGCCACCCGCCGCGCCCGGGAGGGCTCGCTGCTCGCCCAGACCGCCGACCAGCTCGCCGAGGCCGACCCCAAGCACCTCGAGAACACCCTGGCCCACCTCGCGGTCCGGCCGGTCTTCACCGCCCACCCCACCGAGGCCGCCCGCCGCAGCGTCCTCAACAAGCTGCGCCGCATCGGCGAACTCCTCGACCGCATCCACCGCGAGGAGATCGCCGCCGGCCTCTCCCAGGCCGACCCGGCCCGCACCAGCAGCGCCCGCCGCCAGGCCGACCGCCGCCTCGCCGAGGTCATCGACCTGCTCTGGCAGACCGACGAGCTGCGCATCGCCCGCCCCGAGCCCACCGACGAGGCCCGCAACGCCGTCTACTACCTGGACGAGCTCTACCGCGACGCCGTCCCCCAGGTCCTGGAGGAACTGCACGAGGAACTCGGCCGGGTCGGCCTGACCCTGCCCGACGGCGTCCGCCCGCTCACCTTCGGCACCTGGATCGGCGGCGACCGCGACGGCAACCCCAACGTGACCCCGCAGGTCACCTGGGACGTCCTCAACCTCCAGCACGAGTACGGCATCAAGGACGCCCTGGCCGCCGTCGACGACCTGCGCAGCACCCTCTCCACCTCCGAGCGGCTGGCCGGCGCCTCGGTCGAACTGCTCGCCTCGCTCAACACCGACCTGCACCAGCTCCCCGAGCTCAGCCCCCGCTACAAGCGGATGAACGCCGAGGAGCCCTACCGCCTCAAGGCCACCTGCGTCCGGCTCAAGCTGGAGAACACCCGCGAGCGGCTCGCCCAGGGCACCCCGCACGTCGAGGGCCGCGACTACCTCGGCACCCGCGAGCTGATCACCGACCTGCGGCTCATCCAGGACTCCCTGCGCTCCCACCGCGGCGAGCTGATCGCCGACGGCCGCCTCGCCCGCGCCATCCGCACCATCGAGGCCTTCGGCCTCCAGCTCGCCACCATGGACGTCCGCGAGCACGCCGAGGCCCACCACCACGCCCTCGGCCAGCTCTTCGACCGCCTCGGCGAGGAGGCCTGGCGCTACGCCGACATGCCCCGCGAGTACCGGCAGAAGCTGCTCGCCAAGGAGCTCCGCTCGCGCCGCCCGCTCGCCCCCACCCCGGCCCCGCTGGACGCCGCCGGCACCAAGACCCTCGGCGTCTTCAACACCATCCGCGAGGGCTTCGAGCGCTTCGGCGACGAGATCGTCGAGAGCTACATCATCTCCATGTGCCAGGGCGCCGACGACGTCTTCGCCGCCACCGTCCTGGCCCGCGAGGCTGGCCTGATCGACCTGCACGGCGGCATCGCCAAGATCGGCATCGTGCCGCTGCTGGAGACCACCGAGGAACTCCAGAAGGCCGACCTCATCCTCGACGAGATGCTGTCCGACCCCTCCTACCGGCTGCTCGTCTCGCTGCGCGGCGACGTCCAGGAGGTCATGCTCGGCTACTCCGACTCCTCCAAGTTCGGCGGCATCACCACCTCCCAGTGGGAGATCCACCGCGCCCAGCGCCGGCTGCGCGACGTCGCCCACCGCTACGGCATCAGGCTGCGCCTGTTCCACGGCCGCGGCGGCACCGTCGGCCGCGGCGGCGGCCCCTCCCACGAGGCCATCCTGGCCCAGCCCTGGGGCACCCTGGAGGGCGAGATCAAGGTCACCGAGCAGGGCGAGGTCATCTCCGACAAGTACCTGCTCCCCTCCCTCGCCCGGGAGAACCTGGAGCTGACCATCTCCGCCACCCTCTCCGCCTCCGCGCTGCACACCGCCCCGCGCCAGGCCCCCGAGGAACTGGCCCGCTGGGACGCCGCGATGGACCAGGTCTCCGCGGCCGCCCACACCGCCTACCGCGCCCTGGTCGAGCAGGACGACCTGCCGAAGTACTTCTTCGCCGCCACCCCGGTCGACCAGCTCGCCTCGCTGCACCTGGGCTCCCGCCCGTCCCGCCGCCCCGACTCCGGCGCCGGCCTCGACGGCCTGCGGGCCATCCCGTGGGTCTTCGGCTGGACCCAGTCCCGCCAGATCGTCCCCGGATGGTACGGCGTCGGCTCCGGCCTCGCCGCCGCCCGCGCGGCCGGCCTCGGCGGCGTGCTCGACGAGATGCACGGCCAGTGGCACTTCTTCCGCAACTTCCTGTCCAACGTCGCCATGACGCTGGCCAAGACCGACCTGCGGATCGCCCGCCACTACGTCGAGCAGCTGGTGCCCGCCGAACTGCACCACGTCTTCGACCAGATCGTCGCCGAGCACGACCTCACCCTGCGCGAGGTGCTCCGGCTCACCGGCGAGGGCGAACTGCTGGAGCACAACCCGGTGCTCAAGCAGACCTTCACCGTCCGCGACGCCTACCTCGACCCGATCTCCTACCTCCAGGTCGCGCTGCTGCGCCGCCAGCGCGAGGAGGTCGCCACCGGCCGCCACGAGGACCCGCTGCGCGCCCGCGCGCTGCTGCTGACCGTCAACGGCATCGCCGCCGGCCTGCGCAACACCGGCTGACGCCACCGCGCGTACGGGACGGGGCCGCCGTCCGCCCTCCGGGGTGGGCGGCGGCCCCGTCCCGTACCGGAAGGGTTCGGGGCACGCGAAAGGGCCGGCGCCCGTGGGCACCGGCCCGGTGTCGTGCTCATCGCCCGGGCGGCCAGGCCCCGGACACGGCCTACTCGCCCGGCTCGCCCGCGCGCCGGCGCTTCAGCCACAGCGCGGCGCCGCCGGCCGCGACCACCAGGCCGCCGCCGACCGCCAGCAGCCCGGCGTCCGTGCCCATCGAGTCACCGAGCAGCGGCCCGAACTGCGCCGCCGCGGGATCCGCGGAGACGCCCGGATCCGGCTCGGCCACCGCGTCCGCGTGCGCCACCGCGCCGCCCGAGAGCAGCACCCCGGCCGCCCCCAGCGCACCGGCCGTGCCGACCCGCCGTCCGAACTGCTTCAGTCGGACCACCCGGAGCCGCCGCAGTCGGCGGACCGGACGAAAACCCCGCATCGAGAACTCCCCAGGACTCGTTCGCGTACCAGGCCGACGCTATCCGATCCCGCACAGGGTTCTCACACGGATTCAGGTTTGGACCGTCAAGCGTTGTACGACTGTTGCGTAACACCACTCCCGGACTTGATGGAGCGTCAGGAGTTGTAGGTGCCCTGCGCCCGCTCCAACCCCTCGGACAGCAGCGCCTCCACCGCGTCCGCCGAGCGGTCCACGAACCACTCCAGTTCCTTGCGCTCGGCGCCGGAGAAGTCCTTCAGCACGAAGTCCGCGACCTCCATCCGGCCCGGCGGCCGACCGATCCCGCACCGCACCCGGTAGTAGTCCGGCCCCAGCGACTTGGTGATCGACTTCAGCCCGTTGTGGCCGTTGTCCCCGCCGCCCAGCTTGAGGCGCAGCGCCGCGTAGTCGATGTCCAGCTCGTCGTGGACGGCGACCAGCGCCGAGGCCGGCGCCTTGTAGAAGTCCCGCAGCGCCGTCACCGGCCCGCCGGAGAGGTTCATGAACGACATCGGCTTGGCCAGCACCACCCGGCGGCCGGACAGCCGTCCTTCGGCCACCTGCGCCCGGCTCTTGTGCGCCTTGAACTTCGCGCCCATCCGCTGCGCCAGCAGGTCCACCACCATGAACCCGATGTTGTGCCGGTTCCGGGCGTACTGCTCGCCCGGGTTGCCCAGCCCCACCACCAGCCAGGGGCCCTCGTACTCGTCCGCCATGCCCTCTCTCCTCCTGTGCGCGCTCTACGTCATCTTCCCGGACACACCGCTGCCCCGGCCGCTCCGAGGGGAGCGACCGGGGCAGCGGTCACAGCTGGTGGGGCGAGGCTCAGGCCTCGGCGCCCTCGGCCTCGGCGGCCTCGGCCGGGGCGGCCTGGGCACCGATGACCTGCAGCACGACGGCGTCGGCGTCGACGGCCAGGGTGACGCCGGCCGGCAGGGCGATGTCCTTGGCGAGGATGGAGGCACCGGACTCCAGGCCCTCGACCGAGACGGTGACCGACTCGGGCAGGTGGGTGGCCTCGGCCTCGATCGGCAGCGCGTTGAGGACGTGCTCCAGCAGGTTGCCGCCGGGGGCCAGCTCGCCCTCGGTGAGGACCGGGATCTCGACGGTGACCTTCTCGCCGCGCTTGACCAGCAGCAGGTCGACGTGCTCGATGGTGCGCTTGATGGCCTCGCGCTGCACGGCCTTGGGCAGCACGTACTCGTCCTTGCCCTCGATCGGCACGACCAGCAGGGCGTTCGGGGTCTTGAGCGCCATCATCAGGTCGTGGCTCGGCAGGTTCAGGTGAACCGGGGCGTGGCCGTGGCCGTAGACGACACCGGGGACGAAGCCGGCACGGCGGGCGCGACGGGCGGCACCCTTGCCGAACTCGGAACGGGTCTCAGCGGCGATGCGGATCTCGGACACGACTGCACTCCTCGGGAAGACTGGCGCGGGGGTGCAGGCAACGCGAAAAACCGCCGGGGCCACACCCTCAGTACGTTCGGGGGTCACTCGGCGGTAACGGCCTCTGCCGACGGACGGAAATCCGACACCGGCAGCGCGTCGATCACGGAGCGGGCACCCGGCGAGCAGGCACACGGCATCCCTCGCCGAGCAGTTTCACGAGTCTAACCGCATGAACGGCCTCCCGTGAAATCGGCGGGGGGGGGGGGGGGGGGGGGGGGGGGGGGGGGGGGGGGGGGGGGGGGGGGGGGGGGGGGGGGGGGGGGGGGGGGGGGGGGGGGGGGGGGG
>NZ_JBWKEQ010000072.1:27935-33727 GCF_056435365.1 Kitasatospora sp. NPDC043949 | reverse complement strand
GACCCCGGCCATCTCCTCAGGTGTCACACACCACCAACGACACAACCCACCAACAGACACGCCACTACCGCACAAACCTGACCAAGCCCTACTAGAAGTCGCGAAAAGCCTCTGGGGGCCACTCGGGCGGAAGCGCCCTGGTGAACATCACGTAGACCGGTCCGTAAGGAGTCTCGGTCTTGACGTTCGCCCACTGATCAAGCTCGTGAGAGCAGTATCGGCGAAGCAGACTGACGAACTGTGTGATCTCAGTGTCGGACAGCGGACCGTCGGGCCCCGGGTTCGGCTCCATGGCAGCACGGTAGCTCGGTAGCTCGGTAGCTCGGGCAACCCCGCCTCCGGGGGGCGGGAGGTGGTGACCGGCTGTGACCTGGCCTTATGGCTGCTGGGCCGGTGCTGTCTGGTTCGACCGTGGTGGGCCGCTCTTCCCCGTGGCTCCCCGCTCGATCGGGCACGAGTTGGGCACGGTCGTCACTCGTCGCCATCCGACAGCCGCACCCGAGCGTGCGCAAGGGCGACGGCCCGCAGGTTTGGTGAAAGCTCACCGGTCGAGAAGACTTCGAGCTGGTCGGCTGGACCGTCGAAGGGGCGCGACACGGAGATGAACAGACCTTCCCGCCCCCCGCTCTGATACTCGACGCTCCAGCAGTCGTCAACGATGTCGGTGAAGTGCACAACCTGAAACAGAATCCCTGCGAGCGTGACCACCACACCCCCTAATGGCTCTGGAGCTGGACGCTATCCCGTGGGCGCCCGGCGTCAGCCTACGGCCAGTCCTCGGGCTGAGCGGGTGGCTCCCTCCTCGATCGGGCAGCTTCGCCGCACCCGGGTTCTCTAGCGGCCGCCCTTGGGTGACCGGTCGAGGTGGGGGCCTCCCGCGACCCGTCCACGATCACCACGTCGAAGCCGCACCCATGGGCATGCCCCTGGTCCCCTCCGAGGAGAGCAGAAGACCTTCGAGTACACCGACGACCTGAAGGACGCGCAGCGGGCGCTGGTGGCCGTGCAGGCCGAGCGCCGCGCGTTCCTGGCGACGCTGCCATCGTGGAGCGGCGATCTGGTGGCCGCCCAGCAGGGGCTGGGAGAAGAGCAGCTGGCCGAGTCCGCACGTCTGGAGGAAGCCGGGCGGCGGGCCTGCCACGCGGTGTGGGCCGACGGGTACTGGGCCACGCTGGCCGGCGAAGACCGGGTCGCCGCTCGCAGCCGACTCCAGCACATCGACGACCAGCCGGCAACGGCGGCGTAGCGACGGCCCCCGCCGCCCGGCAACCGGGCGCGGGGCGCTACCGCAGTCGGATGTTGCCCTTCGCGTCAACGATGACGGTCAGCTCGCCGCCGAGGCTCTCTTGGAGGATCTTGGCCAGCTGCTTCCCGTCGAAGGGATGCCTGGGGCGTAGCGGGGTCCCGAAGTACGGCTCCTCCGGTTCGTCCGCGCCCCAGGCGGATTCGAACAGGCACGCGTCGGTGATCGTGCGCGCCATGGGGAGCCCCTTCTTCCAGGTGACCGGGCGATCACCATAGATCCCCTCGTGGTCGGGCGAAAGGCCTGCACGCCCGGCCGACCTGCTGTGGAGTCACCGGGTGGACCAGGACGGGCATACAGGTTCGTGCCAGGTGGTGCGGACCACCAGCCCGCCGGGCGACAGGTGCTCGCTGCTCCAGGTCCGGCAGTACCCTGCCGCCGGCCGGCACGGCCCGGCCGTGGCCGGGTGACCGGCAGCCTGGCGGGCGAGCACCGGCGCGGCGGCGGGCTTGCCTGTCCGGTGCCGACGGCGTCTGGTGAAGGAAGTCGTCATGCCCGCCGTTGTGCCACCCGCTGCCCGCCGAGAAGCGCCCCCGGACCGTCTCTGCCCGCCTGCGCCCGCCGTGTCCGAGGAACGGGCGGCCAGGCCCGACGAGGCAGCCTGACGGCCCTTCCGGGGCTGCCGCGCCCCAGCCCGCCCCACCGCGAGCGGCCGGCACCAGCTGGACGCGAGAGAAGAAAGGCCCGCCGCAGGCGCAGCGCCCGACCGGCACCGACCCAACCAGCCAACCAGCCACAGGCCGGGGCACAGAGAGGTAAGTCGGGCCGGTGAGAACCCTCGATCAGCTGAACCGTGGTTCCGCCAGCAGCACCACGCGGTCGGCCTCGACATCGAACCCAAGAATGGGGTGGAGCGGATCAGACTCCGGAGTCAACGTCACCGCCTTGCCGAGCCTGCGCCCGATCGCCCGCAGCAGGAGGCACAGCAGATTGACGCCGTCCTGGCCCCACAGCTCTCGCAGATCAACATCGAAGTCGATCGAGCTGGCCTCATACGCCCGAAAGATCGCCAGGAATCCAGTGGCGGGCCAGACCCTCAACAACGCGTCGGTGTCCTCGCTGCGGGCCAGCATGTCCGCAGCTCGCGGCAGCCGAACCGCGACACCGTCCTCGGAGTACTCGCAGGACCACCCCTGCGACCGCACCAGATCAAGCACCGCCTGCCAGTCCTCGACCGAGGTATCTGCGACCCGCCCGTCCGGCAGCGACCCCATCAGGCCGGGGTCGAAGAAGTTCCTGACGTCGTCCCACAGCAGATCTGGCATCCCGCCATGCTGCCTGGCCACCCGCCCGAACGCAGCCCGATTTCCTTGACGAACACCATAGAGGCACCCCCGGGGGGCCTGCGCGGTCGGTCAGATATCGGGTGGGTTTTACCCGCGTGGAGCAATGTCTGTCTGCTCACACTAGAGCCTAGACAAGGGGGTACCTGTTGAACGATGTTCCAGATCTTGGGCCCATGCCCCAGCGGGTCACCGTGAGTGCCGAACAGGCCGGGCGGCTCGTGGCCGAGCAGTTCCCACAATGGGCCGCACTACCTGTGACGGCTGTGGAGAACGGCGGCTGGGACAACCGGACCTTCCACTTGGGCGACAACATGTTGCTCCGCCTGCCCAGCGCGGAGGAGTACGCCTTGGCCGTGGAGAAGGAGCACCGTTGGCTACCCGAGCTGGCACCCGCTCTCCCGCTGCCGATCCCGGTGCCGCTGGCGAAGGGGAGTCCTGGTGTGACCTACCCGTTCGCGTGGTCGGTCTACGGGTGGATCGACGGCACACCCGCGACGTTCGAGTCAGTCGTCGATCCGATCCGCTTCGCCGAGGGCCTGGCCAACTTCGTCGCCACGTTGCAGAGCATCGACGCCTCGGAAGGACCACAGCCTGGCAAGCACAACTGGTTCCGCGGAGCAACGCTGCGGACCTACGAGGCGCAGGCGCTCGGTGCGCTGGACGAGCTGCGCGGCCGCATCGACGTCGCGCCGGCACATGAGTTGTGGACTCAGGCGCTCGAGGCGCAGTGGGACGGGGCCGACGTCTGGTTCCACGGCGACCTTGCCCAGGGAAATCTGCTCCTTGAGGACGGACAGCTCGCCGCCGTCATCGACTTCGGTACGTGTGGCGTGGGGGACCCCGCTTGCGACCTCGCGATCGCGTGGACCTTGCTCTCGGCTGACGGCCGCGACTTGTTCCGGAAGCGGCTGGGCGTCAACGATGCGACGTGGGCGCGCGGACGCGGCTGGGCGCTGTGGAAGACGCTCGTCTCGTACGCCAACAGCCTGGGCGAGGACGGCGCTGACGCCCGTGACGCGCGACGCGTGCTCTCGGAGATCCTCGCTGATCGAGGCTGAGGGGTCGTAGGGGCGCGTGGACCGCGGCGCGGGCCTGCACGCACTCGGAGCACTCCAACCGGTCCGGGCCCGCCTTCTCCCGCAACTCCAGCTGCGAACCCGCCTGCCGGACGTCGGCTTCCCGGGGTCAGGACCGCCAGCTGTTGCCCACGGCCAGCGGCCGCTCGCCCGACCCGTCGACGCGCAGTGCCTCCCGGCCTGCGGCATCCTCCAGGAGAACGGCCTCCATGTAGGCGATACACCTCAGACGCTCACTCGATGTCACCCCCACGCCAGGCTACCGAGACCACGACGGTCCTGACAGTCCGAACGTGTGCCGAACCTCCAGGTCCACATCGCCGCCGCCCTCGGCGCCGGTTCCGGTTCGATTGGTTCTCACCGGCCGCTGACCTGTGCCGACGCCCGAAACTCACCAACGGTCCCGGGGCGAGACTCACCTCCGCGAGGCGAAGCTCCCCACCGCAGGTCAGCGGGGGTTCCCAAACTCCCCGGTGCAGGTCAGCGGCCCGCACCGGGGGCAAGGCCGGGTCAGGAGCAGCGCCACCACGAACCGGCGAGCTTCGCCGTGGCGGCCGCAGCCTCGGCGGCGGTCTGCTCCGCGCGCGCAGCAGTTCGTCGCCGTCCGGGTTGGCCAGCGCGTCGGTGCCAGCGTGCAACCTTTGCGGCGGCGCGGCGGTGAGTAGGGCAGAGCGGTGGCCCGGTCGGGTCGTCGCGCGGATGCGAAGAGGAACTGGATAACCGCGACCATATTGCCCGTCCCGGTGGAGGACCCTCCCCCGTCCGTCATGGCACCGGCTTCCGCTGGCGGCCCCGGCCTGCGGGAGCTGGACTTCGAGGGGTTCGCCGCCACGCGCTGGCGACGGCTGGTGCGCACCGCCTACCTGCTCACGGGCGACTACCACGAGGCCGAGGACGTGGTGCAGGCGACGTTCGCGAAGGTCTTCAGGAACTGGTCCCGGATCAGCCGTCTGGAGGAGCCGGACGCCTATGTCCACCGAGCCCTGGTGAACAACAACCTGAGCCGCCACCGGCGGCGCCGGGTCAGGCAGCTGCTCGTCCCCGTGCTGCCCGACCGGGCGCACACCGCCGGTGGCGGCCACCGCGACGTCGAGGAGCGCTCGGTGCTGCTCCAGGCGCTGGCGGAACTGCCGCAGCGCCAGCGGGCCGTGGTCGTCCTGCGCTACTGGGAGGACATGAGCGAGCACCAGGTCGCCGAGATCCTGGGCTGTTCGCTGGGCAATGTGAAGAGTCAGGCCAACCGGGGCCTGGCGAAACTGCGCCGGCACCCGGCGCTGGCCCCGTACGCGGCGGACACCGGTTCGACGACCGACGGCACGAACGGAGACAACAGGTGATGGACACCGAGGACATGGTGCGCGGCGCCCTGCGGGACGAGGCGGCCCGGGTCGCGGTGGCGGACTGGTCCGCCACGCCCGCACGGGGCCACGTGCGCCGGCAGCGGCGGGGGCGCCGCGTGGCGATGGGCGCATCGGCCGTGGCGGCCGCGCTCGCGGTGGTGGCCGGCACAGGCGCGGTGTTGTCCGCGCAGCACGGGGCCCAGGCCGTCGGACCGGCCTCCCAGGCTCCGGCCGTACCGGAGGGTCCGGCTCCAGAGCCCGTGGTGGTGGAGCCCGGCCAGCAGCTGCCGCTGGGCCGCCCGGACTGGTGGATGCAGCTGAAGGACCAGGAGGTCTGCGTCCACGACGCCCCCGCCTACCGCAGCGATCCGGGATGCGGCGGGTCCTCCTGGGCGGGTGGCACGACCGGGATCAACATGGGGTACTACGGGAACGCCCCGCAGTACCAGGAGGGTCTGTACAACCTCATCTACCACGGGCCCGAGCAGGTGGCCCGGATGAGCATCGAGGTGGACGGCCACGCATACTGGGCCACCGTCGTCTCACTGCCCGGCACCCCGGGCTACACCACCGGCTACCTCTGGGGGCCCAGCAACAAGACCCTCAACGGTTCGACGGCATTCCCGCTCGAAGGCGTCAAGCTCGCCGCGTACGACGCCCAGGGGAAGCTCCTGACGAGCAAGACGGTGTCGTCCTGAACCCGGTGCGGGGGGGGGGGGGGGGGGGGGGGGGGGGGGCGGGGGGGGGGGGGGGGGGGGTTGAGGGGGGGGGGGGGGACAACAAAGAA
>NZ_JBWKEQ010000072.1:0-27925 GCF_056435365.1 Kitasatospora sp. NPDC043949 | reverse complement strand
TCCCCCCCCCCCCCCCCCCCTCTCCTCTCTCTTTCTTTTGATAGCTTCCCCCCCCCCCCCCCCCGCTCCCCCCCCCCCCCCCCCTCCCCCCCCCCCCCCTCCTCCCCCCCCCCCCCCCCCCCCCCCCCCCCCCCCCCCCCGGGCACCGGGCGGCGTGATTCACCTGGTGACGCCACCCGAGCAGAAAGACTGGCCTTCGGGCTCTCCTTCAGCCGGGACTGCTGGTTGGCGTACTACTGGCAGGAGCCATCAGAGGCTCGTTGGGCACGATCAGCCTCCACCCGCACGCGCTCGTTGCCGATCCACGCCCGTGCCCCCTTGCCCGGGGCCGCGGGCCTGGTGCCGGCGGAGGTGTCCGCGGAGGCGGTGCCGGGCCCCTTGTCCGGGCCAGGCGAGGCCTGGCGCCGGACGGTCCGACAGACGGTCGGCGGCCTGTTCCGCCCCGACGAGCACGGGCAGCGGCTCGACGAATACGTCCCGAAACCTGTCCGCCACCGGCTCGCGGTGGCAACGGCGGCGACGGTAGCGGGCCAGCCAGCGCAGGTTCACCCGGTAAGGCTGATCCAAGTCGCCGACATGGCGGAACTGCCAGCCCACCGCTTCGCAGACCCGCGCGGTGAACGCGAAGACCTTGGCGGTGTCCTCGTCGATCAGGTCCCTCGGACGCACGTCCACGACGACACCCGTGCCGTCCACCAGCCGTGCGAAGTAGTCCGGCGTGTGCTCCCGCCGGCGTTCCCCCGCCGTCCAAACGATGCGGAAGGGCTGTGACGCCAGAGCGACCACCGTAGGATCGAGGTCCAACGCCATCGCGGCGTCCCGCTCCACCCATGACTCGTAGCCCACCTGGGATCCGGACGTCGCCGCCCAGTACTCACCAGTGAAGTTCTTCTGCCCCTTGAAGGCGGCGAACGACCGGACAGGCGAAGCCAGTTCGAAGGGGTCCCCACCAGCGCGCCAACGGTCCGAAACAGTCGACACCGTCGACGTCGACAAACCCGACGTCGACCCCCGAGGCGTACTCCCAGGCAGAGGCCATGGCTGCGGACCGGTCCACCGACGCCTCCGTCGCACCGAGAACCCGTCTTCCCTGCGAGGGTGAAGCACCTCGTAGGTGGCCACGGCAGAGAGACGGATGCCGTCACTCGAAAAGGTGACAATCCATCTCAAACAATCAGGTCGATGCAGGCCAGTAGGAGTTTGGCCCAGCGTGGAGGATGGGAGGTCCGACCGCTGGGACACTCACGCCCGGTTGGAGAGGGGCGCTCGAAGCTCCACGCGGAGTCGGATCGAGGTGTCGACGGGCAGTCCCGTGCTGGAGTAGCGAAGCTCTTTCGAGTAGTTCGCGATGAGATCGAGATCCCGCAACTGCCGCTGCAACTCAGAGGCCAGAGCTTCGTCCGAATCAGGGACGAGCTCGTCATCTTCCTGCTCGGCGAGGTACTCCAGCTGTTGATCAACGGCTTCCACCGCCCGGCGGCTGGTCCAATGGGCGAAGTCGTAGCAGCCGAACAGATAGGCGTGAGCGGCATACAACGTCGCGGTTGCGGCCGACTCGTCCGCATCATCGGGCCCGTCCTGACCGTCGTTGTGGCAGTACTCGCTGAGCATGTACTCGGCGACACCGCGGTTCACTGCCGAGAACGCCGTCGTGTCGCCGAGAACGCCCTCCCACACAGAGTTCAACAGGGGGCGAAGGCTCACCGTGAACAGCGCCTGCTCGTCCTCGGGCAGGGCCTCGTGCCAGTTCATGAGCCGTTCCGCGACACCGGCAGCGAACACGCCACGTTCACTGGTCGATGTCGCCTTCAGCCGCTCCTCCACCAGCACTGAAAGCTCTTGCCACGTGTCCATACGAGCCACCCCCGAGTCGTGAAACCAGCGTGCTCACGCTGGCAACGGCGATCATCGCATCCACCAGGGACAACGCATCAGGCGCGGCCCACCTGTCGGCGTACACGGGTAAGTGCTCAGCCGCGTACTGCTGAACGTGCTCACCTGCCCGGTTCGGCGGGAGCCTTCTCTCACCGCGTGGTTGCCCGGCGGTGAGTGGCGCGGATCAGTACGGTGACCAGGGCCGCCAGGTCGAGGGCGCCGTCCGGGTCGTCCGCGTAGCGGGTGGTCTGCAGCGGCCCCACTTCGTCCAGGCGTACTCCCTCCGTATCCAGGACGTGAGCGAGGACCAGTACTGCCAGGCCGGCGTTGCCGTCCGGGTAGGGGTGGAAGAAGGCGATTCCGAGGTACGCCCTGGCCGCGCGGGCTGGCAGGGGGACCGACAGGGCGGCGCTCTGGTGTAGGCAAGCGGCGAAGTCCTGCCAGGTGTGGGGCGTGAGCCCGTATCGTTCCCGGCCGTCCTTGGCGAAGGCGTCGCTCTGACGCAGGCGCACCTCGTTCACACCGAGGACCAGCTTCTGCCAGCCGGCCAGAAGGGTCGGGGTGAGCGGCTCTCCCTGTGAGGCATCGGCGCGGGACAGGGAGGCGGACCGGACCTCGAACCAGGCGGCGAGTCCGTCCACGGCCGTGCACACCGGTGCCGCGCGCACGCTCGCGGCCGAGGACCAGTCGACCTGCTCCCTGACCTTGCACCACGTGGCCAGCGCGTCATCGCTCACGGTAGAACCCGCGGCCGGTCGGGCGAATCGCCAGGTCCTCTCCCACCGTGTCGACCAGGGGCGGGGCGGGCGCACTGTGGCTCTTGAACCGGCCGCCGATCGCGGCTTCCACCGCCTTCTGCGCCTCTTCCAGTCCCAGGCCGGTGGAGGTAAGGAACCAGGTCAGCGTCGTCTCGCAGATCCCGTACCAGGACGACTCGGCGTGGGTGCTGTTGACGACCGCGGTGACCAGGCGGGTCACCGCGCGTTCCAGGTGCCAGCTGCGGTCCTCGGCGTCCGTACCGGGAAGGGGTGCAAGCTGCTCGAACCGCTCGGCCATGTCCTCCAGCCAGTCACGCCACTCCAGCAGGCAGGTCACGACGCGTTCGGCGGTCTCCGACGCCTCTCCGACCGAGTGCGAATCGCAGCACCAGGTCTCGACGGGACCGCCGTGGTGGTTCGAATGGTCCCAGCCGCAGGCCCACCGGCCATAACGGGACACCAGGAGCACGGTGACCTCGTCGATGAATCGAAAGCCCGCCATCCGCTCGGCACCGATGGGAGGCGCCATCGGAACGACCAGCGCCGTCAGCCGCGCCGCCTCGTCGTCGTCCCAGTCGAAAGCGTTCCGGCCGGGGGCAGCAGCGGACCACGGCAGGTCCCAGGCTCGTTCGCGGTGGATGGACGTGGCGTACCTCCGAGGTGAGACATGACGGAACAACTGACCGATCATGCCGACCAGGTCGAGACCTGTCATCCCAATTTGTTGACCACCGACCTGCGTCTCCCGCCGCCCGGCTGCCTTCACCCAGCCGGGCACATTCACGTGTACCTGCCTGAGCACTTACCCGTGTACGCCGACAGCTGTCGGCGTACACCCGAATGTGCGCCGGCCGGTACAGCGGAACGTGCACGGCCATCCCGGCTTTTTGGCCCAGTGCTGTGGCGCCAGGGTCCCCCGTCTGGTCAGGATCCGGGACAGTCGTCACCATCAACGGGGCCCTCTCCCGGAGGCGGCTGGGGTATGCCTCCGGGCCTTCCGGGTCCCGTGTCGCCTTGGGGCGCATCTGCCCGGTGCATCGGGCGGGGAACGCGGAAAGGTCCGAAGGTGCGTTCCTAACGGGATTCCAGGGCCGACCGGGTGACGTTCCTGAGGAACAGCACCGGCGTCGCCGCTGTGGTTACCGCGAACACCCCGAAGGCCAGCCGCATGCCGCCCAGTTCGGCCAGCAGGCCCACCAGAGCCGCACCGAGCGGCATGGCGCCGAAGCTGAAGAGCCGAGCCGCCGCGTCGTAGCGGCCGAGCATCTCGTCGGGGACCTTGCGCTGGGCGACGGTCCGGGAGTTGACCGTCCAGAGCGTGCCGCCCATACCGCCGAGGAAGGCACCGCCCGCCACTGCCCAGATGTTGGTGGTCAGGGCGGGCAGCGCCACCATCGCGGCGGTGCCGATCAGGTCGGCGAACATCGCCCGGCGAACACCGAGCAGCCGGTTCACCCAGGTCACAGCCATCGTGCCGGCCAGCCCGCCGATGCCGAGGGCGCTGAGCACAATGCCGTACTGCTGCGGTCCGAGTTCCATGGCCTGCTGGGTGTAGAGCGGCATGAGCGCCAGCCAGGCGCCCCAGACGGCGGCGAGCACGCCGACGACCAGCGACAGTGTGCGCAGCACCTCGTCTCGCCAGAGGAAGCGCAGCCCCTCGGCGATCCGGCTGTTGACCGAGACGGGAGCCGCGTCCGGGGCGGGCCCGTCGGCCCGGAAGTGGCCCACCAGCAGGAGCAGGGCCAGAGCAGCGACCGCGTAGGAGGCGCTTATCAGCCCCAGCGCGAGACCCGTCCCGGCGGCCAGCAGCAGCCCGCCGATGAAAGGCCCGGCGAACTCCTGCCCCACGGTCTCGGCCCCCACCATCCAGACGTTGGCGCGCTGCCGGCCCGCAGCCGGCACCGCAGCCGGTACCAGAGCGGAGGCGGAGGTCGAGGCCAGTACGTCGGCGACGCCGAGGATCACCCCGGCGGTGAAGAGCTGGCCGAGCGTGAGGGCACCGGTAACGGCTGAGACGGTGAGCCAGCCCATCGCAGCCAGCCGCATCCCATTTGCGCCCCAGAGCAGCCGCCTCCGATCGAAGCGGTCGACGATCACGCCGATGTGCAAGGCGACAAGCAGCCAGGGCAGCGTGAGGGTCAACGAGACGGCGGTGACCTGGGCGGGAGAGCTGGTGAGCTGGGCTGCGAGCAGGGGGAGGGCCATCTTCATCACGCCGTCGGCGAGGTTGGTCGCGGCGGTGAAGCCGACCAGGACAGCGGTGTTGCGGCGACCAGGGTCTGGTGGGGCGCAGGGCCCCAGTGTCGACGTGCCGAGGCTTTTGTCGGTCTGCGTTCGTTCAGGCACCGCTGTGACCATGACCATCCCCTAACTACCTAACGCTTTAGCCGGTGAGATCACTTTGACGTACACCCCCGCCATCGCGCAACCGGTAAAACGTTTAGGCGGTAGAGTGGTGGAAACCTGTAGGAGGTGACCCGCAATGCTGGAGCCACCGGCCTCAGCCGTCCTGGTGGAGGCGTTCGCCAACACGGTCGACGTGGAAGAGGCACATGATGAGATCGCCACCCCGGCCGGACTGGCCGACTGGCTGAAGGACCGCGGCCTGCTCGACGCACCCTGCGAGATCCCCACTGAAGTGCACGAGAACTATGTGACCCTTCGCGCAGGCATCCGCGAGGAGTTGGGCGCCCATGTCGGCGACACCCCCGACGCGGAACTGCTCGCCGCGGCGGACCGGGTGCTGGCCGAACACCCTGTGCTGGTCACGGTGCGCGGCTCACTGACCCCTGCGGCGGAGCTACCGGCGGAGTGTGGGCCGCTGGCCACGCTGGCGATCGCGTGGAGTGAGCTGGTCACGACCGGGGATGCTGCCCGACTCAAGCGCTGCGCAGAGCACACCTGCGGTTGGGCTTTCTGGGATGTGTCGAAGAACCGCAGCCGCCGCTGGTGCTCGATGAAGGTGTGCGGGAACCGCAACAAGAGCCGGTCCTACGCGTCCCGGCAACGGCAGACGATCTAGCCGTCGGTCGGCCGCGTTCCTGGGGAGTAGGGCATTGTGGTGCACGTTCGTGTGTACCGGGCTGTGCACTTTCACGCGAACGCCGACAGCAGCCTCCTGGTCGGCCGGGAGTCCGGCAGGCACCGGGCCGTAATGGATCTCCGGACCGGGTTTCACGTGGCGAGGCGGTCCGACCAACTGCGGGCACACCGACCGTTCGCCGCAGATACCGCAGATACAGATCCGCGACGCCTTCTCACCCTGCGGACGTCGATGCCGCCCCGAGCCCGACTCCGTCACATCCCAGGCCATGCCCTGCCCATCGATCCACCCAGCCCACCGGCACGGCCCCGCCGGCGACGGGCCAGCAGGCCACACCGGCAACGGACACAGGGCACAGGCGCAGCAGCGGGCACGGACGGCGGACGGCGGGGAGCAGCCGAGGCCGGCGGACCGGGCAGCAGCAGGTCGGGGTGCACGCCGAGGTGTTCCAGCACGTACGGCGGCGCGTCCGTGATCCACTCGCCGACCGCCAGCAGCGAGGTCGCCCCGGCCAATACCGCGCATGCCGTCAGGGTGAGGACGACGGCCAGCGTGTACCGCACACCGCGCGGATCGCGTGGGTCAGGTACCTGGGCCAGTCGCTCCAGCAGGCAGGGGACCTCCCCGGGAGCGGCGTCGGACTGCTCGCGTAGCTGGTCAAGGGCAGGCGGGATCGGAGATGCTGCGTCGGCAGGCACGGTCTTCCAGACAGGTCACGGGGCGTCGAGAACTCCATGATCTTGGAAGCCGTGCCTGTCCTGCCTTCAGGGCACCCACCAGCCAACAGATCACCACAAACCGGGCGTCCGTCAACTACACCGAAGCCCTGGTGCGGGACCGAGTTGACCGAGATCGTCGAGTCCTTGCCGATTCTCTGAACTTATTGCCGAGCCTTGCTCGTGGCCACGATGTCGATGGCGACTCGAAGCGGTGTCTCCGCATTCCCAAGTAGTGCCCGGGTGATTGCAATCGCCTGGATGATGCTCATTCCGCGCTCGGCTAGGAGGGTCTGGACAGCCTCCATTCCGTCACTCTCAAGGACTGGCCGGGACTGTTCGACCAGCGCTGCCCAGCGTGCGGCCTCCTCGGGGCCTAGCCCGATAACGTGGTCAAACACGACTTCTTCCTTCCCGTGATGGGCAGATGGGTTGCTCACGTCTCGTCAGAGCCCAGTGCTGCGCTCAGAACCTGCACGGCGTCAGCGTATTGAAGGCGGTCGAACTGAAACGGGCCGGACCCCGAATAGTCGCGTGTCTTGCGGTGAGGTTGTTCGAAGGAGTCCCAGGTCACGTGGTCAGGAGTCACTGTGATGCTGGCCATCAGCGGCCAGCATCCCCACTCACCGCATTCACAGCCGAGCACGGGAGTCTTCGGCCCCGTCGCTCCGTTGGATCGTCCATGGAAATGGTCTTCCATCGAGCCGAACTGGAAGAACTGCGGGATAAGGCCCCCATAGGCGTCTCCCGATGGTTGCATCTCAGCGTCCGTCTCGAACTGGTCGATCAAGTCGGTGAGCGGTGTTCCGTCGATGTACGGGACGACTTCAAGCACGCTGCGATACGCGTGGCCTCGGCAGTCGAAGAGGATTTCCTGGTTGGTCATATGCTGATTGTTGCAGCTCGTGCCTTCCTTGTTCCTCCTGATTATGGTGGGCAGCTTCAGGGGATTGAGGGGCGGTGTCCACCAGGTTGAGATCGTCCCTGGTCAGCGAAGGAGCTCGGCGTTGCTGGCGGTCCGCTTCAGCCGGTCCAGGAGCAGTTCCGTGGCCTGCTGGCCGTCGAGGCCGCCCAGGGCCCGGCGCAAGGCCCACGCCGCGGGCGTGCGGGCGGGGCCGAGGAGGAGTTCCTCGCGACGGGTGCCGGAGGCCTTGACGTCGACTGCCGGGAAGAGGCGCTTGTCGGCGAGGCGGCGGTCGAGGCGGAGCTCCATGTTGCCGGTGCTCTTGAACTCCTCGAAGATCAGGTCGTCCATGCGGGAGCCGGTGTCGACGAGGGCGGTGGCCAGGATGGTCAGCGAGCCGCCGTTCTCGATGTTTCGTGCCGCGCCGAAGAGCCTCTTCGGGTGCTGGAGTGCCGAGGCGTCGAGGCCGCCCGAGAGGGTCCGTCCGTGAGCGGGTGCGGTGGCGTTGTAGGCACGGGCAAGGCGGGTGATGGAGTCGAGCAGCACAACGACGTCGTGGCCGAGTTCGACGAGGCGCTTGGCGCGTTCGACTGCGAGTTCGGCGACGGCGATGTGCTCACGGGCGGGCCGGTCGAAGGTGGAAGCGATGACCTCGCCCTTGACCGCGCGCCGCATGTCGGTGACCTCCTCCGGACGCTCGTCGACCAGGACGACCATCAGGTGCGCCTCGGGGTGGTTGCGGGCGATCGCCGCCGCGACCGTCTGGAGGACGATCGTCTTGCCGGCCTTCGGCGGCGCCACGATCAGACCGCGCTGGCCCTTCCCGATCGGGGCCACCAGGTCGATGACGCGGCCGGTCAGCTGCTGCTGGTCGGTCTCCAGACACAGTTGCTCCTGCGGGTACAGCGGCGTCAGTTCATGGAAGGCGGGCCGGGATTGGGACCTGTCGATGGGGTCGCCGTTGACCGTGTCGATGCGGGCCAGCGGCGTCTGGGCGGCACCGCCCGAACGCGGGCGGGTCGCGCCGGTCAGGACGTCGCCGGGCCGCAGGCCCAGTGCGCGCACCTGGCCGGCGGGCAGGTGAACATCGCTGGACCCGGGGAGGTAGCCGGAGGCGCGCAGGACGGCGCTCCCCTCGCGGATGTCCAGCACACCGGCGACTGGGAGGAGGTCGCTTTCCACGGTGGTGGCCGGCTGCGCCGGCCGGTTGGAGCGGCTGCGCGTTCGCGGCGACGGCAGTGCGGACCGGCCGCCGCGGCTTTCGGCGTCCGCGGGCCGGGGACCGGCCGTCGGCATCGGCGGCCGGCCGGTGGAGCGCTTGGCGGTGATCGCCTCAACGAGTTCGCCCTTACGTAGGCGGGCGGCGCGCGGAATGCCCAGGGCGCAGGCGAGTTGGTGGAGATCTGTCTTCATCAGGCCGTCCAGCGGCCTGGTGGTCGACGGTTCGGTGGTGGTCGTCACGATGAGGTACTCCTGTGGTGTCGAAGGGTATGGCGGCGCCCGGCGGGCCCGGCGTGAGTGGCACGCAGCGGTGGGCGGCTCGGTCGGCCGGGTGCGGGGAGCGGGGAGCGGGGAGCGGGGAGCGGGAACATGGTTCAGCTGCAGCGCTCGGCATGGGCGTGGGCGCGGCAGCGTTCTCACGGCCCTGCATGGCCGCGGCGGGTGGGAGTCGGTTGCCTGCCGGTGAGGGTTCGCCGGGACACTGCCGGGCAGGGCGCTCTCAGGTGTTGCCGTCGTGCCAGGCACGGAGCAGGAGGAGGGCGGTGGTTTTCCGGTGTCCGGGCCTGCCACGGTGGGGTGCTCCGGTGTGCGGTGGCGCCTGGTTCCCGCACCCTGAGGGTGGGCGTCCAGTATCACTGTCGCGCATTTTAGCACCTCGCGGCCTGGGCAGCCAGGCGGCGTGCTGTTGGCACCGTTGGCTGTCCAGGCGGATCCGCAGGTGAGGGTTGGTGCTGTTGGGCCAGCGGCGACGACGGTAGGCCGGGTAGTCGGCGATCGCCTCGGCGGTGTAGTCGTCCAGCGGCCGGTCGAATCCGTCCGGGTCGAGGCGGCGGCCGGCCAGGTCGACCTCGTCCAGTTGGAGCGCACGGATGCGCCGGGCGGGCAGTGCGTGGACGCCCGCGAGGGCGACGACCACGCGCAGGGCGGGATCCTGCCGGGCAGCGAGGGCGACGGCGTCGACTTCCTGATCGGAGAACGGAATCGGCACCGCGGCGTGGTTCTTGCCGGTTGTCACCCCTCGCATCGGGTTGGCGAAGACGAGCCGTTCCTTCTTCAGCACGTTGAACAGGCTCCGCAGGGCACTGGCCTCGTGCACCCGGTTAGGGCGGTCGGTTAGGGCGGTCGGCCAGCCAATTGGCGACGTCGTCACGGGTGACCTGACGCAGTGTCGTGTAGGTCGACGTCCGCTCGCGCAGGAACCGCCGGACCAGCCTCATCTGGGTAACGACCGTGGGCTGGGAGCGAGGGAGCCAGCGCCGGGTGCCGTTGCGCGAAACCGCGACCCAGGCGTCGACCTCGGCCCGTATCCCGGGCAGAAAGGAAGTCCAGACGCGCGTCGCACCAGGTCTGCACGGCGTCGGGCCGGTCGTCCAGCAGCACGTCCAGGTCCTCGAAGACCTCCAGGACGTGGTTGGAGGGGATCGCATTGTGGGTGAGTTGGGCGATCGTGGACGCTCGGATCGGCTCACCGATCTCGTGAACCACGCAGAGGATGCGGATGCCCCTGCGGACGGAGCCGAGCGTGCGCGGAGGCCAGCCTCTCAGCTCCGCGATCCGTGCGGCGTGCGCTTCCAGGACGGCGGACAGTTCCGGATCCAAGAGCGGTGCCAGGCTGGACTCCGCGCAGGTCACGGACCATCTCGAACAGCGGCAGCTGCCTCCAACGCGACCGCACGTAGTGCAGCCGCCGGTCCGGTGGCCCGTCCACGGTGTTCTGCGGACGAGGGCCGCCCCACGGTGGGGTGGCGGCCAGCTCTTCCATGTCGCCGGATCGCCGTACGCGGTGCTGCGCCCCATCCCGTGTCCGTGTCTGCGCTGCGTGTTCGCGATTCCTGGAGGCGTTTCCGCGTGGGTTTGCGGGCCGGTGTGCCCCCGGGAAGGGGCGGGGGGCGTGGGTTCCCGGAAGAAGGGCAGGGCAGTGCATGGGGATTGACCAATCGTTGAGGGCGCCCGTGAGGGCGCGAGGGGCGGGACCGGGCCGTGGAGCGCTCGTTCGCTCCGGAGGGAGATCGGCTGCGGGGCGGAGTTCGTGGCGGATGGGCTGGTTCGGGTGATGTGGCGCCGGGGCTGGTCGATCGCGCCCAACGGCCGCGGCCTGTACGGTCTTCGGTGCTGCGCCAGCAAGGTCATCTCTGCCACACATTTCCCGGGGGGGACTCATGAGGCTTCGCCGGCCCGAGTGCACGAGGCTTCGGCGGCCAGAGCGGTCGGATCGCTCGAACAGCACGCCGGTCGTCGTAACGTGTCTGCTGACGCTGGATGTCGTCCTGTTCGCCGCTGTCGTTTCGGCCGCGCTTGGGCACGGATTCTGCGCAGCCCTCGGCGGGCCTCAATGCGGCACCCGTGCTGCTGTCCATCGGCTGGTCATCGCGTTCGCGGCGACATCGGTCACCGGCGGCCTGTGCCTTTGGTGGCGGCGCCCGGCCTCCGCAGCCTTCCAACTCATCCTGGCCCTCCTGTACGGTTTATCGGCCGTCAATACCCACTAACGAGGGCGCTGGTTCGTACCGGCGGAGCCGAGGGGCTCGACGCGGGTGAACTACTGGTCCGAGCGCCTCGTGAAACTCGAACGCTGGGCATCCCGGACCGTCGCATCACGTGACGGTCACGAGGAACGGGCGATGCTGCACCGCTACGAGGTCTGGCACCACCTACGACGCCTCCGGGGCCGCCTCGGCACCGGCCACGCCACCCGCCTGCAGATAGCCAACGTCTGCAGCCACATCACCGCCGCAGTCAACTTCCTGGACTGGCTGGCTGGCAGAGGTCTGACCCTCGCCACCTGCACCCAGTCTGACCTGGACCAGTGGAAAGCAGGCGAGGACCTCAGCTACCGCGACCAGACCGGCCACTTCATCCGCTGGGCGACCAAGAACCGGCTGGCGAAGGGGCTGACCTTCGGCGCCGAGCGCTGGCAGGGCCCGGTCGGCCCCCACGACTCCGAGGGCCGGTGGGACGACGCCCGCAGCTCCTCCACGACGCCACGCTGACCACGGCCGACCGGGTCGCCGGACTACTCCTACTCTTCTACGCCCAACGGCTCAGCACGATCAGCAGCCTCACCGTCGATCAGGTCACAGAGGCGAACGACCGGGTTTCGATCCAGATGGGAACCTCCCCGACCATCCTGCCCGAACCACTCGCCGCACTCGTCCTCGACCTGATCGCAACACGTCGCCCCTACACAGTGATCGGACACGCCAACCAGACGCCTTGGCTGTTTCCAGGTCAACGCCCAGGCCAACACATCAGCGCCGACCGACTCGGCCTACGGCTGATCGCCGTCGGAATCCAACCAGGCCAGGCCCGGTCCACGGCCCTGTTCGCCCTCGCCGAAGAGGTCCCGGCCGCGATCCTGGCCCGCATGCTCGGCATCCACATCCAAGTCGCCGTCCAGTGGCAGAAAGCGTCCGCCGGAGACTGGGCCGCCTACGCCGCCGACGTCAGCCGCCGTATCCCGGAGAACCGATGAAGCTCCCCATCACCATCCACCAAGTCGCTGCCGCCCGCTCGTTGGTGTCCTGTCAGCGGGGTCTGGCATAGTCCCGGCCATGGAGACCGACGAGTTCTGGACCATCATCGAGACGGCGCGCGCGGCGACGGATACAAGCCCTTCGACGAGGCGTTGACCGACGTCCTGGCCGAACTGCCGTTGGAGCGCATCCTCGACTATGACGAGCGCTTCCACGCGGTCCACGAATCCGTCTACCGCTGGGACGTGTGGGCAGCCTCCTACCTGATCGGCGGCTGGTTCTCCGACGACGGCTTCATCGACTTCCGCGCGGGCCTCATCAGCCTCGGCCGGGAGTGGTTCGAGCGGGTGGCGGCCGCGCCGGACTCCCTCGCCGACCACCTGGTCGACAGCTCCGGCTCCGTCGACGACCTGGAGGAGGCGCTCCTCCAGGAGGATGCCAACTACGCGGCGCTGGGAGCCTATGACCGGGTCACCGGAGTCAAGGACAGCTACTACGACGCGCAGGAGGCCCGGGCGGCCTCGCGGCCGAAGCGCGAGGACGTCGAGCCTGACATGGGCGAGAAGTGGGATTTCGAAGACGACGGCGAGATGCGGCGGCGGCTGCCCCGGCTCGCGGCGCTCTGCCTCGAAAAGGATGACGATGACGAGGAGGGCGACGAGGACTGACGGCAGCCGCCTTGGCTTGTAGCGAGAGGTTCCCGAGGTCAGCAGGCCCCGGCCGACAGCACGAACCGCCCCGTGGCCTCGTCCTTCCCGAACGGACGAGGCCACGACGACAGCCCCCACCGACAGCGGCCCGTACAGATGCGGGAGAAGCCGCAAAGACTGAAAGGCAACACAGTGGCATTGGCCAAGAAGGGTTCCCGCCGCATCGTCGTCGACGGCGTCGAGTACCGCTGGCGGGTGAGCAGGCAACACTTGTGCTGCGACTACGAAGGCAGCACCTTGGGCTACGTGGCGGAGGACGCGACCCGCCCCGGAACGACGCTCGTCGTGGAAACCGGACGGCCGGCCGTCCTCAACCCGGACATGGTGCCGGCTGAGGTCGTCCTGCCGCGGGAAGTCGCCGCAGGCATTCGGGCCGCGCGGTCGAAAGGCTGGACGCCCAACTCCAACGGTTCGCCGTTCAAGCTGCACCTGTTTGCTGCTTGACCGGGCCGTTGCAGTTGCGCCCGTTTCGGTCGTGTCATGCGGCTGTGGCCAGGGAGCGTCCGCCCCAGCGGATGCCCTTCTCACTGCGCACGCGGGCTCGCTCCGCGCGTTGGGCGGCCAGGACGTCGGGGTGGCGGTTGTTGGCGTTGCGCCAACGGAGGTAGGCCTGGCGTTTTCGGGCCAGCACGGTGTGGTTGGGGTGGCCCGAATCGCCCATCGATTACGCCCGCAGGCGCCGCATCGACTACGACCAGCTCCTCATCGCCACCGACTGGAAACAGATCTGCCGCCGCACCGGGGCCCCACTCGGCCGTGAGCACCGCCACCAGGTCGCCCGCAACCTGCTCTTCCAACGGATCAGCGGCATGCCAGCGCATCTCTCCCCGGCCGCCTACACCACCACGGACACTCCAAGACGCACATATCTGAACGAGTTCACGGCCAGCCTCACCCCCGCCCTCGCCGACGCACTGGACAACGCCGCCCAGGCATTCCTTGACGATCAAGGAATCCGGGACGAGCCGGTCACCTGGCATCCACCCACCTCGCTCATGGACGGCCTCGACCTGCCCGGCCCTGATCCCGCCGCAGTGGACATCGAGCTGATGCACGAACTGGTCATGGCGGCGCAGAGCAACATCAGCACCATCGCCGAGCAGCTCGCCACCTCCGTCGAAGTCCTTCGGCACCTTCTTCAGCGGCATCCACCATCGCCTCCACCGCTGACCGCTCACCAGTTCCGAGCACGCGGACGAGCCATCGCCGCAGCCCAAGCCGCACTCTCCCGAGAAGAGTTGACACGTCTCTACTGCGACGAACGGCGAAGCCTCGGCGAGATCGCTGAGGGCTTCGGACTCAACCGCATCACCCTGACCCGGCTCGCGAACGAGTACGCCATCCCCCTTCGCCGACACCGGACAGCCCGCACGGTCATCGATCGCACCTGGCTCTACGACCAGTACGTCCACCACCAGCGCAGCCTCGCCGACCTCGCGCAGGAGAAGGCCATGAGCCCCGCGAACATGCGACGTTGGGCGAAGATCCTCGGCGTCCCGCTCCGATCACGCGGAGGAAGCCGACCCGAATCGGCCATCGACTGATTGCGGTCGAGCTGGCAAGTCACCTCTTCGAGTCGTCCAGGCGATGAAAGGCCCCTTCGAACTCTCCTGACGCAAGCAACTCGGCGATCACACTCACCATGCCTCGGATGCCGGGATCTCTAACGATCAGTCCGTCCGAGCTCCAGAAGCATCGACCACCTGCCGCTTCTCCCGTCTCCTCCCACCTCTTCATCAACCGGTCGACCTCAGCCATCGTGAAGATCGTCGCGCTCCAGCGCGAGCCATCGGGGAGGTGGACCTCAGCATCGACGTTGCAGACCTCGTCGAGCACCTCATCAGGGCTCGGGAGAAACAGCGCCTCGAATCCTTCGGCCCGGGCACGGTAATAGGGGCCGTCCCATCCGGCCTCGGCCTGCAGATTGCCCGTCGTTGTGGTCACAGCAGGAGCATCCCAGTACTCCGGATGACCATCCAACAGGAATTCGACGCCGCAGCAGTTGGAGAGCAAAGCACCGCCATTATGGGCTCGTGAACACATGGATGCGCTGCTACTGGGGCGAGGAAGATGTCTGGTTCTACTTCGAGGTGGACGCCGAAGGCTGGGTGACCCGGCAGGTCGAACTCCAAGGGCCGGAGCTGACCCCGATCGCAGCAGCCTCCCTCGACGAATGGCAGCAGGCCCACGACGCAGGCCGCCTCGATGAGTACGACGGCAGGTTCGGGATCACAGCCGAGCTGCCCGTCTCAGAATGGGAAGGCCACGACCCCGAGCAACTCACCGCCGAGGAGTTCGAGGAAGTCTGGGGTCCTGCCCGTCGGCAGATTGCATCCCGGCCCTGCTGACCTCTCGGCCCTGCGGAGGCTTCCTGGCATCATCTCGGCATGACCCCGACCCTTC
The DNA here is from genome assembly GCF_056435365.1 of Kitasatospora sp. NPDC043949. Lineage (NCBI taxonomy): Bacteria > Bacillati > Actinomycetota > Actinomycetes > Kitasatosporales > Streptomycetaceae > Kitasatospora > Kitasatospora sp. NPDC043949. The sequence goes on along the minus strand of NZ_JBWKEQ010000072.1, from coordinate 12,822 downwards.
CCCGCACCGTCCGAGCCGTCGACACCGCTCAGCTCCTGGACCTGGCCCAGGAGGCCGCCATGCACGGCTTCAGCCAGCGGCTCCCGGTCGACTGGCTTCAAGAGCACCTCGCCGCAGAGGCGACGCACTACCTGTTCCCTACGCTCATACAGCGGCTGAGGCACCGTCCCGAGGTGCCGCTGCAGTGGAGGTGTCAGCAACTGCTGACCGTCAGGACCGGCGAACAGATCTGGGGTCTGCTCGACGTCCTTCCCGAGACCTTCGACAAGCTTCCGGAGACCTTGGACACGGCGTCCAAGAAGGACATCGTCAGCCGCATCGAGCGAGCAGTGACCCAGCGCGAGTGGGTGGAACGGATGGCTGCTGATCCAGACCCTGAGGAAATGCCACTGAACTGAGATACGAGCACCCGGACATGGGCTGAGACAGCCCAGGAACTCCCTGGTCAGGGCTGTGCTCTATGACACGAGCCGCGAGATCCTACAGGGGCCCACACCGACCCCACCAGCCCCACCCGGCCTGCTGGCCCAAAGCCATCCGCGCCGTCCGGGCCTGGCTCGACCCCTGGATCACCCTCCAACGCTGCTGGCGCGCCCGGACCAACGCACCCCCACCACCCGAACTCCAAGCCCTCATCGACGCCGTCGCCACCGGCCGCCCACTTGATCTCTACTCCCCGGTATAACAAACCACCGGTAGTTCGAGCATCGTCTCTCTCTTCCCCGTCGGACCGGTCGGCCTCAGCCCTTGAGGTCCGTCTCCTTGCCATCGCGCGTCACGGCGACGCCGCGGGGCACCTCCACCCGGAACTTGGCGTCGCAGTTGGCCAGTCCGGTGCACTGCGCCTGGAGTTCGAGGGTTCCCTCCTCCAGCGTCCAGATCTCCTTGGCGTCACCGACCTTGGCCTTGTCGAACCAGCGGGTGACCTTGACGTCCTTGCGGTCGGCCGGGACGAGGTCGGTGGGGATGCCGTGCGCCTTCACGTTCAGGGACTTGCCGCTGAACTCGAAGGCCTTGTCCTCGGGCGCGGCGTCCGAGGCCTTGGCGCAGCCCGTCAACGGGATGAGGGCGGCCACGGCGAGAGCGAGCAGGGCGGGTGTCGCCTTCGGGCGAGAAATCACCGGTACCTCCGGGAGTCTGGGATCGGGCACGGTGGAGATCCTCGCCGATCCGCGGCCGCCTGCCATCTGCCGTTCGGCAGATATTCGCGCCGTACGCGGGCGGTCTCCGAGCCGTCGGGACCGGTCAGCCCCGGCCCGTCCGGTCGGGTCGCAGCGGCAGTTCCCCGCGGACGCGCCAGCCGCGGGCGTGCGGGCCGGTGGACAGGTCGCCGCCGAGGGCGCCGATCCGCTCGGACAAGCCGGCCAGGCCGGTGCCACCGCCGCCGGGGCGGCGGGCCAGCAGGCCGCCGGGGCCGCCCTGCCGTCCGCTGTCGGTGACGGTGACCCGCAGGGCGGGGCCCGGGACGCGAACCACCTCCACCTCCAGCCGGGCCGCGCTCGGGGCGTGCCGGCGGACGTTGGTCAGCGCCTCCAGGACGACGCGGTAGGCCGCGTCCTGGATCTCGCGCGGGGCGGCTCCCTCCAGGCCCGGCTCCAGTTCGAGGGAGCCGCCGGTCGTGCCGGACGCCAGGAAGCGCTCGACCAGCTCCGGGAGGTCGGCGAGGCCGTGGACCTTGGTCGGCGGAGGTTCGGCGAGCGTGGGTGCCTCCGGGTCGCGCAGCGTCTGCAGGGTGTGGTCCATCGAGTCCAGCGCCCGCAGGCCGGCCGCCTCCAGGCGGGACAGGAGCTCTCTGCTCTGTTCTTCGTCGTAGGCGCTGACCTGGGCGGCCTGGACCTCCAGCAGGATCCCGGTCAGCTCGTGGGCGACGAAGTCGTGGAGATCCCTGCCCACGTCGAGCCGCTGCTCCCGGCGGGCGCGCTGGACGGCGCGGGCCCGCTGGTCGTCCTGGACCCGCAGGTAGAACCCGACGCCGACGGCGCAGGCCACCGGGAACGTCGCCATGGCGACGGCGACCACCGACGGCCCGAGGACCGTCTGCGGCAGCCGGAGGGTGAAGCGCAGCGGGAGGGCCATCAGGGCGAGTGCCAACGCCGAACCGACCAGGGCGACTTGGCGGACCGGCGCCCGCCGGATCACCTGCCAGGTCAGCACCAGCATGGCCGCGAATTCGACCGGGAGCCACGGCAGCACCAACCCCCGCGGTCCGGGATAGACGGCGTCCGTGACGAGCGAGAGCCCCGCGACCAGGCCGGCCGCCAGGACCGGGGCGACCGGACCCAGCGGCCGGCGCAGGATCGCGGTCGCCATCGCCGCGACGGCGACCACGACCACGATCCACGCACTCGGTGGGGCGATCACCGCCGGAGCCGCGATCAGTGCCGTCGCCGTCGCACACACCGTGCGGCGGCGATGCGCATCAGGCATCAGTTCGGTCTGCACGGGCCGAGCCTACGCACGGCAGGGGAACAGTGCGCCCTCCGACAGATGACCGATCGTCAGGCATCTGCCGTTCGGCAGATCTTTTCGGCACGACCGGACAGCATAGTTGAGCACGATGCGCCGCCCGGCCATCTCCCCGGCGGCGAGAGAGGCCGTGAGCAGGCCCATCGGGATCACCGTGGCCGCGCTGAGCCGGTACAGGTACGGCAGTTGCTGCCCGATCACGTAGCCGACCACGAGCAGCGGCACCGCCACGAGCGGTCGCATCCAGTCGATCCAGCGGCCCGTCAGCACGATCCGCGCCAGCAGCATCCCGAGCAGGCACTCCGCCAGGCGGGTGAGCGGGAAGAAGTACACCACCCAGTACTGGTCGATCGACACCCCGAAGAGCGGCATGGGACGGTCGTCCGCGACGAAGTTCTGCGCCACCACCGGCACCAGGACGGTGACCAGCACGCAGGCTCCGGCCCAGAGCCAGAGCAGACCCGGCCGGATCCGCTCGATCAGCCGGTACAGCAGTGGGAAGAGCGCGTAGACGGCCAGGTCCGCCGAGAGCGACCAGGTGACGGTGTTGCCGACGTCGAAGTACGAGGGGTCGGGCACCCACGCCTGGAGCAGCAGGGCCTGGGCGCCGAGTCCTGACCAGTCGGTCAGGTCGCCGTAGTGGCCGATCAGCAGGATCACCGCCACCAGGGCGACCCAGTGGCTGGGGAAGATTCTGAACAGCCGCCGGCGCCAGAACCTGCCGACGCCGTCGGCCGGGCGGTACGACCAGGTCAGCACGAATCCGCTGAGGACGAAGAAGTACGACACCGCGACGTGCCCGGAGGTGCCGAGGGCGTTCAGGTAGTCCCAGTCCGTCCGGGCGTTGTCGAAGATTCCCTCCAACGAACTGTGGAAGAGGAAGACCGGAATCATCGCGAGGAATCGCAGACCGGTCAGTGAGTCCAATCGGGTTCGGTTTGTTCGATCGTGCATGGGGGTGCCTTTCGCCGTTTCGGTGCCGCATGTGCACCGGACCGGCCACCCTGATCCGCGATGACTTCGGCACTCGACGTGCGAAGGAACACCTCACTCGGCCAATCGACCGGTCGCGTATCCCATCTCGAAGGCGCGCACGGCGATTCCGACCCTGTTCTTGACGCCCAGCTTGCGCTGAATGCTCGCCACGTGGGTCTTCACCGTGCCCGCCGAGATGAACAGTTCCCCGGCGATGTCGGAGTTCGTCTTCCCCTCGGCCACCTTCCCCGCGATCTCCGTCTCCCGCCCGGTCAGCGACTCGGCCATGGCCGGGCCGCCCGGACGGACGCCGGTGACGTGCTTGAGCAGCCGGACCGTGATGGAGGGGCTGATCAGACTATCGCCCGCCACCGCGGCCCGGACCGCCTCGACCAGCAAGGTCGGGCCCGAGCGCTTGAGCAGAAATCCGGAGGCGCCGTGGCGCAGCGCCGGGTACACGTATTCGTCCAGATCGAAGGTGGTGACGACGACCACCTTGATCGGAGGCGTCGCCGAGGGGCCGGCGATCAGGCGGACCACCTCCAGACCGTCCATGCGTGGCATCCGGATGTCCACCAGCGCCACGTCCGGCCGGAGCCGGCGCGCCGCTTCGACCGCGGCGACGCCGTCCGCTGCTTCGCCGACCACCTCCATGTCCGGTTGGTTCTCAAGGATCCGCCGCATTCCGCGGCGGACCATCTCCTGGTCGTCTGCGAGCAGTAATCGAATGGTCACAGCCAGGAATTCTGTCATAGCGGCGGACCGGGGTGCTCCGGTCCGCCGGGTGGCAGCACATCGTCGTGTCGAACCACGTCCCCGAGCTGCCCGCCATCCTCCACGCCCTCGGCGTCACCCCGAGGCTGACGGCCACCATCAACTCGGCCGCCACCGGCCACGAGAAGCCCCACCCGGAGACATTCCGCCTCGCCCGGCTGGCGGCCGGCCCCGGCCCGCTGTGGATGGTCGGCGACAACCCCCACGCGGACATCGCCGGAGCCCAAGCCGCCGGTATCAACGCCATCTGGGTCCAGCGCCCCAGCCCCCGCGCCATACCGGACCTGCCCGCCGCGGCCCGCCTCGTCCTCGAACACCATGGCGAAGACCGGGGACTGCGCTGGGAAATCCCGCCCGCCCAGCCGAACGTCCCCTCGTCACCCGCCCGATCGGCTGGTCTCCCACCGTCTGCAACGCAGACGCCCGGCCAGCGCCCCGGACCAGGCGCGCGAAAGCCGGGCATGCACCAGACCAACCCCGCACCGGCCCAGGCCCGAGTGTCTCACCGCGTTCGCCCGCCTGCGCGCCGGATCCCCCCCCCCAGGACGCGTTCGAGATCGGCGAAGGCTGCAACTTCTACCCGCCCTCGCCCGATCTCGGACGCCACCTCGGCGTCCTGCTGCACAACCTCGCCGCCCGCAGCAGCCTGTCCCGCTACTCCGATCCCTTCAACGGAGGAGCCAAGGCGGCCTTCGCCGAACTCACCTCGGCCCGGCTCGGAATTCCTCTGACCCGCCAGGACATCACCTTCGTCCAGGGCGGCACCGAAGCCGTCAGCCTGACCATCGGTCACCTCGCGGCCACCGGCCACAGCCTCACCCTGCCGATCCCGAACTACTACGGCTTCGACCAGTCCGCGGCACGCTGGGGCGCACCCGTCGCGGCCTACTACCGCCACGACGGCGCCGTCCACCTCAACGGCGCCCAGCCCGACCGCCCGAGTGCCCTCGTCGAAGTCCTGCCGAACGGCGTCACCGGAACGCTCTTCACCCGACCGAACGGCTGCCCGGACTTCACCCTCCTCGATCCCGTGTTCCAACTCGGCGCCCACCACGAGCCCATCGTCCTGGAGGCCGCGATCCAGGCCCGGATGCAGGAACTCGCCCTCACCCACAGCGCGGTCATCATGACCGCCTCGAAGGACCTCGCGATGCCGGGCCTGCGCGGCGCCGCGATCATCACCCGCAACCGCGCACTGCAGCAGCACCTGGCCTGCCCAACCTTCCCGACACCGCCGTGACCCACCAGGTACACGCCCACCTGGACGCCATGGCCCAGCGCTTCCGCAGCAACAGCGAGCTGCTCACCGGACCGGCCAGCCCGCTCGCCTTCACCGACGGCCTGGTCTCCATCGCCGGGTACTCCGCGTTCCCGCAACTGCACCTCCAGAACGCGGACTTCCTGGACTGGGTCCACCGGTGCGCCGTGAACGGGCTGCGCCTGAACCCCACGGTCCTCCACGCCGGCACCGCCGCCGCCTGGAGGGCTCTTCACCCCGGCCGGTACCTGCGAGTCAACCTGTCCGAGTCCGCGGCACGAACGGCGACGGGACTGCAACGGCTGCACACCGAGCTGGAGCGTGCGAGGCAGTGAAGACCCCAACCGAGCAGGCGGCACCAGCCCTTTCCTTCAAGGCACCTGGAGGTGGAACATGATGATCACGCTCGTGTTGGTGCCGTACGTCGGAACCGGTTGGGAGGTCCTCGCACACGCCGCAGCGGATGCACCGGGACATGGCGCTGCACGGAGTCGGCGGCACGGACACCACTACGCGCGTGGTCTTCGCCGCCGCGTACCTGTTCGTTCTGCTGGTGTGGCCGGTCAACCTCTGCCACTGGATTCGACACCAGCGCGTGATCGGCCGACCGGACTGACCAAGGGGCAAGGGGCACGCGAAGCCAGAGGGGAACACGGATCACGCAGGGCGGGATCCTCGCCGGCCTGAGTGCTGGGCCGACCGAGCCCCGGGGATGGGCCGATGTGTGGGCTCTCACGCCCGGGAGCCGAAGGCTGTCCATCAACTCGCCGTTCCAACACGAGAGTTTCCCTGAAGTGATGACAAGGATACGGACACGCCCACGGGCGGGCGCGGTCCCGCGCACGCCGCCTCCTTCACCCAAGGGACGATTGTCCGGTGGGATCGCGGTCGCGTTCCGATCGCGGATCTCATCTGTCGGGGCTTCCACACTTGGCTTCCTGGCATTACGTCAGGTCTTCACGACGGTCCTGGCCGCGCGCCCTGGACGGCGCGCCCATCGCCTCGATCACCGACACGCTGCGCGGAGCTCTGCTCGACCTGGCCGCCCATCTCGACCCGCGCGGCTGCGGAACCGACGCCAACGGCGCTGTCGTCAGCGTGTTGCGCCTGATCGTCGCCGCGGCCTACAACACTGCCGAACCCGGCGAAGAGGCGGGGCTCCTGTACGTCACACCAGCCATCGTCGGACTCAAGGGACGGCCGGTATGGCTGGAGCGCCGACGGGCCGGCGGGCCGATCACGACCAGGTTTCCCGCCGATCGCTGCTGACCGGCATCCTGTCCCAGAGGAGGGCCTGGTGCATACCATTGTCCAGGTGCCGCTCGGAGATCACCAGTGGACGAGGGTAGGAAGGCCTGCAGCGCAGGTCAGTCAGAGCCGGGAAGCAGCGCGAGGAGAGCGGTGGTCCCGGGCCGCCGCCCGCAGGATCTCGGCCTGGCGAGGACGACGCCGCCCTATCGGACCCGGTGCCTCTCCTCGCCGGTGGCCTTCGGCGCCCGGCCCCACATCCACGCGCCCCCGGCGAGGACGGCCAGCACTCCCAGCACTCCCATGCCAGCGGTCCAGCCCATCCGCTCCAGGACCGCGACGATCAACCCCGCCAGCCCTTCCCCGCCGGGGTTCTACCCCGGGGCCGGTGGCTCACCGTCCGCCAGCAGGCCGAACACCGCGCCGCGCGCTACCTGACTACCTGTCATCTGCATCTCCATCCCCTGGGGAGCCCCGCCCGGCAGACCGCCTCACAGCCTGCCGGGCGCTCCCCCGTGTGTGACCACTCCGCACGGAGCGTCAAGTGTGCGTGCTGACGTGGACAACTGCCGCCTACCGCGTTTCAGTTCCGCCACTGGTCAGGACAGGTGAAGCCAGGGCGATACCGTCGCCTTGGCCACCGGGTCGACTTCCGGCACCTCAACACCCTGGGCATCGTCGGACACTGGACCGGGCGGTCAAACTTCGGCGAGACAACCACCGCTCAGTCAAACTTCGCTGAGACGGGTCAGCGTACGACGCTTCCCGTCGAGGTGTCGTACGCGGTGTGATGGCCGACCGACAGAATCCGCTGACCTGCAGTGGCTGCAAGCGTATCCGCTTCGGTTCCCGTCCGGCCGAAGATCGTTTCCCGTTGGGCAATCGGTGTGGGATTGGTGTGAGTTTGCCAGGCGGGGAACTGCCCGTGCCGGACAGCGACAGTCAGGCGGGTCCGTGCTTCGCACGCATCTCCTCCGGCGAAAGGCGTGATCATCGCGGCGAGGCAGTGTCGTCAAAGTGATTTCGTGGCCCCGCATCGCAAGCCAGCGGCCGGTAGAGATTTGTATGAATGCCATTTGGCAGTCGTGCCACTTCTCTACCTTGGGAGCGTCCTTCGACGAACCTGTGGTCTTTCCTCACCAAGCGAGGGCGCATGAAGCGACACACGAACCCGGCCGCTCCGAACACCGGAACCATCGGCATCGTCCAGATATCCGACCTGCACCTCCGGGACGCTCCGGGGCCCGGAGCTTCGTCGGTCACGAACCCGACGACGGGCTCGCCGCCGTCCTCGCGGACGCGAAGCAGGCGATCACGGACGCCGCGCTGGTGGTCGCCACCGGAGACCTGACGGACATCGGCGAGCCGGTCGCGTACGAGCGGATGGGCGAGGTCCTGGACGCACTCCCCACCCCGGTCTACTGCCTCGCCGGCAACCACGACCGGCAGGACACACTGCAGGCCTGCCTGCCCCGCCCCAACGTCCACGTGGAGCCCGCTGTCCGGCTCGGGAACTGGCTGATGTTGTTCCTCGACACCAACGCGCACGGCCGCGAGGCCGCCGCCGACGGCACCTACCGCGACCGCGACGACCGGGTGCACGCGGCCCGCCCAGCCCGGCCTCACCCCGGTCGAGGAGGAACGCGCCCGCGCGATCCTGGCCACCACCCGGGCGGAACACGTCTTCGTGTGGCTTCACCAGCCGCCGCTGCTCCAGACCGCCCCGGACGTCCAGAGCTACCGCGAACTCACCGCACTGATGAGCGACTTCCCCAAGATTCGCGCGATCGGCGCCGGCCACCTGCACGGTGACCTGTCCGGCGAGTTCGAGGGGCGCCCCGTGTACGTGTGCCCGTCGACCTTCTTCAGCATCGACCACCTGAACCGGACCTTCCAGGGCCCCGGCTACCGCACCTACACCCTGCATCCCGACGGTCGCGTCGACAGCGAGGTCCACACCGTGTCCGGCGGGATCACCGACACCATGCGTGCCGCGCCGCTCCCCGTCTTCCTCGCCGACCTGCTGGCGGGCCGGATCACCGGAGAGGAGCTCCAGGCCCTGAGCGACGCCGAGTTCGAGGAACGCTTCGGCGAACCGCGCCCGATGCGCCGGCCGTAAGCCCGTACAGCACCGAACCGCGGTAGGCCGCACCTCCGCATCACGCGCTCCCTGGTCGAGGCCTTTGGCTGCGGGCCCGCCCCGGCCGGCATCTCCTGTCCACCCCGTCTCCGCGCGGCGCGTCGGACAGGTCGCCTTCCCCGGCGGCTACGACTACGGCCTGAGATAGGGCCTGCCTCGCCAGCAGAGCCCGCCCCGGGACGGCCGGCACCCCGTGCCGACCGCCCGGGGTGCCGGTCCAAGCCGGGGGCGGGGCCGGATCTGCGCCCTGCAAGTCTCGATGCCGTGGAGCGACGCCACTTTTCTATGGTTGGTCGCGACGGCAGCCGAACGGGCACGCCTCCGAGGAGACCGAGGAACCATGAAACGGCACAAGCACGTTCTGACAGCGGCCATCTGCACCGTCCCCCTCGCACTCACCGCCGGCGCCTGCTCGGCCTCCGACGACCCGGTGTCCGACGGCTCCGCCCAGGCCGCCCCGGCCGCCGACGGCCCGGCGACCGACGGCAGCACACTCAGAGTCGGCCTGGACCACCCGTTCGCCAAGCTCGACCCGGCCGACGGCACACTGACCTCGCTCCCCGTGCTGGTCCTCGCCAACGCGCTGTACGACCCGCTGATGGTCACCGGCGACAACGGCGCCGTGAAGCCGTATCTGGCCAAGGCCTTCACCTCCAACGCGGACGCCACTGCCTGGACCCTGGAGCTGCGCGAAGGCGTGAAGTTCAGCGACGGCAAGCCGCTGGACGCCCAGGCCGTGGCCGACCACGTCAACCGGCTGACCAAGCCGGAGAGCAAGTGCTCCTGCGCCACCGACGCCGCCACCATCGGCGGCATGACGGTGAACAGCCCGACCAGCGTCGTCTTCACCCTCAAGACTCCGAACGCGGCCTTCCCCAACCTGTTCACCCGCTCCCTCGGCTACGTCTTCCAGGCCCCAGCCGGCGACGCACCCGCAGTCGGCTCCGGCCCGTCCACCGTGGAGAGCGTCCAGCCGGGCGTCTCGGTGACCGTCGCCCGCAACCCCTCCTACTGGGGCGACAAGGGCCACGCCGACAAGCTCGTCTACCGGGTGCTGCCCGACGCCGACAGCCGCTACCAGTCGCTGCGCTCCGGCCACACCGACCTGATCTGAGCCGAGACGCCCGCCCAGCTCAAGCAGGCCCCCGCAGACGGACTGCGCGTCGCCACCGGCCCCAGCTCCACCTCCACCATCCTGGCGACTCCTACGCCGCGGGCACCGGTTCGTCGTGGACAGCTATCTCGACGACACCTGCCACCGCAGCGCGGCCGCCTACCCCTCCCTGTTCGCCCAGCAGACGGCACCGGCCTCATTCAGCTTCCAGGCGTGCGGCGGAGCCGTCACCACCGACGTCCCGGCCACCCAGCTCGCCCCGCTCAGCCCGACCACCACCCTGGTCAGCTTGACCGTCGGCGGCAACGACGTCGACTTCAAGGACGTCATGCGGAGCTGCCAGTTCGGCGGCGACAACACCTGCGTCGGCGCCGTCGACACGGCCGAACAGACCGCCCGCACTCAGCTGCCGGCCCGCCTCGACGCCGTGTACAGCGCGGTACGGGAGCGTGCGTCCGGTGCCCGTGTCGTGGTCACCGGCTACCCGCGGTTCTTCAACCCGGCCAGCCCCAGCCTCTGCGCCGGTATGGGCGCCACCAAGCGTGCCGCGCTCAACCGAGGGGCCGACACGCTCAACAGCGTCATCGAGGGCGAGGTCGCCAAGTGCGCCGGATTCGTCTACCAGGACGTGGCCACCCCGTTCGCCGGCCACGAGCTCTGCGACGCGGCTCCGTTCCTCAACGGCCTCATTCTCAATTCCGGCTCGTACCACCCCAACGCCGCCGGCCAGGCAAACGGCTATCTTCCCGCTCTGCGCGCCGACCTCTGAACACCCACACCTGCCGGCGCCACCCGCCCCTCCCTCTGGCCCGCCCCACGAACCCCGCCTGACTAGCAACGACGCTTCCGGCCTCTCGCATGCTCGGAGGGCTGGAAGCGTTCCCAAGCAGCAATACGGCTGGTCAACCCGACATAGTGTCGCGTTGACCAGCCACATTGGGTCGGTTGACCGTGATCGGCACCGGAGTAGTCACTTCCATGAACCCCGCCAAGCGAGTCTGCTCTCGTGCGTCCATCCCCGCCGCTGAAGGCCTTCCGCCCGCGGCGGGGAGCGGCCGATGCCTCGCGGAATCGCCTACGGCTTGGTCAACCGCCGGTGCCACCAGGGGCAGCTCGGCAAGTCCCACCAAGGGCTGGTCAACCATCGGGACGCATACGGATCCGGCAAGGTGCGACGCTCGAACTCTGCGTCGAGCCTGGCCACGATCTGGCTCAGTTCACGGCGTGCAGCCGACGGCAGTGCATCGAGCATGGCTTGCACATTGTCCCGGCCCCCAAGCACATCGTGGCACGGGCAATCCGCCAACGGCACGTAGAGCCAGCGGCCGGGCTGGCGCAGGAACCGCTCGTACTGGCCGAGCGCCGAGCAGGAACAGCACGGTCACGCTGTCCAGACGCTCGAGTGCGTCGTGCCCGGGCCCCAGGTGTCGGGCGGCGCGGAGCAGCAGGGCGAGGGCGGCGGGTGCGGTGGCCGGGACCAGGGCGGCGAGACACAGGGACGTGCCCGTCACCAGGATGGCGGCGCTGTAGAGGAGGGCGGCGGTGCTCGGCGGGACGGCCTCCGGGGCCGGCACCCGGCGCCGCCTTCTCCACGTGCCCTGCCGATCCCCGGCAGGCAAGGCCCCGCACTCGGCGCACTCGAACGAAGACCTTGCCTGTCGCGTACAGCTACGGCCGCCCGGTCAGGACCAGGCCTGGCGGCCACCGGCGTGAACCGGACTCATCAACCACCGCTCTTGCGGCGGAAGTTGCGCTTGCCGCCCACCGCGCCGTGAGCGCCGTGGATCTTCGAGTCGCCACTCGGGCCGCCGGCCGCGCTATCGGACTTGGCGCCGTGCTTGCGCTCCAGAGCGGCGAGGAACCGGGCCTTGACGTCGTCCTGGGTGGCTGGCGCGGGGGCCTCGGCAGCCTCCGTGGCCTCCGGGCTCTCGGTGTTCTCCGGGTTCTCAGATGACTTCACGTCGCTGCTCATGTAGAACCTCTTCCTTGAGGGATGGTGGCGGTTGTTGACTTCACGCACACCATGTCATGCCCAAGCGCCCCATCTGCGGGTGGGTACCGATCCTGTACGGACAGAACCTGCGGTCGAGTGACGGTCGGGATGGCGGGGACCTCACCGGCCAGGGCGTCGAGATCGCCGAGTTGCTCGGGTCGGATGACGGCGCCGTCCAGCAGCTCGGTGGTCAGCCGCTCCTGGCCGCGGGCCATCGCCTCGGTGCAGCCGTCCTCGATCAGTCGCCGTAGCAGGCCGATGACGCCGCCGGTGCGGCGGAACAGGTACTCGGGCATGGCTCCGCAGGTGAGCATCCCCGGCTGGGCGCGAAGGAGGCACAGCTGATCCTCGATCCCGGCCAGGTGGTCGACGAGCGCGCGGATCTTGGCGGGGGTCGTGTACGCGAACGGATCGAGGTCGACGAGGTCGAAGCGGCGCTCGGTCTGGGTGGCGGCCGCAGGGTTGTGGCTTCGGCCGCGCCGGATGTCGGGGACGATCAGCTGACTCGTGGCGGGGTCGATGGGCGACCGGGGCGAACGCGTCGCGGGTGCCGGGCATGGGCTCGGTGTGCGGGGCGAGCTGGCGGTGGACCTCGCGCCACAGGAACGGCCTGCTGCGGCAGTACTTCCCGAAGGGCACCGACCTGTCGGTCCACACCCCCGAACAGCTGGCCGCCGTCGCCGACCAGCTCAACCGCCGCCCACGCAAAACGCTCGGCTGGGAAACCCCAGCCGAGCGTCTGGCTAAACTCATCGCGGCCTAGTAGGGCTTGGTCAGGTTTGTGCGGTAGTGGCGTGTCTGTTGGTGGGTTGTGTCGTTGGTGGTGTGTGACACCTGAGGAGATGGCCGGGGTC
>NZ_JBWKEQ010000071.1:0-34537 GCF_056435365.1 Kitasatospora sp. NPDC043949 | reverse complement strand
GGACCCCCGAGACGTAGAGCGCACGAGCGGACACACAGCCTCCAGAGACAGGGCGGCCACGTACGGGCCGATACCGGGAACAGCGCGTCGAGCAAAAGGGGGGAGGGCCGGGCCGGTCCTGCCCGGCTACCGAACTCCGCTTCGCTCGCCCCCTGTCCGTGTCCCACGTCGTTCGGCCAGCGGGTAGAGCTGCCGCGGGCCGCGGCGGACAGCAGCCCCGCAACCCCCGGCAGCGCGCCCGCCTCCGGCCCGGACGCGAGCGTGGCCAGGAGGACCTGGACCAGGACCTGGTAGGTGCACTCTCCGCCGCCGCCGCCGTCCTGGGCCCGGCGGCCCGCTGCATACATCGTCGGCCAGCTCCGCCAAGGCGACCTGCCGACCGGTGAGCGAGTCCGCCAGAATCCCGTCCTGCGCCCGGATCAGGCGATGCTCCACGTCCGGCGACGGACCGGACACACCGTCACCGTCGTCGGCTTCGCGGTTCTCCGGGTCAGTCACGTACCCGGCGACGTCCTGGTCAGGCGGGTGAGCTCTTCCCGCAGGGTGGCCAGTTCCGCCCGAAGGCCGGCCAGTTCCGCCCGAAGGCCGGCCAGTTCCGCCGTCTCGTCCACGGGGCGAGCGGGGGTGTCACCGGTGGGCCCGCTCCCCGTGTTCTCCTTCAGCAGGTCGATGACGGCATCCCGGAGGTTGCACTCCAGCTCCGCCGCGCGTTCGATAAGTCCGTCGACGATCTCCTTGACGTCGTCGACGATGGTACGCAGAGACCGGATGATGCCGCGCAGTTGCCGGGGCTCACTCATGAGGGGGTGTTCCTCCCTGCTGGGGTGCGAGCATGCGAGAAGGCCTGATCGCCCGTCATCCTGCGTCCCGGTGGCCGACGTTCGGGCGGGAAGCGTTCAGCCCCTTGAGTGCACGCCAGTCCGTACGTCGGCGGCAACCCCGAGTGCGGGGGCTCGGGAGGCAACGAGCCCCGGACGCCCGCGCCGATGGCGCCGTACACACGCCCGTTCTGCCGGTCGAGACACGTCTTCCGCCGCCCCGGCACCCGCAGGAAGTCCGCGACATGGTGTGGTGGCGCGAAGGCGGCGAGTGGTGTCACCTGGCCGCCTGCACCGTGGGGCGATGCGAGGGCCGTCCCCTGTCCCGGTGGTCGCCACCGGCTCCGCAGGCCCGGCAGCGGCCCGCCAGGGCGCTTCAGGGGCGGCCCGGCCCGCCGAATGGTCCCTGTAGCCGCCGACCTGCGGCGTCACGGAGGCAGGCGTGAGGGGGGAGGGGCGAGGGCGTGAACCGGAGCGGGCCGTGCTCCGACGCGAGGGCCGCACGCCGTTCCGGGACGGTCCTTCATCTGTTGGTGTAGAAACCGTCACCGGCCGCCTTCCCGGGCGGTCGACAGGGACCTGACGTGCCCGGCCCGGCAACCGCCGAGTCGAACCGGTGCCGCGACCCAGGTAGGGCCCGCACCGCCACCGCGACACCGGATGGCCCCGCGCATCGCCCAGGTCCGGCCCGGACAGCCTCACCCCAGAGGAGCCCGCCACCACAACGACGAACGAGGTGCGTTGTGACCCCTTGGAACCCGTCACCGCGGACGGCGCAGGCGACTGTGCCCCGTCTTCCCTACCCCGATGGCTGGTTCGCCCTGGCCGCCAGTCACGAACTGAAAGCGGGCAAGGTCCTCACCCGCCGTCTGATGGGTGAGGACGTCGTGCTCTACCGCACCGCCGGCGGCACGATGCGTGCGGTACGGCCGTACTGCCCTCACCTGGGGGCTCATCTGGGCCACGGGGCAACGGTGCAGGGGGACAACCTGCGCTGCCCCTTCCACCACTTCCAGTTCGGCCTCGACGGGGCGTGCGTGAAGACCGGATACGAAACGCCGCCCCCGCTGAAGACCCGGCTCTCGGTTCTGGAGCACCGGGAGATCGACGGGTTCATCTTCGTATGGCGCCATGCCCTGGGCCAGGCGCCGTCCTGGGAGATCGAGCCTCTGCCGCCGGCGGACTTCCCCACTCCGTACTGCGTGGTCCGGGACCTGGAGGACCATCCCCAGGAGGTGCTGGAAAACGCTTTCGACCTCGGGCACTTCCGTCCGGTGCACGGGGTGCCCGTGACCTACCTCCACGAACCACTCTTCGACGGGACCCGCGCAGTCGTGTCAATGACCGTACAGAGAAGCGGCGTTGACCCCCGGCCCGGGGCGTTCTCGTTGCTCTCGCCCACGGGTCGGATCATCGCCCAGGGCCTCGGCGTCATCCAGAGCGAGGTCGAGATCGTCAGGCTCGGACTTCACTTCCGCTTCTGGGTCTTCTCCACGCCCGTCGACCCCGGGCGGCTCACCTTCACCATGGCGGCGTCGATGCGGCTCGTACGCCATGGGCTCGCGGGGCCCGCCAACGCGCTGGCCAGCGCAGGCATCGCTCACCTGTTCGCCTGGGATGCCAGCAGGGACTTCGACATCTGGCAGAACAAGATCCCTCTGAGTCATCCGCGGCTCGCGAAAGGGGACGGCCCGATCATGCAGTTCCGGCGCTGGGCCCAGCAGTTCTACTCCCCGCAGGACGGAGTCGAAGAGCCCCGGAACTAGACGCCCCGGGTTCGAGCGCGAGCGGGGGCTTCTCCGCCTGGGTGCTGTCACGTGAGCCCCTGAGGGATGGCGGTCGTACGAACTTGCAGAAGGCCCCAGGGGCACAAGCCCCAAAGGACCGACCGCGCCCCCCCGGACCCCGTGCGCCGCTCGGCCCAGGGCCTTTCCTCAAGGCAGCCGGAGTTCAGGCCCGGCCCGCCGCCTCTCGCCCGATCCTGACGCACTGCCACCCGAAGGCGAGGCCCGGTGTCCGACGAACCCCGCGACTGCGAAGACATCCTGGCGTACAGCGCACACACCGTCAGGCCGTTGATCCGCACCCAGGTCAACCGCCTGCCCGCGCACATCCGTCACCTCGCCGGGCTGCACTTCGGCTGGTGGACCGACGACCGAACCCACCTCGACCACCAGGGCGACGGCAAGGCCCTGCGCCCCGCCCTCACCCTCCTGGCCTGCCGGGCCGTCGGCGGCGACCCGGAGGCCGCCCGTCCCGCGGCCGTGGCCGTGGAACTGATCCACAACGCCAGCCTGTTGCACGACGACGTCATCGACCGCGACCGGATGCGCCGCCACCGACCCGCCCTGTGGGCGGCCAAGGGGATCCCGGCGGCGATCCTCGCCGGCGACGCCCTGTTCTTCGCCGCCGTGCAGACCCTCACCCAGGCCCCCCGCGCCGAGCTCACGATTCCCGTACTCCTGGAAAGCGTCCAGCTCCTGATCGAGGGCGAGTACCTCGACACGCTCCTGGAGACCGGCACCGACGTCAGCGAGGACCACGCGCTCGCGGTGGCGGTGGGCAAGACCGGCGAACTCCTCGCCGCCGCTTGCGCGCTGGGCGCCATCGCCGGTGGCGCCGACCCGCAGCGCACGGAGCATCTGCGGGCCTTCGGCCGACACCTGGGCATCGCCTTCCAGTGCGCCGACGACCTGCTCGGCATCTGGGGCGACGAACAGACCACCGGCAAACCCGCCCTCTCGGACCTGCGACGGCGCAAGGTCTCCCTGCCGGTGGCCGCCGCCATGGCCGGCCACACCCCGGAAGCCGAGGCCCTGCGCGCCCTCTACCGCGCAACACAGGCCCCCAGCGAGGAGGAATGCCGCCACGCGGCCAAGCTGATCGAACAGAGCGGTGCCAGGGACTGGACCCTGCACCGCGCCCGACGCCACAGCGCCGACGCCCTCCACCGCCTCGCCCTCGCCGACCCCGCGCCCCTGCCCGCCGCCGAACTCACCGCCCTCGCCCACCTGGTCACCCACCGCGAACACTGACACGACCGCGGCCCCTGCCGCACCACCGGCCCGGGGAGGGGAGGGGCCGTGTGCCCACGGCTCCGGACCCGGGCGAGACACGGGCGGCGAACACGCCCCGCTCCTCGACGTCGCACCCGGACACGGCCGGACGGCGCGTACGTCGGATGCCGCCGTCGACGGGAGCCCGCGGTGCGGGAACGCGTCGACGGCAGGCGGTTCAGGGGCTCCGCTTCCCGAAACCGCCGTCCGCACCGCACAGGCGACCGCTAACCCGTCACCTGCGAACAACTCCCTCCCGGGCCCGGAAAGGCTCACGGTTCCGTTACCCACCGAAAGGCGGCCCTCGACATGTCCGTTGACACCTCGGTGTCCGACCCGCAGCCGGAGGCGCCCGCCCTCTACTGCCCGTTCCCGGTTTCACTCCACCCCCGAGCCCGGGAGATCGACGAGAGCGCCACCCGGTGGATGGAAAGCTGCCCGATCCCGACGAACCCCGACACCCGCAACGCGCTCCTCCGATCCCGAAGCGCCGCTTACGTCGCCTGCTCCAGCCCCGACGGAATCGAGGAACGCCTGGAGCTCGGCGGAAAGTGGTACCTGCTCGCCTTCGCCGTGGACGACTGGCTGGAGGAACTCACCACGCTGGAAGAGGTCATCGAGGCATGCTGCACCATGCAGCGCGTCGTGGACGATCCGAGCGCACCGCCCCTGACCGACCTCCCCTTCATGCGACACTTCGCGGAGCTGATCAAAGACTTCCGCGACAGTGCCACCGACGTGCAGTACGCCCGCTTCGCCGCCGGCTACACCTCGTATCACATGGCCATCCCGTGGGAGACCTGCCACCGTCTCGCCGGCCGACAGGTAACGCCCGCGGTCCTTCCCGTGATGCGCCTGTGGCTCACCGCGTTCGCCGCCTACATCACGGCATCGGAGATCTACAACGGGATGGAGATCCCGGCCCACGAGTTCGAGGCCCCCGCCACCCGCGCATGGCTCGAGTCCGCCGGAATCCTCCTCGCCTGGTGCAACGACATCTACTCCATCGAAAAGGACCTGCGGGGCGGCGACGCGCACAAGAACATCGTCATGACGCTGATGCGGCATCAAGATCTCGACGTCACGCACGCCACCCGGAAGGCCATCGAGTTCTGGAACCGCGTCATGGTGGTCCACCTGCGCCTTCGGGACCGCATCGCCATCGGGTCCAGCCCCGCTTTGACCCGGTTCCTGCGAGACACCGGAACCATGATCACCAACGTGATCCACTGGCACGCGGGAAACCCCCGATACGGCGGCGACCTCGCACTCCTCAGCATCGTCAGCCAGGAACCTCCCGGACTGGAATCCAGCCCCCTGCCCATTCCCTCCATCGCCTGGTGGTGGAACCACTGAACCCGGCACCGCCGCCCTCCGGCACCGCCCGCCCGAGCCCGCAGGAGCGACCATGGCCTCGACCGATCTGGGGCTTCCCCAACCGTCGCCGCGCACCCCAACACGCCGCCACTGCCGGAAGATCCACGTCGGCACCGTCCCCGTGGGCGGCGACGCACCCATCTCCGTCCAGACCATGACCACCACCCCGACCGCCGACGTCGACGCCACACTCCGGCAGATCGCCGAGATCACCGCCGCCGGCTGCGACCTCGTGCGCGTCGCCGTCCCCTCCCAGGACGACGCCGACGCCCTGCCCGCCATCGTCGCCAAGTCGAAGCTGCCCGTCATCGCCGACATCCACTTCCAGCCCCGCTACGTCTTCGCCGCCATCGACGCCGGCTGCGCCGCCGTGCGCGTCAACCCCGGCAACATCCGAAAGTTCGACGACAAGGTCCGCGAGATCGCCCACGCCGCCCAGGCAGCGAACGTGCCGATCCGGATCGGCGTCAACGCCGGCTCCCTCGACCCGCGCCTGCTCGCCAAGCACGGCTCCGCCACCCCCGCGGCGCTCGCGGAATCCGCCCTGTGGGAGTGCTCGCTCTTCGAGGAGCACGGCTTCACCGACATCAAGATCGCCGTCAAGCACCACGACCCGCTCACCGTCATCGCCGCCTACCGCCTCCTCGCAGCGGCCTGCGACTACCCCCTCCACCTCGGCGTCACCGAAGCCGGCACCGCCCTCCAGGGCTCCATCAAGTCCGCCGTCGCCTTCGGAGTCCTCCTCACCGAGGGCATCGGCGACACCATCCGCGTCTCCCTCTCCGCCCCACCCGTCGACCAGGTCAAGGCCGGAGCGCACATCCTGCAGTCCCTGGGACTGCGCCCCCGCAAGCTGGAGATCGTCTCCTGCCCCGGCTGCGGCCGCCTCCAGGTCGACATCCACACCCTGGCCCAGCGCGTCGAAGCCGCCTTCGACGACTTCCCCCACCCCCTGCGCGTCGCCGCCATGGGCTGCGTCGTCAACGGCCCGGCGAAGCCCGCGAAGCCGACCCCGGCGTCTCCTGCGGCAACGCGACAAAGGCCAGTCCTCGTCGAAGGCCACGCCATCCGGACCGTCCCCGAACACCGGATCGTCGACGCCCTGATCGAAGAAGCCCCGCGCCTGACCGAAGGCTCAGACGAATCCCACCGGGGAACCAGAACAGCGGCTCAGCGCCGTCGGGGCGCCGCCCGTAGGGGCGGACACGGCGAACACGATCCGCCGCGGGTAAGCAGTGCCCCCGCCGTCAGTCTGATGGAGAAAGGCCCGAGATGGACATCGACGAATCCTCGAACCCGGTACACCAGCCCCGGCTGCCCTACCCGGACGGGTGGTTCGCCATCGCCTTCAGCGATGAACTGCCTCGTGGAAAGGTCATCCGACGGAAGTTCATGGGCGAGGAACTGGTGGCCTATCGTACGCGTTCAGGCGCCGTGCAAGTGGTGGACGCGCACTGCCCTCACCTTGGCGCCCATCTCGGCTTCGGGGGTTCGGTGGACGGCGAGAACATCGTCTGCCCCTTCCACCATTTCGCCTATGACTTGACGGGGAGATGTGTCCGGACCGGCGACGGGTCGACCCCGCCTCGGGCGTCCCTGAAACCTTGGGTTTCCTGTGAGGTCAACGGATTCATCTCGGTATGGCGCCATGCAGGGGGCTCCGCCCCGACCTGGCAGGTCCCGACCCTCCCGGTGGATGAGTTCCCGCCACCGACGCGGCGGGCGTTCACCCTGGTCGACCATCCGCAAGATGTATTCGAGAACACCGTCGACCTTGCGCACTTCGCGCCCATCCACGGGTTCCAGAACGCGATGATCGCAAATCCACTGCAAGCGGATGGACCCCACCTCGGCATCCCGGTCACCTTCGAAAGGGCGTTCCCTCTCCTCGGGTCGGTGCAAACAAAAATCGTGGCGGTGGTACACGGCCTCGGGTGCCAACACCTCACAGGGCGCCTCGATCGCTTTGGCGCCGATTTCCTGGGCCAGGCCATGGCCACCCCGATCGACCCTATTCGTGTTCAAACGTACTTCACGCTGTCCGTCCGCTCATCCGGGTTCTCCGCCTGTCCCGATTGGGCAGCCAGAACCCTGTCCCAGATCCTGACCCAGGCGGTAGCGCCGTTCTACCTCACGGACGTCACAAAGGACTTCCACATCTGGAGCAACAAGAAGTACGTGGAACACCCCAGACTCAGCCGGGGAGACGGCCCGATCATGGAGTACCGCCGCTGGGCCCGCCAGTTCTACAGCGTACCGCCCCTACCGGGACAGGGCGCTACGCCGAAACCTGAACCTTCCTGACAGTCCACGCCCCCAGCCCGCCGCACACAGACGACCGCGGTACTTCGGGGCCACGTCGGCACCACCGGCACCACGTGACAGCCATCCACCGCCGCCCACGGCGCCTCGCTCGCCCGACGCTCCCTTCCCCGCGCGCCGCGCCGCGCCGTCGTCCAGGTCCAGGGCCGCCCGGCCCGCCCGCCTCGCGGCGCGCCTCAACCCGGACGCGAAAGCAGTCCGTACCTTGAACCAGCAACATCGGTGCCTACACGCGCCGATTGCCGGTTCGGGCAAAACGTGCGGAATAAAGAAAAGGGCCCGTGGGGACGTGGGATGCTCCGAGCATGCCCCGGAGCAACAACGGCCAAGTGCCCGTCGCATACGTAGACACTGGTCAAGGGGCCGCGGGTCCACACCCCGTCGTTCCGGGACGGCGGGGGCCCGCGACGTCGGCTGCGTCGCGGGCCCGGCACGGTCGTGGGATCAGGCCTTGTTCGGGTACATGGTCCAGCGCTGGTTGGCGTTGCCGGGGATGCACGACCAGACGCCCAGCGCCGTCCCGTTGCCGTCGGCCCAGTTGGGGAGTTCGAGGCAGCGGTCGGCGGGTCGGCGGGTCGGCGGGTCGGCGGTCGGCGGTCGGGTTGTGGAGGGTGCCGTCGGCGCGGAGCGTCCAGACCTGGCCGGTCGCGCCGACGCAGTCGCTGATGACCACCTGGGTGCCGAGGTCGGTGGCGTTGTCCTTGATGCCGACGCAGCGCCCACCGGTGCCGGTGGGCAGGGTGCCGGCGGTGTCGGTGGTGATCAGGTCCGGGTTCCCGTCACCGTTGATGTCGCCGGGCGAGTCGACCACGGGGAACGCGGCCATTCCGGACCCGCCGCCACCAGCTCGCCCTACCAGGTGTTCATGGAACAGCCGGTCATGCAGGCTCTCGCCGCCTGGCGGCAGTCCGACCTGAACGCGCCCACCTGGACGAAGAAGAAGCGCCGCAGTCCTCAGCGGCCGCAAGCGCAGCTGCGGCGAGTCCGCAGGACTGGGTCTGTGCCCGCGTGCTGGTGGGTACGGAGGACATCGACGGGGGAGCGGGTCGCGAGTGGCGAGAGGTCGGAGCTGGGGCGTGAGTGGTGAACTGCGGTATGACGATCTGGTGCGGCCGCTGCCGGAGTTGTTGAAGAGGCACGCCGAACGGTCGGCGGACCGGGTCGCGTTCCACGACTTCTCGCGCGGCGTCAGCTACGCCGAGTTGGAGCGGCGGACCGGGCGGCTGGCCGGGTCGCTCGCGCGGGCGGGGGTCCGGCGCGGCGATCGGGTGGCGCTCTGCCTGGGCAACTGCGTGGAGCTGGTGGAGGGTTGCCTCGCCGTGCTGCGGGCGGGGGCGGTCGGTGTCCTGCTCAATCCCCGGTCCTCCGACGACGAACTCGACTACTACCTGCGGGACAGCGGTGCCTCGGCCGTCATCACCGACCCCGCGCACCTCACACAGCTCCACCGCCTCGGCGCCGCGTACCGTGGCCTGCACACCGTGCTCACCGGGGCGGGCCCGATCCCCTCGAACGCCCCCGACGGCACCGTCCTCTTCGAGGCCGAGGCCGCAGCCTCGACCGGGAGCGACGGGCCCGCGGCCCCCGACGACCTGGGGCTCGACGATCCGGCCTGGCTGCTCTACACCTCCGGGACCACCCACCGCCCCAAGGGCGTGCTCTCCACGCAGCGCGGCGCACTGTGGTCGGTGGCGGCCTGCTACGTGCCGGTCTTCGGGCTCTCCCCCGAGGACCGGCTGCTGTGGCCGCTGCCGCTGTTCCACAGCTTCGGGCACTCCCTCGCGATCCTGGGCACCACGGCCGTCGGCGCGAGCACCGCGATCGCCGGCGAACTGCCGACGTCCGGCGAGGTCCTGACGCCCGGCGACCTGTGGCGCACGCTGCGCACCCCGAGCGCCGCCCTCGGCGGGCCGTTCACCCTCCTGGCAGGCGTCCCCACGACGTACCACCGGTTGATGGCCTCGGCGAGGGACACCCCGCTCCCCGCGCCGCGGCCCGGGCTGCGGCTCTGTGTCACGGCGGGCGCGCCGTGTCCGCCCGAGCTGCGCGGGGTGGTGGAGGAGACGCTCGGCGCGCCGCTGCTCGACGTCTACGGCAGCACCGAGACCTGCGGCGCGATCGCGGTGACCCGCCCGAACGGCCCCCGGATCGACGGGTCCTGCGGACTGCCGGTACCCGGCGTCGAGGTCCGCGTCGTCGATCCGGACAGCGGCGCCGACGTCCTCGCGGGCGGCGAGGGCGAGATCTGGGTCAGCGGTCCGAATCTCATGACGGGCTACCACGACCAGCCGGAAGCGACGGCCGCCGCGCTGCGCGAGGGCTGGTACCGGACCGGGGACCTCGGCCGGCGCGCCGAACACGGCCACCTCGTCCTCACCGGCCGGGTCAGCGAACTGATCATCCGGGGCGGCGAGAACATCCACCCCACGGAGGTAGAGCACGTCCTGCGAGGCTGTCCCGGGGTGCGGGACGCCGTGGTCCTCGGCCTGCCGCACGCCGTCCTCGGCGAGGTCCCGGTCGCCTTCGTGGTGCCCGGCCCGGAGGGCCTGGACCCGCGGCTGGTGCTCGACGTCTGCCGCTCGCAGCTCGCGGACCACAAGGTTCCCGTCGAGGTCCGCGAGATCGCGGCCGTCCCGCGCACGCCGTCGGGCAAGATCGTCCGCCATGCGGTGCTCAGCGACCCGGTTGCAGCGCCGGCGCCGGCCGGCGGCTCCCTGGACCGCGGGCTGCTGTCGCTGCCCCGGGAGGAGCAGGAACGCGCGCTGTGCGCGAGGGTGTGCGCCGAGACGGCCCGGGTCCGCGGCCGCGCGCCGGAGAGCGGGCTCGACGCGGACGGCTCGTTCACGGACCGCTCGTTCGTGGACGGCTCCTTCGCGGACAGTTCCTTCGCGGACAGTTCCTTCGCGGACCTCGGGCTGACCTCGCTCGGCGCCATCGAGCTGATCGACCGGCTCGCGGCGTCGACCGGGCTGAGCCTGCCGACGACGCTGGTCTTCGACCACCCCACCCCGGCCGCCGTCGCCCGCCACCTGCACACGGAACTGTTCGCCGCCGTACCCGCCGCACCTGTTGTACCCGCGCCCGCCGCACCCGTACCCGCGCCCGCACCGCGGACCGCCGAGCCGGAGGAGCCGTACGACCGGGACCCGGTGGTGATCGTCGCCATGGCCTGCCGCTACCCCGGTGACGTGGAATCCCCCGAAGGGCTCTGGGAGTTGGTGTCGCAGGGCAGGGACGCGATCTCGGACCTGCCGACCGACCGGGGCTGGGACCTGGCCGCCCTCTACGACCCCGACCCGGACCGGATCGGCACCTGCTACACGCGCAGTGGCGGATTCCTGCACAGCGCCACGGAGTTCGACGCGGGCCTGTTCGGCATCTCGCCGCACGAGGCGCTCGCCATGGACCCGCAGCAGCGGCTGCTGCTGGAAGTCACCTGGGAGGCGTGGGAGCGGGCCGGGATCGACCCGGCGTCCGTCCGGGACAGCGACACGGGCGTCTTCCTCGGCGTGATGTACGGCGATTACGCCTCCCGCTTCACCGAGCACGAACTGGAGGCCCACCTCGCCCTGGGTTCGGCCGGCAGCGTGGCCTCCGGCCGGCTCTCCTACGTGTTCGGTCTGCGCGGGCCCGCGATCACCGTCGACACGGCGTGCTCGTCCTCGCTGGTCGCCGTGCACCAGGCGGCCCAGGCGCTGCGCTCGGGCGCGTGCTCGCTGGCGCTGGCCGGCGGCGTCACGGTGATGGCGACGCCCAACCCGCTGGTCGCGTTCAGCCGCCAGCGCGCCCTCGCGCCCGACGGCCGGTGCAAGTCGTTCTCGGCCACGGCGGACGGCACCGCCTGGGCAGAGGGCGCCGGGGTGCTGCTGCTGGAGAAGCTGTCCGACGCGCGCCGCAACGGACACCCGGTGCTGGCCGTGGTGCGCGGCAGCGCCGTCAACTCCGACGGCGCGTCCAACGGCCTGACCGCGCCCAACGGCCGCGCCCAGCAGCGCCTGATCCAGCTGGCGCTGGCGGACGCCGGGCTGCGCGCGCACGAGGTGGACGCCGTGGAGGCGCACGGGACGGGCACCGCGCTCGGTGATCCCGTCGAGGCGCGGGCGCTGCTCGCCGGCTACGGCCGGGGCCGGGGGCCGGAGGACCCCCCGCTGTGGCTGGGCAGCGTCAAGTCCAACCTCGGACACACCCAGGCCGCCGCCGGAGTCGCCGGGATCATCAAGATGGCCCAGGCCATGCGGCACGGCGAGTTGCCCAGGACCCTGCACGTGGCAGCCCCCACCCCGCACGTCGACTGGTCCGCGGGCCGGGTCGAGCTGCTGACCGCCGCCCGGCCGTGGCCCGCGCCCGCCGGCCGGCCGCGCCGCGCCGGTGTGTCGGCCTTCGGGATCGGCGGCACCAACGCGCACGTGATCATCGAGGAGCCGGCCGCCGCCGACCGCGCCCCGAGCCAGCAACCCGCGCCGCCGCAGGAACCCGCCCCGCCGCAGGGGCCCGCGATGCCAGCGGCGGTGCCGTGGCTGGTCGGCGGGGCCGACGAGGCGGCCCTGCGGGCCCAGGCGCGGCGGCTGGCCGACCACGTCGAGGCCCGGCCGGGCCTCTCGCCGGTGGACGTGGGCTTCTCGCTGGCGGTGTCGCGGTCGGCGCTCACACACCGGGCGATGGTGCCGGCCGCGGACCGTAAGCGCATGCTGGCCGGGCTCCGGGCGATCGCCGACGGCACGCCCGGCGCCGGGGCGTTGACGCGCCTGGCCGACCCGCGCACCCGCACTGCCTTCCTGTTCACCGGGCAGGGCGCGCAGCGCACGCGGATGGGCGAGGAGCTGCGGGAGGCGTTCCCCGCGTTCGCCGAGGCCTTCGACGAGGTCTGCCACGCGCTGGACGGCGAACTCGACCGGCCGCTGCGCACGGTGATCCGCGCCGAGCCGGGCTCGCCGGACGCCTTGCTCGACCGCACGGACTTCACCCAGGCCGCCCTGTTCGCCTACGAGGTGGCGCTCTTCCGGCTGGTGGAGTCCTGGGGCGTGCGGGCCGACTTCCTGGCCGGGCACTCCGTGGGCGAGTTGGCGGCCGCGCACGTCGCCGGAGTGCTGGACCTCGCCGACGCCGTCCGTCTGGTCGCGGCCCGCGGGCGGCTGATGCGGGCGCTGCCCGACGGCGGGGCGATGGTGGCCCTCGACGCGGCGGAGCACGAGGTCCTGCCCGAACTCGCGGACGTGGCCGACCGCGTGGCGATCGCCGCGGTCAACGGACCGCGCGCGGTGGTGCTCTCCGGCGCGCGGGACGAGGTACTCGCCGTCGCGGCGCGGTTCGAGGCCCGCGGCCGCCGCAGCACGCGGCTCAAGGTCGGCCACGGTTTCCACTCGCCGCTCGTGGACCCGGTGCTCGACGAGTTCCGCCGCGTCGCCGAGACGCTGGAGTTCCGGCCGCCGCGGATCCCGGTGGTCTCCACCGTGACGGGATCTCGGGCGGCGCCCGAGGAACTGGGCTCCGCGGACTACTGGGTGCGGCACGCGCGGCTTCCCGTGCGGTTCGCCGAGGCCGTGGAGTGGCTGGGCGCCAACGGTGTCGGGGGCTTCCTGGAACTCGGCCCGCAGCCAGTGCTCACCGCGTACGCGCAGGAGTGCCCGGCCGTCCAGGACAGCGGCCCGGCCCCGCAGAGCGGCGGCGGCCCGGTGTTCGCCTTCGCGGCCCGCCACGGCGAGCGGGAGCCGGACACGCTGCTGGCGGCCGTGGCCCGGCTCCACGTGCGCGGCGTCGGCGTCGACTGGCCCGCGGTGTTCGCGGAGCGCGGGCTGCGACGCGGGCTGCGGCGCGTGGAGCTGCCGACCTACGCCTTCCAACGCCGGAGGTACTGGCTGGACCCGCCGCGCCCGGCCGGGGCGGGGGCCCGCCCGGGCCCCGGCGAGCATCCGCTGCTCGGCCCGCCGTTCGAGGTGCCGGGCACCGGGCACACGGTGCTCTCCGGCCTGCTGTCGGCGAGCGCCCAGCCGTGGCTCGCCGACCACGTCGTCGGTGGGGCGCCGCTCGTGCCGGGGACGGCGTTCGTCGAGATGGCCGTGCGCGCGGGCGACGCGGCCGACTGCGGCACGCTGGAGGAGCTCGTGATCCTGCGGCCGCTGGCCCTGCCCGCCTCGGGGGTGCGGGTCCAGGTCGTGGTGGGGGCGGTGGACGACTCCGGCCGGCGGTCCGTCGAGATCCACGCGCGACCGGTGGAACCCGCCGAGGCCGCCTGGACGCCGCACGCCACCGGCCTGCTCACCCGCACGCCCGAGCCGGGGACGGCACCGGAGGGGCACGGCCTGGCGCAGTGGCCGCCGCCCGGCGCCGAGGAGATCGATCCCGCCGCCGCCTACGAGGCCGCGGCGGAGCGCGGTCTGGCCTACGGGCCCGCCTTCCGCGGCGTGCGCGCGCTGTGGCGGCGGGGTGCGGAGGTGTTCGCGGAGGTCCGGTTGCCCGAGCCGTGGACGGCCGAGGCAGGCCGGTACGGCATCCACCCCGGGCTCCTGGACGCCGCCGCGCATGCCTCGATGCTCGCCGCGTCCACCCAGGGAGCCGGCCCGGACGGGGGCGCGGGCGCGGGCGGCGCCCGGGTGCCGTTCCAGTGGAGCGGCGTGGGCCTGCACGCCGCCGAGGCGTCGACGGTCCGGGTGCGGATCGCGCCGGTCGGCGAGGCAGGCCCCGCCTCGGAGGACGGCGCGTTCTCGATCACGCTCACCGACCCGGCGGGCCGCCTGGTGGCTCGCGTCAACTCCCTCTCCACCAGGGAACTTCCGGCCGGGCACCGCGATCCCGGGCAGGACATCGCCCAGCGCGCCCTGCTGCGCCCCGACTGGGTCCCCGTCGCGCTGCCCAGCGGGGCACCGCAGTCGGCGGGCTGGACGGTCCTCGGGCCGGACCAGCTGAACCTCGGCGCCTTCGTCCCCCTCGCCGCCGGCCCGTCCTCACCCACGAACGGCCCCTCCTCACCCACGGACGGCGCGGCCCCGCCCCGCCACCTGGCGGTCACCGCCGTCGGCTCGGAATCGGAAACGGACCGCGACCCGCTCGCCGACGTCCACCTGCTGACCACGCGGGTGCTCAAGGTCCTCCAGGACTGGCAGGACGATCCGGCCACCGCGGGCTCGCGGCTCGTGGTGGTGACGCGGAACGCCACCGCACCCACGCCGGACCTGGCGGGAGCTGCGGTCTGGGGGCTGGTGCGCACCGCGCAGTCGGAGCTGCCGGGGTGCGTGGTCCTGATCGACGTGGACGAGGATCCCGCCTCCCTGCGCCTGCTGCCCGCGGCGGCCGCCAGCGGCGAGCCCCAACTCTCCCTGCGCGCCGGGCGGGCGACGGTGCCACAGCTGGTCGCCGTCCCGGCGGCGGCCCACCTGCCCGAGCCCTGGCCGGCCGAGAGCGCCCCGCCCCGCCGCTCCGGCGCCTTCGACCCGGACGGCACGGTGCTGATCACCGGCGGCACCGGAGCGCTGGGCGCGGACCTGGCCGGGCACCTGGTCGACGCGTACGGGGTCCGCCACCTGCTGCTGACCGGGCGGCGCGGCCCGCACGCACCGGGCGCCGACGCCCTGCGCGCGAGTCTGGCGGAGCGGGGCGCGCAGGTCAGGATCGTCGCGTGCGACGCGGCCGACCGGGCCCGGCTCGCCGAGCTGATCGAGCAGTGCGATCCCCCGCTGACCGCTGTCGTGCACGCCGCCGGGGTCCTCGACGACGGAGCGCTGGCCGCGCTGTCCCCCGAGCGGCTGGCGGCGGTCCTGCGGCCGAAGGCGGACGCGGCCTGGCACCTGCACGAGTTGACCCGCGACCGGGGCCTGTCGGCCTTCGTCCTGTTCTCCTCGGTCTCGGGCGTACTGGGCCGGGCGGGCCAGGGCAACTACGCCGCGGCGAACTCGTTCCTGGACGCGCTCGCCCAGCACCGGGCCGCCGCCGGTCTGCCCGCCGTCTCGCTGGCGTGGGGCTTGTGGGGCTACGACGCGGGCATGGCGGCCCAGTTGACCGAGGGAGTGGGGCACCCGAGGCCCGACGACGTGGTCCGGGCGTTCACCCCCGCCCAAGGGCTGGCCCTGTTCGACGCGGCGCTGCGGACGGGAGCCCCCGTACTCGCGCCGGTCCTGCTGGACCGGGCCGCTCTGCGCGCCGCCGCAGGGCAACTACCGCCGCCGCTGCGCGACCTGGCGCGCCACGGCCGGCCCGCCGCCGAAGCGCAGAGCGGCGCGACCGAACCGCCCCCGGGCGCCCGGGAAGGCTCTGAGCCCGGAGCATGGCGCACGCTGCTGGCCGGGCTGCCCGCCGAGGAGCGCGGGGCCGCGCTCACGGAACTGCTGCGCGGCGACGTGGCCGCGGTGCTCGGCTACTCCGGCGCGCAGGACCTCCCCGCCGGCAGGACCCTGGCCGAGCTCGGCTTCGACTCCCTGACGGCCGTCCAGTTCCGCAGCCGACTGAGCACGGCCCTGCGCCTGCGGCTGCCCGCAGCCGTCGTGTTCGAGCACCCGGCGATCGAGGACCTCGCCCGTCACGTACTCGACCTGCTCGACGACCTGCCCGACGACCTGCCCGATGGCCTGCTCAAGGACCTGCCCGACGGCACACCGCGTGAGCGCCCCGGCATCCGGCCCGCACCGCCCACCGGCCGTCCCGCGCAGACGCTCGCGGCGCTGTACCGCGCTCTCTGCGAGCAGGGCCGACCGGCGGCCGCGATGCACCTGGTAATCGCGGCGTCCTCGGCCGCCGCGACGTTCGGCGCCGACGACGCCGCGGAGCACGCCGTGCCGCCGCTGCGCCGGGCCCGGGGCCGCGCCGGTTCCCCGGTCGTGGCCTTCTTCCCCGACCACCGCCCGCTCCCCGCCCTCCCGGGCGGCGGGTTCGCGGCCCTGCACGCCTGCTTCGAGGGGGAGTTGGAGGTCCTGGAGTTCCCGCACCCGGGCATCGGCGCGGGGCACGCCGTTCCGGCCGACCGGGAGACGCTCGCCCGCCTCCAGGCCGAGACGGTGCTGCGGCACGCCGGCAACCGGCCCGTCGTCCTGGTCGGTGCTTCCGCCGGGGGCGCCGTCGCGCACGCCGTGACCCGACGCCTCGAACTCAGGGGATCCGCTCCCCTGGGACAGGTGCTGATCGACACGTATCTCGTCCACCAGGGCAACCACTCCACGGACTGGCTGACCGCCCTGGCCGCGCCGCCGGCCCCGCACCTCGGCGTGGACGTGTGCGCGGACGGGTCCACCGGCGACGAGGACGCCGCCGTCGCGGCCATGGGCGCCTACACCGGGCTCTTCCTGGACTGGCGCCCGGAGCCCGTGGACACCCCGACCCTCCTCGTCGGCGCCGCGCGGCCGACCCCGCTGATGGCGGCGCGCGCGGACGGCGACTCCTGGCGCACGTCCTGGCCGCTGCCGCACGAGCGCGTCGAGGTGCCCGGCGACCACCTCTCCCTGGCGCGGGAGGACGCCGCCACCACGGTGGCCGCGATCCGCGCCTGGATCGACTCCCTCGCCCACCCCGGCGCCCCGTCGGCGCCCACCACCCAGTAGAGGCAGTCAGGGCCGTCCTCGCGCCGTCCCTTCTCCAATGCCACGCGCGCCAGCTGAAGTTGGTGGCCGGTCTCCCAACCCCGGCAAAGTCAGTGGCATTGGGACTAGCCCCGGTCGCAGTCAGGAGCCTGCCCCGTCCGTAGAGGCGGGCTTCCGGTTTCCAGCTTCCGGCTGCGGTCTATGGAGGACTGGAGTCCGACGACGGAGGAGCTCGAAGCCAACTTCCGCGAGCAGTGGGCCGAGGAACACATGCTCGTCTGGGCGACCCACCAACTTGAGCGATGGGAGGGCCGGCTCCGGAGCGAGCGCGGCCAGGACCCGGTGGCAGAAGACGAGCTGCTGAAGAACATCCGTGACGCCCTTGAGCACTTGGACGAGGTGGACTTCAAGGACGGCAGTGCGGTGCCGCCGAGTGCGGCGGGAGGCCGTGTCACTGGCAAGGCACTGAGCAGGCTCCCCGGAGACCAGCTGTGGATCGAGCTGCACGACGGTAGCGGATTCGGAGGAGTCGAACCCGAGACGGTGGAGGCCCGTGTTCTGGCCGTGGTGCGCTCCATCCAGGACGACTTGGAGCAGCAGGACGTTGACCGGTACCTCGACCTGCTCCGCGACCGATAGGGGTCCCGATTCTGCGGGCGGCTGTGCGCGAAGGCGGCGGGCTGGCAGGATCGCCCGCATGAGGATTCTCGTACTGGGCGGTGGCTGGTTCCTGGGCCGGGCGGTCGTGAGTGGCGCGCTGGAACGAGGTTGGGAGGTGACCACGTTCACGCGCGGTCTGTCCGGTATCCCGGTGCCCGGAGCGGTCGCGGTGCACGGCGACCGGAAGCGGTCGGAGGACATGGCGCGATTGGCCGAGCACGGACCGTGGGACGCCGTGATCGACACCTCCGCCTCCGAGCTGTCGCCCCGCGTCGTGCTGGGTGGCACCCGGGCCCTGGAGCCGGTCGTCAGCCGATACGTCTACGTCTCCACGGTGTCCGTCTACGAGGGCTGGCCCACCGAGCCTCTGACCGTGGACTCGCCGGTGCTGGATGCCCCGGCGGACGCCGGACCGGAGTACGGGCAGCTACCAGAGGGGTGGACAGGCCCAGACACGTACTACGGACGGCAGAAGGCCGGCGCCGAGCGGGCAGTGACCGAAGCATTTGGCCTCACCCGTACGAGTCTGCTCAGGCCGGGCGTCATCCTCGGGCCCGGCGAGTATGTTGGCAGGCTGCCGTGGTGGCTACGCAGGGCCGAGCGAGGAGGCCGCATCCTCGCGCCGGGCGATCCGGCGAAGTCGATCCAGCCAGTTGATGTGCGGGATGTGGCGGCCTTTGCGCTCGATCAGTCCCAGCGTGTCGGGCATCAGGTTCACAACGTCACCGCACCGGTGGGCTGTGAGACGATGGGCGGCTTCCTCCAAGCATGCATGGACGTGACCGGCAGCTCAGGCGAGCTGGTGTGGGTCACCGATGAGGTACTGCTCCGCAGCGGTCTGCGCCAGTGGACAGAGATCCCGCTCTGGCGGACACCCCCAGGCGTGTGGGCCATCGACTCGTCGTCGGCGATCGCGGCCGGCTTCCCCCGCCGGCCGCTGGCGGAAACCGTCGCGGACACGTGGTCTTGGCTCCTCCAGGGCAACATGCCCGTTCCGCATCAGCGGTGGGACGAGCATGGTATTGCCCCGGACAGGGAGCGCGCCATTCTGGAGAGTGCCCGCTAGCTGATCCCTCCGTCGATGGCGAGCCGCACCGCGCCGGGCCCGAGGGTGCGCGGTACGGCGACCAGCGTAAAGTCGTCGATCTGCTCGGCGAGGTCCCGCGCGACTAGGGCGTCGCGGAAGCTCGGCGAGGCCAGCTCCGCCCGGACTGCGCTCACCCGGCCTACAAGGCCAGCCCCGCGCCACTCCCTCGGCAGACTCAGTACGGGACGCATGGCCTCAGCGGCGCCATCCAGGTCACGCCGCATCAGCAGGGCCGTCGCCAGGTCCGCGCCGGCTTGCGGGGCAACCGCGAGCGGTGTGGAGGCCGAGGACTGGGAAGCGATCAGTTCGAGTGACCGCCGGGCGGAGGCCTCCGCACCGACCCCGTCCCGCAAGAGAAGCAGGGTCGCGCTGTTGCTCATGGCGACGCGTTCCACGCTGAAATCGAACTCACCTGCGATCCCATCGTGAAGATCGTCCACGGCGGGGCCGCGATCGGCCAAGCTCCGATTTATTGCTGCGTGGGCCTCCTCGGCCCGGCCAAGGTGCGCATAGGAGCGGGCAGCGATCGCCGCCAGCCTCGCCTGGCCCGTGGCACCGACCCCTCGGAACGAATGGGCACGCTCGATCTGGCGAACCGCCTGGGCGGGGTTGCCGCCCCAGTAGTACAACAGGGCGAGGTAGCCATGGGCGTACGCCTGGAGCGGCCCGTGCTCCGCCACCTGGCCGTACAGGGCGGAGGCGCGCATCAGTTCAACTGCGGTCGGCATCGAGCCGAGATCGAACGCGCAGGCACCCAGGAGCGCCGATGCCTGGCCGGCGACGACGAAGAGGCGGCCTCGTTGGGACAACAGCTGCGTACGGTCGAGCATCACGGTGGCAAGGCCGAGCAGTTCCTTGGCCGCCATGAAGATCTCGTGGGGAGGGGTGGTGGTGTTTGCTCGGACCAGGCGTACCAGGTCGTCCTCGAGTTGGTCGAGGCTGAGGTCGGGAAGCAACTGTGAGGCCGCGTCAGCGGCGTGGGCGCGGGCATCTCGTGCGGTCATTGCGAGTTCTCTCTCATCGAGCACTGGAGTGGGTACTGCGCGCAATACCTGTGCCTGCTCGTCGGTGCAGGGCGCGAAGAGCTCGTCGACGGGTTTGCCGTACATCCGCTCGAGGATTGCGGGTGCCGGGTGGTGAGGCCGGGCGACTTGTCCGGCACGCCACCGAGTGAAGCTCTTGTCCGTCAGAACGACGTTTCTGAAGGCGATATCCCCGGTCCGCTCGTAGAGGAGCGCCGCGACCCGTCCGTACTCGGCCAGGAAGCTGCGGAAATCCATGCGGGCCTCGGTGACTAAGGCATCGAACACAGTGTTCATCGCGTCGCGGTCCCTTCGGGGCCGCAGCCCCAGCTGCGAACTACTTCATCCCCTTGCCTACCACCACCGGGACGGTGGTCACACAGGTGATGCGGAAGTGTCCACGAACTGTCCGCAGTTTGTCCCTGACCTCACCCGAACGAGGACCAAGTGTCCCTGCTTCGGAGGTGGTTCTGTCTCCGCACCTCAGTCCATGGTTGATCCCCGTAAGCGAACTGTAACGGGGCGTCAAGACGCTCCTGATGACGGGAGCGATGCACATGGTGGCCGTCAAACAGCCGCGATCTCTCCACCACTGGGAAACCACGCTGACGGCAGTGCCGGCCGCGGCCTCCACGGCACGCCGAAAGGTGCGCTCAGTGCTCAGAGGGTGGGGATGGGACAACGACCGGGCATCCGAGCTGGTCCTCATCGCCTCGGAGCTGGTGACAAACGTCGTCCGGCACGCCGGCGACCCCCGCCGCCGCGTCGGCCTGGAACTCCAGGAAGTCGACGGCGACTGCCGGATCGAGATTCTGGACTACCGCCCGGACCTGCCGCTGCCGGAAACTCCGGTCGCCCGCGGCGAGTGTGGCCGGGGACTGATCCTCGTCCGCGAACTAGCGGACGACATGGGCGTGGTAACGACCGCCACGACCAAGAACGTGTGGGCAAGGGTCCTTCTTGCCGCTGACGATACGCCGAGGCACACTCCGTGAAAACCGCGATCAGACGGGCCATGAGCACTGTCGGCTGGCAGCACCACCACGCCGCCTACTTCCCGGTCGGTGCCCACCCGGGCCGAGGCGGAACGCCCCACCGCCCCGGGCGTCTTCACCCGCGAGCGGCCCTGGAGACCGGCCGGGCCGGGGCGGATCGGCTGTCCTCGCCGCCGATCCGCAAGCCGACCGTTCCCGAACTGGGCGCAAGCTCCGGCGGGCGTGTGCACCCCCTGAGGGCGGTCGGCTCCGACACCAGACACAGGCCTGCGGTTACACGCCGCCCGGCCAAGGGCTCGAAGCAGAAAGGGATCTGACGGACGATGGCACTCAGCCCGCGCCGACCGAGCAACGCGGAGGCCGAGGCTGGCACCGGGCCGCGCAACGACACCCCGCAGGACTGGCGGCAGCATGGGATCGCGATCCTCAGCTCGTACTACGCGGGTGCGACCGCCGAGGAACTGTGCGAGTGGTACCGGATTCCCGGCCGCAACCACCTGCGGGCGCTACGGCTCCATCACCACGGCCCCGTCCGTCCCCCGTGTCGAGCGCAACCCGCCGCCGTAGAACCGAAGGGGCCGACGGGCACAGGCCTGCGCCGGCAGCCGCTCAGCTACGAGCTCGAAGATGTCATCCACCACATGCGTGCCCTCGAACTCGCCTACCTGGCAGCCCAGATGGGGCCCGTACTGCCCGTCATCTAGCTGAGAAGACTCCTCGCCACCCGCGGACAACAGCCGGCTCGTCGAAGCCGACGCGTACCAACCCCAAGGAGAGACCGTCGTGAACACCGAACCCGCCTCCGGCACCCCGGAGACCCTGCGCGCCGCCATGGTCAAGACGTTGCGCGAGGACGGGACGATCCGCACCGAGCGCGTCGCCGAGGTCATGGCCCGCGTGCCGCGCGAGCACTTCGCCCCCGAGGCGCAGCCCGTCGACGCCTACGACCCGGAGCGGCCCGTGGTGACCAAGCGGGACCGGGACGGGCTCGCGATCAGCTCGGTCTCGGCCGCAGACGTCCAGGCGTTCATGCTGGAACAGGCCGATCCGCGGCCCGGTGAGAACGTCCTGGAGATCGGCTCCGGCGGGATGTTCGCCGCCTATCTCGCCGAACTCGTCGCCCCCGATGGTGCGGTCACCACCATGGACATCGACCCGGAGGTTACCGGCCGGGCCCGCCGGATGCTCGATGACGCCGGGTACGCGCATGTGCGGGTCGTCACCGCCGACGGCGCGTTCGGTGTCCCGGAGCACGGCCCGTTCGACCTGATCGTGGTCACCGTGGGGGCGCCGGACGTGCCGCCGGCGTGGCTGGAGCAGCTCGCCCCGGGCGGGCGGATCGTCGTGCCGCTGCGTGTGCGCGGCCTGATGCGTTCGATCGTCCTGGTCCGCGACGGCGGCCACCTGGTGAGCACCGGGTACGAGTTGTGCGGGTTCGTGCCGATGCAGGGCGCGGAGGAGAACCGCGAGCGCTTGGTGCTGCTGCACGATGTGCCGGGCGAGGAGGTCGGGCTGCGGCTGGACGACGGCGACCAGGTGGACGTCGACGCCCTGCGCGCGGCGCTGGCCTCGCCCCGACAGGAGCTGTGGTCGGGGGTGACGGTCGGCGGCGAGGAGCCGATCGACGATCTGGACCTGTGGCTGGCCACCGCGCTGGACGGCCACACCAGGCTCACCGCGACACCGGCTGCGCGAGACAAGGGCATCGTCGCGTCTGCGTCCCCGCTGGGCGTGGCCACGCTCGCGGTCGGCGGCACCTTCGCCTACCGCACCGTCCGGCCCGCCGACGAGACCCGGACCCGCTTCGAACTCGGCGCCTACGGACACGGCCCGGCTGCCGCCGCTGCCGCCGCCCACCTCGTCGACGAGATCCGTACCTGGGACCGGGAGCACCGGGGCGGACCCGGGGCCCACTTCGAGGTCCACCCGGCCGGAGCGCCCGACGGTCGGCTGTCCGCGGGCCGCGTGGTCGACAAGACCCACACCCGCATCACGATCTCCTGGCCCGAGAAGGCATAGCTGCCGCCCGGCCGCCAGGTGACGCACCATCGAACCCATCCATCAGATCCCCAAGGAGGACGCACATGGAAATGGACACGGACACGGACACCGGCTTCGAGCTGGACATCACCATCGTCGCGCAGGGCCCGGTCATCGGCGAGCTGATGAGCAGCACCGACGACGGCTGCGGCAAGACCTGCCAGTCCGCCTGTTCCAACAGCGGCTGCATCGCCTGACCCACACCCGTACCCGGGCCGGGGCCCCGCACGGTCCCGGCCCGGGTACGGGCTCGACCCCACCGGACCCGAACTGGAGACGCGTATGTACCAGGCCCTGGACGTGGCGCTCTTACGCGCCGCCGCACACAGCGACACCCCCAGGATCGGGCCGTGGCCCGACCTGGAGGACGGCCCGCTCTCGGTGGAGGCGTGGCGATCCTGGCTTGCCGACGCCTGGGCCGATCCGCAGCTCGCCGAAGCCGTCCAACTGGCCAACCCCGCCTACGCCGCACGGGTGGACGACGCCATCGACGGCCGCGTGCGCTCCCCGCGTGCCGTCCGGAAGATCGGCGAGAGCCTGGTCCGCTACCTGCTGCGCCAGCGCCACCGAGCCACGCCCTTCGGCCTGTTCGCCGGCGTCGCCCCGGTCCGGATCGGCCCCGAGCTGGAAGGTACCTGGGATTCTGACCACCACGCGATCGCCCGGCCGGACGCCCGGTGGCTCGCCGATGTGCTGGATCGGCTCGAGCACGACCCGGAGCTGCTGCTGCGCCTGCCGGTGACCACCGAGCAGACCTGCACGGTGCGCGGAGACCACCTGGTGGTGCCGCTCCGCCGCCCCGACCGCCGGCAGCCCGCCGGGGCACCCGCCGAGGTCGCCCTGCGTCGCACCGGCCCCGTCCGAACCGCGGTCGACGCCGCCCACCAACCGATCCGTCTCGACCACCTGGCCAAGCGCGTACTCGACGCCCACCCCGGCGCCAGCCCCGACCAGGCTCACCGGATGCTCGCGCAGCTCGTCCACCACGGCGTCCTGACCACTGCCCTGCGGCCCCCGATGACCGGACGCGACCCGCTGGACCACGTCTTGGACCGGCTCACCGAAGCCGGGGCCGAGTCGATTCCCACGGTTGGCGGGCTCGTCCAGCTGCTCGGCGAGGTCGACCGCCGGATCGTCGTGCACAACCTGGCCCCCAGCCGCGGGCAGCGCGAGGAGCGCGTGCGCCTGCGGAGGCTGACCGGCGGAGCCGACCGGCCCGCTCTCGCTGTCGACCTCCAGCTTGGCGCCGACCTGATCATCCCGCACACGGTGGCCCGCGAAGCAGAGACCGCCGCCCGCCTACTCGCCCGGGCGAGCCCCCACCCGACCGGCTCCCCGACCTGGCGGGATTACCACCTTCGGTTCCTGGAGCGGTACGGCATCGGCGCTCTCGTGCCGCTGCTGGACCTGGTGAACCCCGATACCGGGCTGGGCTTCCCGGCCGGGTACCGCACCAGCTCCCTCGAACTGCCACCCGCGCCGATCACGGCCCGCGACAGGACGCTGGTGGAGGCCGCGCAGCTCGCCGCCCTCGACGCGGTGAACACCGTCGACCTCGCCGAACTGCTTCCCGGCCTGGGCACGGAACGAGCCGACGACCTGCCGCCCCACCTCGACCTGTGCGTCCAGATCCACGCCGCCAGCCGGCAGCACCTCAACGACCGCGCCTTCCAGCTCGTGGTCACCGGCCTGTCGCAGGGCGCCGGGACGACCATCGGCCGGTTCCTCCACCTGCCCCACGCCGACTTGCGCCGCCTCGCGGCCGGGCTGCGCGGCGCCCCCACCCTGAGCGCAGGCGCCCGCCGAGCCCAGGTCTCCTGCCCGCCGCTGTGGACCGGCACCGAGAACGTCGCCCGCGCACCGCGGGTCCTGGACGACGTGATCGCCGTCGCCGAGCACGAGCCCGGGACGCTGCCGCTGCGGGACCTGCTGGTCACCGCCGACGCCCGGCGGATGCGCCTGCTCTCCCGCACCAGCGGCCAGGTGATCGAGCCGTCGGTGTTCAACGCCGTGGAGGCGGTGAACTTCACCCACCCGCTCGCCCGGTTCCTCACCGAGCTGTCCCACGCCCGCGCCGCCGTCCTCGCCCCGTTCGCCTGGGGGCCTCTCGCCGAGGCCCTGCCCTTGCTGCCCGCGGTCCGGCACGGACGCGTCACCCTGGCCCCGGCCCGGTGGCGGCTCAACGTCGGCGGCCTGCCCGCCCGAGGCCAGAGCCCGGCGGAGTGGGAGCGGGCCTTCGACGCGGTGCGGCACCGCCTGCGGATCCCCGCGCACGTCGACCTCGGCGACGGTGACCAACGCCTGCGGCTCGACCTCGACCAGCGCCCACAACGGCAGCTGCTGCGCGCCCACCTGAGCCGCAGCGGCACGGCGGTCCTGCGGCAGGCCCCCGGCCCGTCGGACCTCGGATGGGCGAACGGCCGCGCCGTGGAGATCATCCTGCCGCTCGTCTCCCTCCAGGAAACTCACCGACCACCGGTGGCCGACCTGGCGGCCTGCGGCGCGGCGTCGCCCGGCGAGCACCCGGCCGACCCGCAGACACGATGGGCATTCGCGAAGGTCTACGCCCAACCGGCCCGGCACGGCGCGATCCTGACCCGCCTGCCCGAACTCCTCGCCGCGCTCGGGCAACCGGACTGCTGGTTCGTCCCCTACCGCGACCCGGACCCGCACCTGCGCCTGCGCATCCGCCGAAGCGGCCCGTTCGAAGACCTCGCCCGGCAGCTCGCGGCCTGGACCCGCGGCCTGCGCGCCGCAGGCCTGGCCACCGGGCGCCTTCAGTGGGACACCTACCAGCCGGAGACCGGGCGCTACGGCAGAGGCCCCCTGCTGGAGCTGGCCGAATCCGTCTTCGTCGCCGATTCGGCCGCCGCCCTCGCCCAGCAGCGCCACACCGGACCGGGCCGCCTGGACCGGCAGGCCCTGACAGCCGTCAGCCTCCTCGACATCGCCGCCGCGTTCACCGGCGACGCCGTGACCGGGGCGGCCCGGCTGGCCGAGCGCATCACCCGCACCACCGGCGCGCCGGCCCTCGACCGGGCCGTTCTCGCGCAGACGCTGCGCCTCGCCGACCCGGCCGACACCTGGGCCGGGCTGCGTGCCGAGACCGGAACCGATATCACCCATGCCTGGGCCCGTCGCCGCGCCGCCCTGCGCGCCTACCAGGAGAGCCTGCGTGCCCGCCCCGGCCCCGACCCGGACTCCGTCCTCGCCTCGCTCCTGCACATGCACCACATCCGTGCCGCCGGGATCGACCAGGACAGCGAACATGCCTGCCAGCGTCTCGCCCGCGCCACCGCGCTCGCCCTCACCCACCGACACCGAGGACACCGCCCCCGATGACCCCCGCCACCGCTGCCGCGCCGTGCGACCCCACCGGCGCACACGCCGCCCAGTCCCTCGCCTCCGGCGCCGTCGGCATCACCCTGCTCCACGCCGAACGCGCCGCCCTCGACCACACCCGCTGGAACACCGTCCACGACTGGCTGACCGGCATCTGCCGCCAAGCCCTCATCGGCTCCGACGACGCCGGCCTGTTCATCGGCGCACCCGCCCTCGCCTTCACCCTCCACACCGCCGCCGACGGCAGCGAGCGCTACGCGAAGACGCTGCGCACCCTGGACGCGACGGTCGACAAGCTCGTGCACCGCCGCCTGGAACAGGCTCACGCCCGCATCGACGCCGGAGAGTTCACCCGCGCCGCCGAGTACGACCTGCTGTACGGACTGACCGGCCTCGGCGCCCACCTGCTCAAGCGCGACCCGCGCGGCGACACCCTGCACGACGTCCTCGCCTACCTCGTCCGCCTCACCGAACCGCTGCCCGGCACCGACCTGCCCGGCTGGTGGGTCCGCTACGACCCGGCGGGACGCACCTCCGCCGCCTTCCCCCACGGTCACGGCAACCTCGGTCTCGCCCACGGCATCACCGGACCCCTCGCCCTCCTCGCCCTCGCCAAACGCGCCGGAGCCCTCGTCGAAGGCCACACCGACGCCATCCTGCGCATCCTCCAGTGGCTCGACAACCTGCGGCAGAGCGGCCCGTCCGGGCCCTGGTGGCCGCAATGGGTCACCGCCGACGAACACCGCCTCGGCGCGGTCATCCAGGCTGGCCCGCCCCGGCCCAGCTGGTGCTACGGCGTCCCTGGCCAGGCCCGCGCCCAGCAACTCGCCGCCATCGCCCTCGGCGACGCCCACCGCAAGCGCGCCGCCGAGCACGCCCTGCTGCGATGCATCACCGACCCCGCCCAGCTCGCCCGGATCAGCGACGCCGGACTGTGCCACGGAGCTGCCGGCCTCCTGCACACCGTCCACCGCGTCGCCCAGGACGCCACCAGCCCGGGCCAGTTCACCGCCCACTTGCCCGCCCTGCGCGTCCTCCTCCACGCCCGGGCCCCCGCCCGCGAACCCGGGTTGCTCGACGGCACCGCCGGAGTCCGCCTCGCACTGCACGCCACCGACCGCGGCGGCACCCCCGCCACTGGCTGGGACGCCTGCCTCCTCCTGTCCTGATCGCCCCCGCCCTGAGAAGCCGCCCCATGGTTCACCCCACCGCACACCCCCAGCTGGAACGGTCGATCCTGGCCGTCCTCACCGGTACCAGCGTTGCCGAAGCGGCCACCGGCGCCGGCATCCCCGCCGCCGACCTCGCCGTGGCGGCCGAGACCTACCGCTGCGCCGGGCGCAGCGCCATCGCGGCCCCGCCCGACACCTGGGTCCACGTCAACATCCAGCCCACCGACTGGCCCGGTGCCGAGACGCAGATCGCCCTTCGCCTCACCCCTGCCCTGCGCCGTGCCGAGGCCCGGGGCAGCGTCACCATGTGGTGGTACGTCCGCAAACACCCCTACTGGCGACTGCGACTTCACTCCGGACCGGACAACAACCCGGCGACGCTACGGATCAGTCTGGCCTTGCTCCTCGACCGGCTCCGGGACGAAGGGGCGATCGCCGCCTGGTCGCACGGCATCTACGAACCCGAGACCGCCGCCCTCGGCGGCCCCCTGGGCGTCGATGCCGCCCACGCCCTCTTCCACACCGACAGCCGCGCCATCCTGCTCGAAGCCCTCCGCACCCACCACGGCCAGCAGGCCGCCCCGTCGATCGGGCGCCGCGAACTGTCCATCCTGATGTGCAGCGCGATGCTGCGCGCCGCCGGCCAGGAGTGGACCGAACAAGGTGACGTCTGGGCGCGGGTCGCAGCGATGCGCCCGGGCGCGGCCGAACCGGGCACCGAATCAGCGCCCGCGATCGCCGACAAGATCGGCGTGCTGCTGGCCGCCGACACGATCGCCATGACCGGACCCGGCCAGTTCCTCGACACGGCAGCGGACCGCATCCACGCCTTCGCCCACGCGGGCAGCGACCTCGCCGGTGCCGCACACCACGGAGGACTCACCCGCGGGCTGCGCGCCGTCCTCGCGCACATGGTCGTCTTCCACTGGAACCGCGCCGGAATACCCACGGCAGACCAAGCGCTCCTCGCCCGTGGGGCCCGCAGCCACATCCTCGGCGCCCCCCGCGCACATCCCGCCCGACCCCACCCGTGGACCAGCCGAGCAGCCGTTCCCAGCACAAGTGAGCCGATGAACACTGTGCGCAGGGCAGGGGGATCGGCTATCGAACTCCCGTCCCGGGCTGTTGATTGAGGTCCATCCCGCCCGGGGCGGGGTACTACCCCTGCCGCACGGCAGGTTCCCGCTGCGCCCTCGGGTGCAGCGGGAACAGCACCACCCCTACAAGCCGAACCGAGAAGGGACGCTGACCATGGGAGACGAGAACAAGGGTGGGCCGAACGACGGTAGGGGCGGCGGGCACGCCAAGCCCGGCTCGCCGGCCATCGGCCCGAACCCCTCGAAGGACGGCCAGCAGCCGACCCCGGCGCCGAAGCACAAGAAGAGTTGACCCCCGAACAGCAGCGGGCCGCACTGGTGGCGGCGCTCACCGACGCCGGTTCCCTGCCCACCGAATGGGCTCCGGCCGTGGCGGCCGTGCCGCGACACGCGTTCCTCCCCGACACCATCTGGGCGGACGAGGACGGCGGCGACACCGAGTGCAGCCGGACCAAGGAACCCGAGCGGTGGATGCGGCTCGCCTACAGCGACCTGCCGATCGTCACGCAGTGGGACGACGGTGCCGGGGACGGCGACCACCGTACTCCCACATCGTCGGCATCCATGCCCACCATGGTGGCCGAGATGCTGTCCGACCTGGACGCGGTCCCCGGGCATCGGGTGCTCGAAATCGGGACGGGCACCGGCTACAACGCGGCCTTGTTGGCGCATCGCCTGGGCGCCGAAACGGTGTCCACCGTCGAGGTGGACGCGCAGGTCACCGCGCAAGCCCGCACCGCACTTCGCAGGACGGGCTACACCCCCGAAGTCGTGTGCGGGGACGGCGCGCTCGGGTGGGGCGTACGCGCCCCGTACGACCGGATCATCTCCACCGTGTCACTGCGGGACATCCCGCCCGCCTGGGTAGCACAAACCCGGCCGGGCGGGGTGATCGTCAGCCCCGTCTCACCGTTGCTGGGCGGCGGGGCGGTTGCGCGGCTCACGGTGGACGGCGACGGGACGGCAAGCGGTCCGTTCACCCGATCGGCGGCGTTCATGATGCTGCGGCAGCAGCGCTACCAGGGCGCTCCGGTGGACGACTACCTGCCCGGTGAATGGCCGGGCGACTCCGGGCAGTCCTGGACAAGCCTCGACCCCGAAGCCATCGGGGGCGACTGGCTCGCGCAATTCGCCTGCGCCCTCGCCCTGCCGGACGTGTACTACCGGCGGAACGAGTTCGGTGACGGCGGCTGGACGTGGTGGCTGTTTGACACGGCCGTCACGTCCTGGGCAACGGTCGACTCCGTGCCCGGGGAATCCCGGTTCGAGGTCCGCCAGTCCGGGCCCCGGCAACTGTGGGACGAGACGGAGGCCGCCTACACCCAGTGGACGGCCGCCGGACGCCCCGGCTACGAGCGGTACGGGCTCACGGTGACACCTGCCGGACAGGCGGCTTGGTTGGACGAGCCCGGCAATCCCCTCCTGGGGCACCGCAAGTAGAGCGGTAGCTGGGGGCGTGGGGTTCCAAGCGATTGGCACCGCTTGTCTCCCCGCGCCCCCGCTCGCACAGAGCGGGGATCGGCTCGGGGCCGGGTCAGCAGTTCGGAACGGGGTCGGTCTCGCTGGCGGCCTCCGCCGGGCCCCGCGAAGGATTGGCCGGCGAGGGCGGCCCTGCGGAAGTGGCTGCCGGGAAACCGATTAGGTGATCGCCGTCTGGTGCCGTACGGTCGGTACTACCGACGCGGGGTGGAGCAGCTCGGTAGCTCGCTGGGCTCATAACCCAGAGGTCGCAGGTTCAAATCCTGTCCCCGCTACCACGAACGCCGAAGGGGCGGACGCGCACTGCGCGTCCGCCCCTTCGGCGTTCTTTGCATCGCCGACTCGGCCGCCCACCAACGGCGAAGTCGGTCCGCGGGCGGTGGTGTCCGGCCGGCGTCGGGTCAGCGGCCGATCAGGGACTCGGGGCGGATGGGCAGTTCGCGGACCCGGACGCCGGTGGCGTGGTGCACGGCGTTGCTGATCGCCGCCGCCGTCCCCACGATGCCGAGTTCGCCGATCCCCTTGGAGCCCATCGGGTTGAGGTGGGGGTCGGGGTCGTCGATCCAGTGCGCGTCGACGGCGGTGACGTCGGCGTGCGCGGCGACGTGGTAGGCGGCCAGGTCGCGCTCGACGTGCCCGCCGAAGGACGGATCGGTGGTGCTGTGCTCCAGCAGGGCCATCGACAGCCCCATGATCATCGCGCCGGTCAGCTGGCTCCGCGCGGCCAGCGGGTTGATGACGCGTCCGGCCGCGAACACCCCGAGCAGGCGGCGCACCCGCACCTCGGCGGTGTCCTGATCGACCTGGACCTCAGCGAACTGCGCGCCGAAGGCGTGCCGCGCGTACTCCTGGCCGGTGCTCCCCACCTCCTCGGCGGTGTCGGCGTGTCGGGTCAGCCCGTCGGAGGGTGGCCGCCCGCCGTGCTCGGCCAGTGCCGTGCGCAGTTCCTCGCAGGCCCGGTGCACGGCCCATCCCCAGGAGGCGGTGCCGGAGGAGCCGCCCGCCAGCGGCGCCTTCGGCAGGTCGCTGCGGCCGATCCGCAGCTCGACGCGCCCGGGTGCGACCCGCAGGGCGTCGGCGGCGATCCGCACCAGCGCGGTGCGCGCCCCGGTGCCGATGTCGGTGGCATTGACCCGCAGCAGGAAGCTTCCGTCGGGGCGGGCGTGCGCCTCCGCGGTCGCGGGACCGACCAGCACGGGGTAGGTCGAGGCCGCCACACCCGTGCCGAGCAGCAGCCGACCGTCCCGGCGGACACCGGGGCGGGGGTCGCGGTCGGCCCAGCCGAAGCGCCGGGCGCCCTCGCGCAGACACTCGACCAGGCGGCGGCTGCTGAACGGCTTCCCGCTGTCCGGATCGAACGCGGGTTCGTTGCGGATCCGCAGCTCGACGGGGTCGAGGTCGCAGGCCAGGGCCAGTTCGTCCATGGCGGACTCGAGCGCGAACATGCCGGGGCACTCACCGGGCGCCCGCATCCAGGAGGGGGTGGGCACGTCGAGCCGGGCGACCCGGTGGACGGTGCGGCTGTGCGGTGCGGCGTACATCATCCGGGCGGGGACGGCGGCCTGCTCGACGAATTCGCGCAGCGTGGAGCTGCGGGTGGCCACCTCGTGGGCGAGCGCCGAGATCCGGCCGGTGGTGTCGGCGCCGATCCGGACCCGTTGGACGGTGGGGGAGCGGTGCCCGACCAGGTCGGCGAGCTGGGCGCGGGCCAGGCAGAGCTGGACCGGCCGCCCGACCGCGCGGGCGGCCAGCGCGGCCAGCACCGTGGGCGCCCGGGTGGTGCCCTTGGAACCGAAGCCGCCGCCGACGTGCTCACTGACCACCAGGATCTCCTCGGCGCGCAGGCCGAAGAGCTTCGACAGGTTCTCCTGGCTGTTGCCGGAGCCCTGGCTGGCGTCGTAAACGGTGAGCCGGCCGCCGTCCCAGACGGCCGTCGCGGCGTGCGGCTCCATGGGGTGGTTGTGCAGCGGCGGCAGGTGGTAGGTGGCGTC
This sequence comes from Kitasatospora sp. NPDC043949, assembly GCF_056435365.1. Taxonomy (NCBI): domain Bacteria; kingdom Bacillati; phylum Actinomycetota; class Actinomycetes; order Kitasatosporales; family Streptomycetaceae; genus Kitasatospora; species Kitasatospora sp. NPDC043949. The sequence goes on along the minus strand of NZ_JBWKEQ010000071.1, from coordinate 2,576 downwards.
CACCTGGTGCGGGGCCGTCCGGTACGCGTTGTCGAAGTCGCCTCTGGCGCGCTCCGCGGGGTAGCCGCCGTTGGCCTCCTCGGGGGTGTAGAGGCCCGGGTGGTCGGCGGTCAGCAGGACGTCGTGGGGCTCCCGGGTGCAGCTGATCCGCAGCGCGCGGGCGCCGGCCCGGGCGGCCTCCAGGGTCTCGGCGACCACCAGCGCGACCGGCTGCCCGTGATGGGCGATCCGCGCGGACTGGAGCACGGCCAGCGTCGGGTCGTCGGTCGGGGCCAGCCGCTCGGCGTTGCGGTGGGTGATCACCGCGAGGACGGCCGGGTCGACGAGGGCGTCGGCGTCCTCGACGGCGTCCACCACGCCGCGCGCGAGCGAGGCGGTGACGAGCCAGGCGTAGGCGGTGCCGGCCGGGTGGTGGTCGGTCGCGTACCGGGCGCGGCCGGTGACCTTGTCGGGCCCCTCCACCCGGGTGAGCGATGTGTCCCGCTGCTCCCGCTGCTCCTGGCGGTCCTGGCGGTCCTGGTGAGCCGTCATCCGAGGTCCTCCTGCTGCGGTGTGAGGTCGGCGAGGACCCGTACGGCGACCTCGCGTGCCAGCGGCACCTTGAACGCGTTGTCCCGCAGCGGCCGGGCGGCCGCCAGTTCGGCGTCCAGCGCGGCCCTGAAGACCTCCTCGGTGGCGGGCTGCCCGAGCATCGTCCGCTCGGCGACCGTCGCCCGCCAGGGCTTCGCCGCTACGGCGCCGAGCGCCAGTGCGACCCGTGCCACCCTCCCCTCGCGCGCCACCAGTACGGCGGCGACCGAGACGGTGGCGAAGGCGAACGAGGCCCGCTCGCGCACCTTGCGGTAGGCCGAGCGGGTGCCCGACCACGGCGGTGGCAGGTCGACCGCGGTGATCAGCTCACCGGGGCGCAGCCCGGTCTCGCGGGCGGGAGTGTCCCCGGGCAGCCGGTAGAACTCGGTGAGCGGGCAGCAGCGGGAACCGGTCGGACCGGTCAGCCGCACCTCGGCGTCCAGCGCCGTCAGTGCCACCGCGAGGTCGGACGGGTGGGTGGCCACGCAGTCCGCGGAGGCCCCCAGCACGGCCAGATCCCGGTGCACGCCCTCGCGCGCGGGGCAGCCGGAGCCGGCGACGCGCTTGTTGCACGGCTTGGTGACGTCCTGGAAGTACGGGCAGCGGGTGCGTTGGAGCAGGTTGCCGGCGGTGGTGGCGAGGTTGCGCAGCTGCCCGGACGCTCCCGACAGCAGGGCCTGGGACAGCGCGGGATAGTGCAGCCGGACCAGCGGGTGCGCGGCCAGCTCGCTGTTGGGCACCGTCGCGCCGATCCGCAGACCGCCGCCGGAGACCGGTTCCACCAGGCCGAGCGGCAGCCGGCTCACGTCCACCAGCAGCTCCGGTGCCTCCACACCGAGCTTGAGCAGGTCGACCAGGTTGGTGCCGCCGGCGAGGAACCTGGCTCCTGGGACCTGCGCGGCCAGCGCCACGGCCGAGGCGATGTCGGCGGGCCGGTGGTAGCCGAAGGGCTTCACGGGGCGACCTCCCGGACGGCGCGGACGATGCCGGGGTAGGCGCCGCACCGGCAGAGGTTGCCGCTGAGGCGTTCGCGGATCTCCGCCTCGTCCAGCGGCGACGGCGCCTGCGGGTCGGGGTCCGTCACGGCGCTCGGCCAGCCCTTCGCCGCCTCCGCGAGCATCCCTACCGCCGAGCAGAGCTGCCCGGGCGTGCAGAAGCCGCACTGGAACGCGTCGTACTCGATGAACGCCTGCTGGAGGGGGTGCGGCCGGTCGCCGCCGGCCAGGCCCTCGACCGTGGTGACCGCGGCCCCGTCCTGGGCGACCGCGAGCACCAGGCAGCTGTTCACCCGCCGCCCGTCCAGCAGCACCGTGCACGCCCCGCACTGTCCGTGGTCGCATCCCTTCTTCGCCCCCGTCAGCGCCAACCGCTCGCGCAGCAGGTCGAGCAGCGTGTGGCGGTGATCCACCTCAACGGTGTGCTGGTCACCGTTGACGGAGAGCGTGACGGTACTGGCCACATCCATGGCTTCCTCGGGGGGTCGGTCGGCAGCCGACCGCGCCGGCCGGCACCGTGATGCCTTCCACCGCCGGGGCGGAGCCCGCATCCGGGGGGCCTGGAACCACCGGTTCGGTCCCGTGCGGTGGCCGCGCGGTCCTTACTTGTCTTGGGCGCCGACCAGGGGTAGTGTTCCCTAGTCGCTCGGCAGGGAGCACCGGACACGCATCGGCGCGGACGGTCCCGGGGCGGCCAATCCTCTTGAAATGCCATGTCCTGGTTCGGGCTGGGTCGCGTCTTGTCGCGGCTTGGTTCCTATTCGGCGTGTTCGTTTTATTGGATTGCGGCCGATTCGCTTTTCGGAGTAGGGATCGGCTAGAGTTTGAAACGTCGGACGGGGCGTCAAGCCGCAGAAGACACCAGCGAGTTGGATGAACGAAGCGCCGGAAACGGGGCGGAAAACGTCTGATAAGATGGGAACACGAAAGAACGAAGCGCCCGGAGGGCCCGCTGGAAGGCGGTCCGAAGGAAGTGTCCGTTCCTTGAGAACTCAACAGCGTGCCAAAAGT
>NZ_JBWKEQ010000070.1:0-35734 GCF_056435365.1 Kitasatospora sp. NPDC043949 | reverse complement strand
CAAGAGACCCCCCCCCCCCCCCCCCCCCCCCCCCCCCCCTCCTGCCCCCCCCCCCCCCCCCCCCCCCCCCCCCCCCCCCCCCCCCCCCCCCCCCCCCCCCCCCCGGGGCCCTTCGCGTTGCCCGGAGCCCGCCCCTGGGCCTGTGGTCTGACCTGCGCCTTTGAAGAGCCTTGAAGAGACTTTGTCAAAACCCTTGCGGGGACAGGGAAGGAGGGCCTTAATTCTCGTTAGGAAAGTTTCCTAACCCCCCGAGGAAACGGAGCATCGTATGCGTCCCCAGCACCACCATGCCCTCCGCATCGCCCTCGCCGCCGCCCTGGTGGCCGCCCCCCTCACGGTCGCGGCCGCCGGCGCCGCCACCGCCGCGCCGCCGTCCGCGACGTCCGTCCAGCTCAAGGGAGTCGGGCTGGACGACCCGCACAAGAAGGACATCGCGATGCAGCTGGTGTCCAGCGCGGAGAACTCCTCGCTGGACTGGAAGGCCCAGTACAAGTACATCGAGGACATCGGCGACGGGCGCGGCTACACCGGCGGCATCATCGGCTTCTGCTCCGGCACCGGCGACATGCTGGACCTCGTCCAGCACTACACCGACCTCAAGCCGGGCAACGTCCTCGCCAAGTACCTGCCGGCCCTGAAGAAGGTCAACGGCAGCGCCTCGCACGCCGGCCTCGGCACCCCCTTCGTCAACGACTGGGCCGCCGCCGCCAAGGACACGGTCTTCCAGCAGGCCCAGAATGACGAGCGCGACCGGGTGTACTTCAACCCCGCCGTCAACCAGGCCAAGTCCGACGGCCTGCGCGCGCTCGGCCAGTTCGCCTACTACGACGCCATCGTCATGCACGGCCCCGGCAACAGCTCGGACAGCTTCGGCGGCATCCGCGCCGCCGCCCTGAAGAAGGCCAAGACCCCCGCCCAGGGTGGCGACGAGGCCACCTACCTCAAGGCCTTCCTGGACGCCCGCAAGGTGGTCATGAAGAAGGAGCAGGCCCACTCCGACACCAGCCGGGTCGACACCGAGCAGTCGGTCTTCCTCAACGCGAAGAACTTCGACCTCAACCCGCCGCTCAAGTGGAAGGTCTACGGCGACAGTTACGCCATCAACAGCTGACGGGACGCCAAGCGTGGCCCGGGAGCGGCACATCGCTCCCGGGCCCCGCCGCCGTCCACCGGCCGGTGCTCAGGCGCTCGCGGTGTAGTCGTAGAAGCCACGGCCGGACTTGCGGCCCAGCAGGCCCGCGTCGACCATCCGGGAGAGCAGCGGGGGAGCCGCGTACAGCGGCTCCTTGTACTCGTCGTACATCGACTCGGCGATCGAGACGATGGTGTCCAGGCCGATCAGGTCGCACAGCCGCAGCGGGCCCATCGGGTGGGCGCAGCCGGCCTCCATGCCCTTGTCGATGTCGGAGGCGGTGGCCACACCCGACTCGAACATCCGCACCGCGGACAGCAGGTAGGGCACCAGCAGCGCGTTGACCACGAAGCCGGCCCGGTCGCGGGCGCGGATCGGCTCCTTGTCGAGCTCCTGGGAGGCGAAGGCCTCGACCCGCTCGGTGGTCACCGCCGAGGTGGTCAGCGTCGGGATGACCTCGACCAGCTTCTGCACCGGCGCCGGGTTGAAGAAGTGCAGGCCGATCACCTGCTCGGGGCGGGAGGTGGCGGCGGCCAGCTTCACGATCGGGATCGACGAGGTGTTGGAGGCGAGGATCGCGTCCCGGCGCTCGACCACCTGGTCCAGGGTCTGGAAGATCTTGACCTTGATGTCCTCGCGCTCGGCGACCGCCTCGACCACCAGGTCGCGGTCGGCGAAGTCGGACAGGTCCACGGTGAAGGTCAGCCGGGCCAGCGCCTCGTCCCGCAGCTCCGGGCTCAGCTTGCCGCGCTTGACCGCCGTGTCCAGGGAGTTGGTCAGCCGGGTGCGGCCGAACTCCAGCGCCTCGCCGCTGGCCTCCGCCACCAGGACGTCCAGCCCGGCCCGGGCGAAGACCTCCGCGATGCCCGACCCCATCAGGCCGCAGCCGATCACTCCGACGCGCGCGATGTCACTCACTCAGTTGCCCTTCGGTGGTGCTGGGGATCGCCCAGCGAACTGGTGGCCCAGCGAGCTGCTGGTCAACGGGCCGGTGTGCCGGAATGGGTGCACCGGTCACCGTCCCGACGACGTTACTACTCCGTACCGGCCAGTAGGTCACCCCCTCCCCGGCCGGGTGCCAGTGCGAGACGTCGTCCGAACGGGTGAGGCCGGGCCCGCCGCCCGTGCGCCCGGGGCCACCCCCGCCCGGCGGCCGGAAGAATGCCGCAGACGGGGGCCGGGGACGGGAAGGGAGCACACGGTGCCGACGGGATCGCTCGCAGGACAGGTCGGCCTGATCACCGGCGCGGGCCGGGGAATCGGCCGGGAGATCGCCATCGGCCTGGCCGCCGAGGGCATGGCCGTCGGCCTGGTCGGCCGCACCCACGGGACGCTGACCGACACCCTCAAGGAGTGCGCCCGGCACGGCTCCCGCGGCGTCGCCGTCACCGCCGACGTCACCCGCGCCGGCGCCGTCCGCGAGGCCGTCCGGGTCGTCGAACGCGACCTCGGCCCGATCGACCTGCTGATCAACAACGCCGGCCTGGTCGACCGCGCGGAGGTGCCGCTCTGGGAGACCGACGCGAACCAGTGGTGGCAGGTGATCGAGACCAACCTGCGCGGCCCCTACAACCTGCTGCGCTGCGTCCTGCCCGGCATGGTGTCCCGGGAGCGCGGCCGGGTGGTCAACCTCAACTCCGGCTTCGCCCTGCGCCCGGACGGCGACTACACCGCGTACGCCACCTCCAAGGGGGCGCTGCTCCAGCTCTCCGACAACATGGCGGACTCGCTGGCCCGCCACGGCATCGTCATCCTCGACATCAGCCCCGGCGCGGTCGAAACCGACATGACCGCCGCGATGCCGATGTTCAAGGACACGACGACCTGGGGCTCCATCCCGTACATGGTCGCGGTCACCGTGGACGCCGCCCGGGGCCGCTTCGACGGCCTGCACGGCCGGTTCATCCACGCCGGGCGGGACGACCTGGAGGAGCTGGTCAACCGGGCCGCGGAGATCCGCGCGGCGGACGCCCGGACGCTGCGGATGCGCCCGTACAAGGCGGACGACCCGATGGGCTGAACGGGCCCCTCGGCCGGCGTGCCCCTCGGACGGCCTGCCACGAAGAGCGGTCAGGCGCACAGCTGACTGGCGGTCACCGGCTTCAGGCCCGCCTTGGCGAGACCGTCCAGGATGCCCGGCAGCGCGTCCACCGTGCACTGGTGGCCCATGTGCAGGGCGACCACCGATCCGCCGCGCACCGACTTCAGCACCCGGCGCTGCAACTCGGCGGCCGACGGGTCGTTGTAGTCGCGCGGGTCGACGTCGAAGGACAGCACGTGCTCGTAGCCGACCGCCTTCGCCTGCTCGCGCACCGTCCGGGTGGCGTACTGCGCGGCGGACGGGCGGAACCAGCGGCCGATCGAGCCGGTGAGCCGCTGCAGCCGTTCGGCGCACTGGGCGATCTCGTCGTGCACCTGGGCGGCCGTCATCGTCGAGAGGTCGAGGTGGTTCTGGGTGTGGTTGCCCAGCTCGTGGCCGGCGTCCAGGATCCGGCGGGCCATCTGCGGCTGCTGGTCGAGCCAGCTGCCGACCGCCATCACGGTCAGCTTGATGCCGCGCTGCTCGGCGGCCTCCAGCAGCGCGGTGGCCTGCTTCGGATCGCCGCTGCCGTGGCAGGTCAGCGCCACGAACTTGCTGGTGCGCGGCCCGTTCACCACCTCGACCGGGGTGCCGGCGGCGAGCGGCGGCAGCACCGGCGGCGTCGGAGGCGTCGGCGGGGGCGTCGGCGGCGTCGCGGCCCCGGCGGCCGGCTCCGCGCCGGTGGCCGGGTCGGTACCGGCGGTCGGGTCGGCCCCGATGGGCTGCGGCTCCGGCGGGGCGGACGGCACGGGGGAGGCCGGGCCCTCGCCGCCGTTCCAGGCCGGGTCGGTGGTGTGCTGCGGGTCGAGGGTGCCCGGGTGTACGGCGAGCACCCCGGCGTCGGCCCGGCGCGGGGTGCCGGAGGCACACGCGCTGAGGAACCCGCTGGCGGCGGTCAGGGCGGCCAGCTGGACGGCGGTGCGCAGTACGGTGCGGCGGTCGGCAGTCATCGGCAGTCAGCATAGAGACGGTGGCCACCCACGGCGATCCGAGGAGCGCCCCGGTACCGCCATTGACGTGCACACACACCACCGTCCGGGCGTTGCGTAAACCTGAACTGCCGGTGTTTCACCGGCGTGTCGTCGGATACGATCACGGCGCACCGCACGCCACGGGAGGGTGGCCGGGCCGGACGCGGGGTCACCCCCGTGGTACCGGGCGGGCCCGCCGGCCGCCGAGGCGGTGCCATGTCCGGCAGTGAGCACGGCAGAGGGGGCGGAACAGGATGCACGAGGACAGCGCGGCCGTCGGCGAGGCCACCGGCACCGACTGGGACTGGGCCAGAGCGGACGACTGGCAGCCGCCGAGCGAGCTCGACACCGGCGTCCCGCACACCGCCCGGATGTACGACTACTACCTGGGCGGCAAGGACAACTTCGAGGCCGACCGCAAGGCCGCCCAGGCCGCCATAGCGGCCTACCCCGCGCTGCCGCTGCTGGCCCGCACCAACCGGCAGTTCCTCGGCGACGCGGTGGAGTTCGCCGCCGGCCGGGGCATCCGCCAGTTCGTCGACATCGGCACCGGCATCCCGGCCGTCGGCTCCACCAGCGAGGTCGCCCAGCGGGTCGCCCCGGACGCCCGGGTGGTGTACGTCGACAACGACCCGATCGTCGCCACCCACGCCCGCGCCCTGCTGGCCGGCCACCCCGCCGGACACACCTCGGTCATCGAGGCCGACCTGCGCGACCCGGCCACCATCCTCGGCCATCCGGGCCTGCTCGCCGCCGTCGACCTGTCCCGGCCGGTCGCGCTGATGCTCGTCGCCGTGCTGCACTTCATCCGCGACGAGGACGGCGCCCAGCAGATCGTCCGCACCCTGCGCGACGCGCTCGCCCCCGGCAGCGCGCTGATCCTCTCCCACGGCAGCCCCGACTTCGCCTCCCGGGAGAGCGCCGCCGAAGGCACCCGCATCTACCGCAGCGCCAGCGCCCCCCTGGTGCTGCGCCCGCGCGCCGGCGTCGAACCCTTCTTCGGCGACTTCGAGTTCGCCGGCCCCGGCCTGGTCCAACTCCCGCTCTGGCGCCCCACCCCCGGCCACGTCCCCACCACCGAACTCCCCGAAGGCTGGCAGGACGTCTCCGCCTACGCGGGCGTCGCGTTCAAGCGGTAGCCCCGGATCACGAGGCGGTCCGGCCCCGACGCCTCCCTCCTGCGCCGGGACCGGCCTCGCACACCACGAACACTAGGCTCAGCCACTGACAGCCCGTCACCCGCTCCGGTGCGCACCCTGGTGGGCGACGGACCGTCAGCGGCCCGCTCCGGTACGTACCGGGAGAAATTGGCACGACAGCGCGGGCGGGCCGGTGCTAGCTTCCGCGACATGGAACCCCTGAGCGAGAACGAGATCCGCGCGTCCTTCGTCAACTGCTCCAAGGGCGAGGCCCGTCGGCTCAACCTCCCTCGGGGCCTGGCGGAACTGCCCTGGGAGAACCTGGACTTCCTCGGCTGGCGGGACCAGGGCGCGCCCGACCGGGCCTACCTGGTGGCCTCGTACGACGGTGAGCCGGTCGGCGTGACGCTGCGGGTGCCGACGGTCCGCCGCAGCCTCACCAAGACCAACGTCTGCTCGCTGTGCATCACCGCGCACGCGGGCTCCGGCGTCGCGCTGCTCGCCGCCCGCCGGGCCGGGGCGGCCGGGCGGGAGGGCAACACCGTCGGCACGTACATCTGCGCCGACCTCGCCTGCTCGCTGTACGTGCGCGGGCTGAAGAAGTCCGCCCTGGTGACCAGGCCCGACGAGTCGCTGCCGCTGGAGCGGCAGATCGACCGGACGGTGGGGAACCTGGAGGCCTTCCTCGCCAAGGTGCTCGCTGACACCGAGCGCTGACGGGACTCGCCGACACCGCGCGCCGGTGGGATCAGTGCCCGCGCAGCTGGTCGAGGTCGCGCCGCTCCCGCTTGGTCGGGCGCCCGGCGCCCCGGTCCCGCTCGCCGGCCGTCGCGACGAGTTCGCGCGGCGGTCGTGGCGGGCTGTTGTCGATCAGGCAGTCCGCCGCCACCGTCGCGCCGACCCGCTTGCGGATGAGCTTCTGCACCACGACGACCCGCTCGTAGCCCTCCTCGCGGACCCGCACCTCGTCCCCGGGGCGCAGCGCCTGGGCCGGCTTGACCCGTTCGCCGTTCACCCGCACGTGCCCGGCCCGGCAGGCGGCGGCCGCCAGCGCCCGCGTCTTGGTGAGCCGGACCGACCAGATCCAGCTGTCCACCCGCACGCTTCCCTCGTGTTCAGCCATCCCTGGAGCCTACCCAAGCCGCCCGAACCGGCCCGAGCCCGAACCCGAGCCCTCGGCGCCCGCTACGCCGCCTCCGGCACCATCCGGGCCGCCTGCGGGGCCTCCTGAACCGCCCAGCCGTTGCCGTCCGGGTCGTTGAAGAACACGAAGGAGTTCCAGGCCTCGCCGTGCCCGTCCACCCGGCTGCCCGCCTCGAAGTGCTGGACCGGGCTGACCTCGACGCCCCGGGCCGCGAGTTCGGCGTGCGCCTTGTCGATGTTCGGTACGACCAACTGCAGTCCCTTCACGGATCCGGGCGGCGCCCCGATGACCCCGGTGCCCACCACGATGGAGCACGTGGAACCCGGGGGAGTCAGCTGGACGACCCGGACCCCGTCGCGCAACCGGGTGTCGTGGTCGACCGTGAAGCCGACCAGCTCCTCGTAGAACAGCTTCGCGCGGTCCACGTCCGACACCGGGACCACCACGACTTCGAGCTTCCAGTCCATCGCCCTCACCCCTCTCGGCCGGGCACTTCCAGTATCCGTCGAAACGGTTCCCCGTCGGGCCGTCGGATAGCCTGAGAACACGATGAATCCCGAGATCACGCCCGCCGCGGCGACCCAGTTCAGTACGCCGTGGGGCGCCTTCGACCTCACCCGCTTCCCGGAGGACCCGCGTGAGCGGCTGCGGGCCTGGGACGCGGCCGACGAGTACCTGCTGCGCCACCTCGCGGGCGAGGCGGACAGCGCCGCCGGCACCGCGACCGACCTGGCCGGCCGCCGGATCGTCGTCCTGGGCGACCGCTGGGGCGCGTTGACCACCGCGCTGGCCGCCCACGAGCCGGTGCAGATCGTCGACTCCCACCTCGGCCGGCAGGCCACCCTGGCCAACCTGGCGCGGGCCGGCGCCACCGTCGACCCGGCCCGACTGCTGACCACCCGGGACGCCCCGCCGGAGCGGATCGACGTCCTGCTGGTGCGCGTCCCCAAGAGCCTGGCCCTGCTGGAGGACCAGCTGCACCGGCTGGCCCCCGCCGTCCACCCGGGCACGGTGGTGCTCGGCGCCGGCATGGTCGCCGAGATCCACACCTCCACGCTCCAGCTCTTCGAGCGGATCCTCGGCCCGACCCGCACCTCGCTCGCCGCCCGCAAGGCCCGGCTGATCTTCTGCACCCCGGATCCGGCGCTGGACCCCGGCCCCAGCCCGTGGCCGCACCGCTACGCGCTGCCGCCGGACGTCGGGGCGGTCTCCGGGCGCACGGTGGTCAACCACGCCGGCACGTTCTGCGCCGAGCGCCTCGACATCGGCACCCGCTTCTTCCTCGGCCACCTGCCGACCCCGGCGCCCGGGGCCCGGGTGGTCGACCTGGGCTGCGGCAACGGCGTGGTCGGCACGGCCGCCGCGCTGGCCGGGCCGGGTGCGGAGCTGGTGTTCGTCGACGAGTCCCATCAGGCGGTGGCGTCGGCGGAGGAGACCTTCCGCGCCAATCTGGGCCCGGACGCCCGGGCGGAGTTCCTGACCGCCGACGCGCTGGCGCCGGAGGTGGCGCCCCCGGGCTCGGTGGACCTCGTCCTGAACAATCCGCCGTTCCACTCGCACCAGGCCACCACGGACGCCACCGCCTGGCGGATGTTCACCGGTTCCCGGCGGGCGCTGCGGCCGGGTGGGGAGCTGTGGGTGGTCGGCAACCGCCATCTCGGCTACCACGTCAAGCTGCGGCGTCTCTTCGGGAACTGCCAGCTGGTGGCGGGTAACCCCAAGTTCGTGGTGCTGCGCGCGGTCAAGCGGTAGTCCGGCGTCCGCTCGGTCGGTGGCTGTTCGGTCGCGGGCCGGTGGCGGCCCGGCCGGGCGGACGCAGGGCGGTTTTCGGGCGTTCTTCGGGGTCCTGACCGCAGCTCCTTGCATGAATGTTCCGTACTGCGTATATTCATGCCACAACAAAGGAGGAACGCCATGGCATTGCGAGTCGCCGTCGCCGGCGCGAGCGGATACGCGGGCGGCGAGGTGCTGCGTCTGCTGCTCGGCCACCCGGAGGTGGAGATCGGGGCGCTGACCGGCGGCTCGAACGCGGGCACCCGGCTGGGCGCGCTCCAGCCGCACCTGATCCCGCTCGCCGACCGCGTCCTCGAACCCACCACCCCCGAGGTGCTGGCCGGCCACGACGTGGTCTTCCTGGCGCTGCCGCACGGCCAGTCCGCCACCGTCGCCGAGGCGCTCGGCGACGAGGTCCTGGTGGTCGACTGCGGCGCCGACTTCCGGCTCCGCGCCGCCACCGACTGGGAGCAGTTCTACGGCTCCGCGCACGCCGGCACCTGGCCCTACGGCCTGCCCGAACTCCCCGGCCACCGGGCCGCGTTGAAGAGCAGCAACCGGATCGCCGTGCCCGGCTGCTACCCGACGGCCGTGTCCCTGGCGCTGTTCCCGGCGTACGCGGCCGGACTCGCCGAGCCGGAGGCCGTCGTGGTCGCCGCCTCCGGCACCTCCGGTGCGGGCAAGGCCGCCAAGACCCACCTGCTGGGCAGCGAGGTCATGGGCAACGTCAGCCCGTACGGCGTCGGCGGCGTGCACCGGCACACCCCGGAGATGGTGCAGAACCTCACCCCGGTCGCGGGCGAGCCCGTCACCGTCTCCTTCACGCCGACCCTCGTCCCGATGCCGCGCGGCATCCTCGCCACCTGCTCCGCCAAGGCGCGGCCCGGCGTGACCGCCGAGAGCCTGCGCGCCGCCTACGCCGGGGCGTTCGCGGACGAGCCGTTCGTCCACCTGCTGCCCGAGGGGCAGTGGCCGCAGACCAGCAGCGTCTACGGCGCCAACACCGCCCTCGTCCAGGTCGCGCTGGACGCCACCGCCGGGCGGATCATCGCGATCAGCGCGATCGACAACCTCGTGAAGGGCACCGCGGGCGGCGCGGTGCAGAGCATGAACATCGCCCTGGGCCTGCCCGAGGAGCTGGGCCTTCCCGTGAACGGAGTCGCACCGTGAGCAATAGTACGAACGTGGGCGTGACGGCCGCCAAGGGCTTCCGGGCCGCCGGTGTGACCGCCGGCATCAAGGCCTCCGGCACCCCCGACCTCGCCCTGGTGGTCAACGACGGCCCCGCGCTCGCCGCCGCCGGCGTCTTCACCGCCAACCGCGTCAAGGCCGCGCCGGTCGTCTGGTCCGAGCAGGTCCTCAAGGGCGGCCAGGTGTCCGCCGTGGTCCTCAACTCCGGCGGCGCCAACGCCTGCACCGGCCCGCTCGGCTTCCAGGACACCCACGCCACCGCGGAGAAGGTCGCCGAGGAACTGGAGCTCAACGCCGGCGAGGTCGCCGTCGCCTCCACCGGCCTGATCGGCGAGCGCCTCCCGATGGACGTCCTGCTGCCCGGCGTCGCGCTGGCCGCCCGGGAGCTGAGCGCGACCGGCGGAGAGGCCGCCGCGATCGCCATCAAGACCACCGACACCGTGCACAAGACCGCCCAGGTCACCAGCCCGGCGGGCTGGACGGTCGGCGGCATGGCCAAGGGCGCGGGCATGCTCGCCCCGAGCCTGGCCACCATGCTGGTCGTGATCACCACCGACGCCGACCTGGACGCCGCCGCCCTGGACACCGCGCTGCGCGGCGCCACCCGCACCACCTTCGACCGGATCGACTCCGACGGCTGCATGTCCACCAACGACACCGTGCTGCTGCTGGCCTCGGCCGCCTCCGGCGTCGTCCCGGACGAGGCCGAGTTCGCCGAGGCGGTCCGCACCGTCAGCGCCGAGCTGGCCCGCCGGCTGATCGCCGACGCCGAGGGCGCCAGCAAGGACATCCGGATCGACGTCACCGGCGCCGCCACCGAGCAGGAGGCCGTCGACGTCGCCCGGACGATCAGCCGCAACAACCTGCTCAAGTGCGCCATCCACGGCGAGGACCCCAACTGGGGCCGGGTGCTGGCCGCGATCGGCACCACCGACGCCGCCTTCGACCCGGACCGGCTGGACGTGGCCATCAACGGCGTCTGGGTCTGCAAGGACGGCAGCGTCGGCGAGGACCGCACCCTGGTGGACATGGCCGGCCGCGAGGTCGTCATCACCGCGAACCTCAACGCCGGTACGGAGAGTGCCTCGTTGTGGACCAACGACCTCACCGCCGACTACGTCCACGAGAACAGCGCCTACTCGACCTGATGCCCGACAGGTGACGCGCGCCACCCGATGCGCGCCACCTGATCCGCGACACCCGATGCGCGACACCCGTTCGGACGAGGGACACCCGTGAAGATCGCACCCAAGGGCGAACAGGCCCGCAACAACACCGCGTTGCCCAAGGCGATGACGCTGATCGAGGCGCTGCCGTGGCTGGAGCGCTTCCACGGCAAGACCGTCGTGATCAAGTTCGGCGGCAACGCCATGGTGGACGAGAGCCTCAAGTCGGCCTTCGCCCAGGACGTCGTCTTCCTCCGCTACGCCGGCCTGCACCCCGTCGTGGTGCACGGCGGCGGCCCGCAGATCAGCGCCCAGCTGGACCGCCTCGGCCTGGAGTCCAGCTTCACCAACGGCCTGCGGGTCACCACCCCCGAGACCATGGACGTGGTCCGGATGGTGCTGGCCGGCCAGGTGCAGCGCGAACTCGTCGGCCTGCTCAACGAGCACGGCCCGTTCGCGGTCGGCATGACCGGCGAGGACGCGCACACCATGACGGCGGTCAAGCGGTACGCGGTGGTGGACGGCGAGCAGGTCGACATCGGCCTGGTCGGCGACATCGTCAACATCGAGGCCGGCGCGGTGAAGGCGCTGATCGCCGACGGCCGGATCCCGGTCATCTCCTCGATCGCGCGCGGCGCCGACGGCCACGTCTACAACATCAACGCCGACACCGCCGCGGCCGCCCTCGCGGTCTCGCTGGGCGCCGAGATGCTGGTGGTCCTGACCGACGTCGAGGGCCTCTACGCGGACTGGCCGAACTCCGACGACGTGATCAGCCAACTCGCCGCGAGCGAGCTGGAGGAGCTGCTGCCGAGCCTGGCCAGCGGCATGCTCCCCAAGATGGAGGGCTGCCTGCGCGCCGTCCGCTCCGGGGTGGGCACCGCCCGCGTCCTGGACGGCCGGGTGCAGCACAGCCTGCTGCTGGAGATCTTCACCGACGAGGGCATCGGCACGATGGTCGTGCCGGACGACGAACAGACCGTGACCGGGGGACTGGCATGACCGCGAACGAGCAACTGACCGGCCGGTGGCAGCACACCTTCACCGACAACTACGGCACCCCGCGGATCGCGCTGGTGCGCGGTGCGGGCGCCAAGCTCTGGGACGCCGACGGCAAGGAGTACACCGACCTGCTCGGCGGCATCGCCGTCAACGCGCTCGGCACCGCCCACCCGGCGGTCGTCGAGGCGGTCAGCCGGCAGATCGCCACCCTGGGTCACGTCTCCAACCTCTTCATGGCCGAGCCGACCATCGCCCTCGCCGAGCGGCTGCTGCGGCTGGACGGCCGGGAGGGCGGCCGGGTGTTCTTCTGCAACTCCGGCGCCGAGGCCAACGAGGCCGCGTTCAAGATCAGCCGCCGGACCGGCCGCACCCACCTGGTCGCCCTCCAGGGCGCCTTCCACGGCCGGACGATGGGCGCCCTCGCGCTCACCGGCCAGTCGGCCAAGCAGGAGCCGTTCCGCCCGCTGCCCGGCGACGTCACGCACGTCCCGTTCGGCGACGTCGAGGCGCTGCGCGCGGCCGTCACCACCGAGACCGCGGCGGTCTTCCTGGAGCCGGTCCAGGGCGAGAACGGCGCCATCCCGCTGCCCGAGGGCTACCTGAGGGCGGCCCGCGAGATCACCCGGGCCACGGGCACCCTGCTGGTCCTGGACGAGATCCAGACCGGCGTCGGCCGCACCGGGTACTGGTACGCCCACCAGGCCGTCGAGGGCGTCGAGCCGGACGTCGTCACCCTCGCCAAGGCGCTCGGCGGCGGGCTGCCGATGGGCGCGGTGCTGGCCTTCGGTGAGGCCGCCGAACTGCTCACCCCGGGCCAGCACGGCACCACCTTCGGCGGCAACCCGGTGGCCGCGGCGGCCGGGCTCGCGGTGCTGGACACCATCGAGTCCGAGGGCCTGCTGGAGCACGTCCGCAAGCTGGGCGAGCGGCTGCGCCAGGGCGTCGAGGCGATCGGCGACCCGCTGGTCTCGCACGTGCGCGGCGCCGGACTGCTGCTCGGCATCGTGCTCACCGAGCCGGTGTCGGCACGGGTGCAGGCCGCCGCGCAGGAGGCGGGCTTCCTGGTCAACGCGGCCGTCCCGGACGCCGTCCGGCTGGCCCCGCCGCTGGTGCTGACCGAGCAGGAGGCGGACGCGTTCCTCGCCGCTCTGCCGGGCGTCCTGCGGGCGGTGCGCGAGAGCGCCCCGGTCGATGCGAGCTGACCGTTGTCCGGGAGAATAACCACATGACCGTTTCCCACTCCGGCCCGTCCGCCGCAGGCCCGTCGCCGCAGGTGCCGCAGACCCGCACCGCGCGGCACCGGCGGATCGTGGACCTGCTCACCCGCCAGCCCGTGCGCTCGCAGAGCCAGCTCGCCAAGCTGCTCGCCGACGACGGACTCGTGGTCACCCAGGCGACGCTCTCCCGGGACCTGGACGAGCTGGGCGCGGTCAAGATCCGCAACCGGGACGGCGCGCTGATCTACGCCGTCCCGGCGGAGGGCGGCGACCGCACGCCGCGCGCGCCGATGGGGGAGTCGGCCAGCGAGGGCCGGATGGCCCGGCTGGCCGGCGAGCTGATGGTCTCCGCGACGGCCTCCGGCAACCTGGTGGTGCTGCGCACCCCTCCGGGGGCCGCGCAGTTCCTCGCCTCGGCGATCGACCAGGCGGAGGTGTTCGAGATCATCGGCACCATCGCCGGCGACGACACCGTCCTGCTGATCAGTCGGGACCCGGCGGGCGGCCAGGCGCTCGCCGACCACCTCATGCAACTCGCCCAGGCGAAGGCCCAGTAGCGCGCGACGACGCGAGACCCCGACGCGCAACGACGCGCAACGACACGAAACCCCGACCGGTGGAGACTTCCCCGGCCGGGGTTTTGTGTTTCATACGGACTAGTGCATACTTATGCCTGTCGCCGTAAACCTGTACGGAAACCCTGTACGTAGAGCTGTAAGGAGAAAGCCGTGGCCGAGCGCGTCGTACTCGCCTACTCGGGCGGACTGGACACCTCCGTCTGCATCGGCTGGATCGCCGAGGAGACGGGCGCCGAGGTCATCGCCGTCGCCGTCGACGTCGGCCAGGGCGGCGAGGACCTGGAGGCGATCCGCCAGCGCGCGCTGGACTGCGGCGCCGTCGAGGCCGAGGTCGCGGACGCCCGCGACGAGTTCGCCGACGAGTACTGCCTCCCGGCGATCAAGGCCAACGCGCTCTACCAGGGCCAGTACCCGCTGGTCTCCGCGCTGTCCCGGCCGGTCATCGTCAAGCACCTGGCCGCCGCCGCCCGCAAGCACGGCGCCACCACCGTCGCGCACGGCTGCACCGGCAAGGGCAACGACCAGGTCCGGTTCGAGGTCGGCATCAACTCGCTGGCCCCCGGCCTGAAGTGCATCGCCCCGGTGCGCGACTACGCGATGACCCGGGACAAGGCGATCGCCTTCGCCGAGGCCAAGGGCCTGCCGATCGCCACCACCAAGAAGTCCCCGTACTCGATCGACCAGAACGTCTTCGGCCGGGCCGTCGAGACCGGCTTCCTGGAGGACATCTGGAACGCCCCGATCGAGGACGTCTACGACTACACCCAGGACCCGGCCGCCCCGCGCGAGGCCGACGAGGTGGTCATCACCTTCGACGCCGGCGTCCCGGTGGCCGTCGACGGCCGCAAGGTCACCGTCCTCCAGGCCATCGAGGAGCTCAACAAGCGGGCCGGCGCCCAGGGCGTCGGCCGGCTGGACATGGTCGAGGACCGGCTGGTCGGCATCAAGTCCCGGGAGATCTACGAGGCCCCCGGCGCGATCGCCCTGATCACCGCGCACCAGGCCCTGGAGAACGTCACCGTCGAGCGCGAACTCGCCCGCTACAAGCGGCAGGTGGAGCAGCGCTGGGCCGAACTCGTCTACGACGGCCTCTGGTTCTCCCCGCTCAAGCGCGCGCTGGACGGCTTCGTGAACGAGGCCAACCAGCACGTCTCCGGCGAGATCCGGATGGTCCTGCACGGCGGCCGGGCCGTGGTCAACGGCCGCAGGTCCGACCAGTCGCTGTACGACTTCAACCTCGCCACCTACGACACCGGCGACACCTTCGACCAGTCGATGTCCAAGGGCTTCATCGAGATCTTCGGGATGTCCTCGAAGCTCGCCGCCCGCCGCGACCTCGCCTGATCCCCTCCCGTCCCCACCCCCCTTCCCCGTCAGGAGCCCACGCGATGTCCGCCGACCAGCACGCAGACCAGACCGCCGACGTCCGCCTCTGGGGCGCGCGCTTCGCCGACGGCCCGTCCGAGGCGCTGGCCAGGCTCTCCGCCTCGGTCCACTTCGACTGGCGCCTCGCGCCGTACGACATCGCCGGCTCCAAGGCCCACGCCCGGGTCCTGCACAAGGCCGGCCTGCTCTCCGAGGACGAGCTCGCCGCGATGCTGGCCGGCCTCGGCCAGCTGCTCGCCGACGTCCAGGCGGGCACCTTCACCGGGACCGTCGCCGACGAGGACGTGCACACCGCCCTGGAGCGTGGCCTGCTGGAGCGCCTCGGCGCCGACCTCGGCGGGAAGCTGCGGGCCGGGCGCTCGCGCAACGACCAGATCGCCACCCTGTTCCGGATGTACCTGCGGGACCACGCCAGGACCATCGGCGCCCTGGTGCTCGACCTCCAGCACGCCCTGGTCGGCCTCGCCGAGGCGCACCCGGACACCGCGATGCCGGGCCGCACCCACCTCCAGCACGCCCAGCCCGTCCTCTTCGCCCACCACGTCCTCGCGCACGTGCAGGCCCTCGGCCGGGACGCCGAGCGGCTGCGCCAGTGGGACGCCCGCACCGCCGTCTCCCCGTACGGCTCCGGGGCGCTGGCCGGCTCCTCGCTCGGCCTCGACCCGCAGGCCGTCGCCGCCGACCTCGGCTTCGAGGGCGGCTCGGTCGGCAACTCCATCGACGGCACGGCCTCGCGCGACTTCGTCGCCGAGTTCGCGTTCGTGACCGCGATGATCGGCATCAACCTCTCCCGGATCGCGGAGGAGGTGATCATCTGGAACACCAAGGAGTTCGGCTTCATCACGCTGCACGACGCCTTCTCCACCGGTTCCTCGATCATGCCGCAGAAGAAGAACCCGGACATCGCCGAGCTCGCCCGGGGCAAGTCCGGCCGGCTGATCGGCAACCTGACCGGCCTGCTGGCCACGCTCAAGGCCCTGCCGCTCGCCTACAACCGGGACCTCCAGGAGGACAAGGAGCCGGTGTTCGACTCCTGCGACACGCTGGAGGTGCTGCTGCCCGCGTTCACCGGGATGATGGCCACCCTCACCGTGCACCGGGAGCGGCTGGAGGAGCTGGCCCCGGCCGGCTTCTCGCTCGCCACCGACATCGCCGAGTGGCTGGTCAAGCAGGGCGTGCCGTTCCGGGTCGCGCACGAGGTGGCCGGCGCCTGCGTCAAGGTCTGCGAGGCCGAGGGCATCGAGCTGTCCGACCTGACGGACGAGCAGTTCGCGGCGATCTCGGTGCACCTGACGCCCGAGGTCCGGTCGGTGCTCAGCGTGCACGGCGCCATCGCCTCCCGCAACGGGCGCGGCGGCACCGCGCCGTCGGCGGTGGCGGTCCAGCTCGCCGAGGTGAAGGCGGACCTGGCGCGGCAGCAGGAGTGGATCCAGGGCTGACCACCGGTCTGCGGGGGAGGGGCGTGACGGTCCGACCGTCGCGCCCCTCCGGCGTCCGCACCCCCGGTCGGGCGTAACCCGGCCCGCCTCGGCCCGTCATGCACGGTGTGTGCACAACCCTTCCGCCCGTCCCCTCCGCCGAGGACGTCTTCCTCGCCGAACGCCGCCGCCGCGTGGTCCGCGAGACCGTGGCCGGCCTGCCGGGCCGCTGCCCCGAGCTGGTCGCCGCCCTCGCCGAGGATCCGCCGCCGACCTACCGGGAGCTCTCCGAACGCCTCGGCATGCCGCGCGGCTCGATCGGGCCCACCCGCTCCCGCTGCCTCGCCTGCCTGCGGATCCTCCTCCACGCCGAGCGGTACCCGTGAGGGGTACCCGCGAGCGGCCGGTGACGCTCCGCACGCAGATCACCCCGGAGGCGGCTCCGCCCGAGTGACGTTCCGCCCGCCCGCCCGCCGCCGTCGGCCGCGGCCGTCGGCCGCCGCCCCCCGCGTGACCCTCGCCACGTCGAGCCGTCGCCGCCCCCGGCCGCGCCCCGCGCGCGGCGCCCGCCACCGGCCCCACCGCCCGCCCCGCCCCCGCGTGACCCTCGCCACGTCGAACGCCCCGAAGGTTGAGAGCAGCTGACACACGGGTAGAGCGCTGGCGAACGTAGCTCTTGACGGTGCCGCGATCACTCGGATACTGAGCGTGAGCGCGTCGCCGTCGACCCGGTCACTTCCGGGCCGCGCGGCTGGTACGTTCGTGCGCCACCCCCGGTCAGGGCAGATCCCCGACCGGGACATCTCCGGCAGGGCATCCGGTGCGTCACCCTCACGTTTGCGCGCCGGGCACGACGATGGGGAGGCCCCAGCACATGGGCATGAGCGTGATCATCTCGGCGGCGGACGCCGAGGACGCGGAGCAGATCCTCAAGCTCCAGTACCTCGGCTACCAGCCCGAGGCGGAGCTGTACGGCGACTGGGCGATCGAGCCCCTGACGCAGAGCCTGGAGAGCCTGCGCGCCGAACTGTCCGGGCAGTACGTCCTGGTCGCCCGGCTGGGCGACGAGGTGGTCGGCACCATCCGAGGTCACGTCGACGCCGAGGGCGTCGGCCGGATAGGGCGCCTGGTCGTCCACCCGAGGATGCAGCGGCACGGCCTGGGCGGCCGGCTGCTGGACGCGCTGGAGCGCCGCCTTGCCGAGGACGGCCGTCCGGTGACCTCCTACCGTCTGTTCACCGGCCACCGCAGCCTCGGCAACCTGCGGCTGTACACCCGCCTGGGCTACCGGCAGTCCGCGGTCGAGCAGGTCACCGACCGGCTCAGCCTGGTACACCTGGAGAAGCCCGCCGTGGTGTCGCTCGCCGCGACCGCCTGAGCCCTCCGCCCGTTCCGGCCCGCACGGCGCCGCCACCATCCGGACACTCCGGTGGCGGCGCCGAGCCGCATCGTCGCTGGTGGCGGCGTCGAGTGTCCGCATTGCGGACATCACATCCAAGTAATTGGGTCCAAATCGACCCATCTGATTTACTGGCTCACATGACTGCGACGACGAAATGGACCCCCACCGGCACCCTGCCGGCAGGTGAGCGCGCCATGTGCCGTCGAATGTGTCACCGCTGAGGGCCACCGCCCCCGGCACCCGGTTGAGGGTGCCCCCACCTCGCGCCCCGAAGCGAGACCCGGCGTCGTTCCCGTCCGTGCGAGCGCGCCCAGCCTGCCACACCCCTTCTCCCGCCTGCCCGCCCATGGGCGGGTGGTCGTCCACGACGACTCGTGCCCGTGACTCGTGCCCGATGACTCGTAAGGGCCACGCCGTCGCGCGGCCCGGCCGCTCAGCGGCCACGATCAAGAGGTGGCAGGTCCGGATCCCCCTGGCGAAGCGCCGTGCACGTCGCCGACCGCACCCCGGTCGGGCGGCCGCCCGCCGCCCGCCCCCGACCCACGGAAGCAGCTGTGATCACCACCACGGACCTCACGAAGGTCTACCGCTCCCGAGGCCGCGAGGTGAGCGCCCTCGCCGGCGTCGACCTGCACGTCCGCCCTGGCGAGGTCTACGGAGTCGTCGGTACCAGCGGCGCCGGCAAGTCCACGCTCATCCGCTGCGTGAACATGCTGGAGCGTCCGACCTCCGGCACCGTCACGGTGGACGGGGTCGAGCTGACCGCGCTGTCCGGCGGCGAGAACCGGGCCGGCCGGGAGCTGCGGGAGGCGCGGCGCCGGATCGGCATGGTCTTCCAGCACTTCAACCTGCTCTCCTCGCGGACCGTCCAGCAGAACGTCGAGCTCCCGCTGGAGATCATCGGGCTGGACCGCACCCAGCGCCGCCGCAAGGCCGCCGAACTGCTCGACCTGGTCGGCCTCGGTGACAAGGCCCGCAGCTACCCCAACCAGCTCTCCGGCGGCCAGAAGCAGCGCGTCGGCATCGCCCGGGCCCTGGCCGGCGACCCCAAGGTGCTGCTCTCCGACGAGGCCACCTCGGCGCTCGACCCGGAGACCACCCGTTCGATCCTCAAGCTGCTGCGCGACCTCAACCAGCAGCTCGGCCTCACCGTCCTGCTGATCACCCACGAGATGGACGTCATCAAGTCCGTCTGCGACTCCGCGGCCCTGATGCGCGGCGGCCGGGTGGTCGAGTCCGGCCGGCTGACCGACCTGCTGGCCGAGCCCGGCTCCGAGCTGGCCCGCGAGCTGTTCCCGCTCAGCGAGTTCGGCACCGGCCACCCCGGCTCGACCGTGCTGGAGATCACCTTCCAGGGCGACTCCTCGGCCCAGCCCTTCGTCTCCCAGCTGGCCCGCACCTACCAGATCGACATCAACATCCTCGGCGCCGCGGTGGAGACCATCGCCGGCCGGATGGTCGGCCGGATGCGGGTCGAGCTCTCCGGCGGACACCAGGACAACGTGGTGCCGATCGGCTACCTGCGCGAGCAGGGCCTACAGGTGGACGTACTGGGCGCGGCGGACGGAGCGGTGGCATGACCTGGGACCAGATGTGGGCCCTGATGGGGCCCGCCACGCAGGAGACCTTCCAGATGGTCGGCGTCTCCACGGCCGTCACCGTGCTGCTCGGCCTGCCGCTGGGCATCCTGCTGGTGCTGACCGACAAGGGCGGGCTGCTGGCCAACCGGGCCGTCAACAAGTCGATCGCCTTCGTGGTGAACATCGCCCGCTCGGTGCCGTTCATCATCCTGATGATCGCGCTGATCTCCTTCACCCGCTGGCTGGTCGGCACCTCCATCGGCTGGCAGGCGGCGACCGTGCCGCTCACCATCGGCGCCATCCCGTTCTTCGCCCGCCTGGTCGAGACCTCCGTCCGCGAGGTCGACCGCGGCCTGGTCGAGGCCGTCCAGGCGATGGGCGGCAGCACCTGGACGATCGTCCGCAAGACGCTGCTCCCGGAGGCGCTGCCCGGCATCGCCGCCTCGGTGACCACCACGATCATCACGCTGATCAGCTACTCCGCGATGGCCGGCACGGTCGGCGGCGGCGGCCTCGGCACGCTCGCCGTCAACTACGGCTACCAGCGCTTCGAGACGGCCTTCATGTGGGTCATCGTGGCCGAGCTGGTGATCCTCGTCACCGCCGTCCAGCTGATCGGCGACTTCGCCGTCCGGCGCCTCGCCAACCGCGGCGGCACCGGCGGCCGGACCCGCCTGCTGGGCCGCACCCCGGCCGGACCGGCCGCCCCCGACGAGGACCTCGTCGCCCCCTAGACCTCCCGGGTCCGACACCGGACCACGGCTCCCCGTATCACGCAGAAAGGCACTTTTCGTGCGCAACGCCCTGAAGTTCACCAGCATCCTCGCCACCGCCGGCATCGCCCTCTCGCTGGCCGCGTGCGGCAGCTCCGGGTCCTCCTCCTCGGACCCGAACGCGCCGCTCAAGGTCATCGCCAGCCCCACCCCGCACGGGCAGATCCTCAAGTTCGTCAAGGACAACCTCGCGGCCAAGGCGGGCCTCAAGCTCGACATCAAGGAGGTCACCGACTACGTGACCCCCAACACGGCGGTGCAGGACGGTTCGGCCGACGCCAACTACTTCCAGCACGTCCCGTACCTGGAGGACTTCAACAAGAAGCACGGCACCGACATCGTCTCGGTCGAGCCCGTGCACCTGGAGCCGCTCGGCGTCTACTCCAAGAAGGTCAAGTCGATCGCCGACCTGCCGGACGGCGCCACCGTCGGCCTGCCCAACGACGCCACCAACGAGGGCCGCGCGCTCAAGCTGCTCGCCGACAACAAGCTCATCACGCTGAAGGACGGCGTCACCACCGCCGCCACCCCGGCCGACGTGACGGGCAACCCGAAGAACCTCAAGTGGAAGGAGCTGGAGGCCGCCCAGCTGCCCCGCTCCATCGCCGACCTCGACGCCGCCGTCATCAACGGCAACTACGCGCTCGACTCCGGCCTGAAGCCCGCCACCGACGCGCTGGTGCTGGAGAAGGCCGAGGGCAACCCGTACGCCAACATCCTCGCCGTGAAGAAGGGCAAGGAGAACGACCCGCGCGTGAAGAAGCTGGCCGAGCTGCTGCACTCCGACGAGGTCAAGAAGTACATCGACGACACCTTCCAGGGCTCGGTCATCCCGGCCTTCTGAGCCGCGGTCCGATCCATGCCCTGACCCCGACCGGGCCCCCGCCGCACCTCGGCGGGGGCCCGGTCGGGCAGGATGCACCCGGGGAGCCCTGGTCGGCGGCGTTCTGACGTACCGTCGTGCGGGCGGCGCACCGCGTGACACCCGGGGCACGGCGGGGGCGTACGGTGTTGTGTTCACGACCCGGCGAGGAGAGACGGCATGGCAGCGAGCTTCCCCGAGACCGCCATCAGCACCGAACGGCTTCTGCTGCGGCCCCTTGCGGAGGACGACGCGCCCGGCCTGGCCACGATGATGGCGGACGAACTCGTCCTGGCCTGGACCGATCTGCCGCACCCCTTCACCGAGGCGTACGCGACCGAACTCGCCCGCACCCTCGCCCCCGCCCACCGGGCCGCCGGCCGCGGCATCGTCTTCGCCGTCACCGAGCACCTCACCCAGCGCCTGGTCGGCCTGGTCGAACTGCGCAACACCGACTGGCGCCTGCGCAGCACCGAGATCTCCTACGTCACCGCCTCCTGGGCCCGCGGCGAGGGCTACGCGCCCGAGGCCGTCCTCGGCGTCAGCCAGTGGCTGTTCGAGGACCGCGACTTCCTGCGCCTGGAGCTGCGCACCGCCGCCGGGAACACCGCCGCCCAGCAGGTCGCCCAGAAGATCGGCGGCATCAGCGAGGGCGTGCTGCGCAGCGCCTGGATAGTCCGGGGTGAGTCCAGTGAGGCCGTCGTGGAGAGCCGCAGCGACCTCATCCTGTGGAGCCTGCTCCCGGAGGACCTGGACGCGCCCGAGCCCGAGCCGCAGCGGACCGGCTGGCACGGCGACCACCGCTACGTGCTGCGCGACTGAGCCGCCCCGCTCGCGCGTGCCGCCTGAGCCGTTCGTGCCGCTGATCCGCCACCGGCTCGGCACGGACATGTGTACGAGATGTCGGCGCCGAGGGGATCACACCCGGTAGCCTCTGCTCCGGCGCCGCACACCGGCGCGGTTTGTCGGCGCACCGAGTCGCACACCGGGTGACACCACAGGGACACCCCGGGTCGCAGGCCGGTCCGCGCACCGAGTCGAGGGAGAACGGCCGCAGATGGCTGACCGGATCACGGTCATCGGGTGGGACGGCACGCCGCTGACCGAGGCCGCCGGCGCGGCCCTCGCCGCAGCGACCCTGGTGGCCGGCGCCCCCTACCAACTGAACGCCCTCCCGGTGCCGGACGCCGCCGAGCGGATCACCCTCGGCAACGTCCGGCAGGCCGCCCGGCGGATCGCCGAGCACCGCGGCGCCGCCGTCGTGGTCGCCGAGGGCGACCCGGGCTTCTTCGGCGTCGTGCGCGCGCTGCGCCGCCCCGAGTACGGCCTCGAACTGGAGGTCCTGCCCGCGGTCTCCTCGGTCGCCGCCGCTTTCGCCCGGGCCGGCATGCCCTGGGAGGACGCCCAGGTGGTCAGCGCCCACGGCGGACGGCTGCGCCGCGCGGCCAACATCTGCCGGGCCCACCCCAAGGTCGCGGTGCTGACCGCGCCCGGCGCCGGTCCGAGCGAACTGGCCCTCATGCTGCGCGGGGTGCACCGGACCTTCGTGGTCTGCGAGGCCCTCGGCACCCCGGACGAGGACGTCACCGTCCTCACCTCCGACCGGATCGCCGACCACGTGTGGCGCGACCCCAACGTGGTGCTGGTGATCGGCGGTCACGGCGGTCCCCAGGCCGGCGGGGTCGACACGGAGGCCGGCTGGCTGGCCGGGCGCCCGGTCGGCTTCCCCGGCGCGGATCGCGGCTGGGCGCTCCCCGGTGACGCCTACGCGGGCGCCGGGCGCGCGGGGGACGAGCCCGGCGCATCGGAGGTGCTCCCCGCGCACGTGCGCGCCCTGGTGCTGGCCCGTCTGGGTGCTCGTCCGGGGGACCTGGTCTGGTCGGTCGGCGCGGGCAGCGGCGCCCTCGCGGTGGAGGCGGCCCGCTTCGGCGCCGCCGTGGTCGCGGTCGAGGCGTCCCGCTCGGCCTGCGCCCGGCTGGCGGTGAACGCGCGCCGGTACGGCGTCGAGGTGGAGACCGTGCACGGGCAGGGCCCCGAGGTGCTGGGCGGCCTGCCCGAGCCGGACGTGGCGGTGGTGGAGTCCGTCGGCCTCGACGTGGTGCGCGCGGTGCTGGCCCGCCGTCCGGAGCGGTTCGTCGCGGTGCCCCGGACCCTCGCCGAGGGGGAGCAGATCCACCGGGCGATCGCCGAGGCCGGCTACCGGGCGGACGGTGCGCTGCTGCAGTCCACTCCGCTGTCGGTCGCCGGTGGCGCCGGTGGCGGGCTGGCTCTGGGGGCGGGCGGTACCGGCGTGCTGCTGCTCTGGGGTGAGCAGATCGCGTGAAGGACTGGGGTGCGTCCTGTGGATTCGGTCCGATCCGCCGGGCGCGTTCCGCTCCCGCGCTGTGCTGCTGAGGGGTCGTGGTGGGGCCGGGCGGTGATCCAGGTCGCATCCGGACACCGATTCGAGAGGTGACCGTGCTGGGCCGGTAGTGTGGCGTCCTGGGCGGCTGCGGCGGTCGGCGACCCACCCGATTCAGTCGGTTTGTCGCCTTTTTGACGTGGTGCAACCCGGTTTTGCTCGGAGTGTGGGCAATTCGACGGGCCGCGTGCCGGACCTGGAGAATGCCGTAGGGTCCGGTGCGGTCGTGCCGGTTGCTCCGGGTTGTCGTTGTTTCAGATGGTGCGCCGCCCGGTGTGGGCGGCGCGCAGGCCGGGGTGCCGCAGTGCGCCGGAAGGACTTGGGCCGCAGCGCCTCGGCGCGGCGGCCGCGTGTGGTTGAGGGACGGGCCGGTGCAGGCCCGGCCCGTGCGGATGGGCGCTGCGGTCGGTGATCGTGTCGCCAAGGGCGCGGCAGCGGCCTGGAAGGAGCGTTTGACAATGACCGATGGCGGCCACGTCCCGGGCGAGGGAATGCCGGAGCACCTGAACGCCGGGCCGGACCAGCTCGGCGGACCGGAGGGCGTCGCGGGCGTTGCACCCCTGCAAGGCGTCGCGACGGACGGCGGCATGATCCCGAACCCGACGGCGCCGGGCCACGGCCTGGCCGGTGGTGCGGTGCCCCACGGCGCGGGAGTCATCCCGCCGCAGGGCCAGCCGCTCGGCGCGTCCGGCTTCGCCGTACCGGCCCCCGGCCTGTCGGCTCCCGGCGCACCGGCTCCCGGTGTGCCCGGTGAGGGCTGGGGCGTCGACCCGGGCGCCCCGCGTCCGGCCTTCCACTTCCTCGACCAGGACGACGAGGACGACGTCCTGCTGATGCCCGGTCCGCAGGGCTCCTGGGGCGAGCCGCTGGCGCCCCTCCCGACCGAGCAGACGCCGCTCGCCCCGCAGCAGGACGGCACGCCGGTCGAGCCTTCGTGGCCGCCGCTGGAGCCGCCGGTGCTCGGCGCCGAGCAGGCGCAGCAGCCGTTCCACGCCGCCCCGGCGCACCCGCAGGCCACGGAGGCGATGACGGCTTCTCAGCCGCCGCGCCGCCCGCTGCACGCCGGTCCGCCGATCCCGGACCCGTCGCTGATGACCGGCCAGGTCCCGGTGCGCTCGCTCGCCGACCGCGGCCCGTCGCAGGGCGGTACGCCCGCGCACGGCATCCCGGTGGTCGGCCGGCTGCCGATGGCCGAGGCCGTCGCCCCGGCGCCGGCCGCCGCGCCGCAGGCCGTTCCGGCAGCGCCCGCGCCCTCGGCGGCGCCGGCGGTTCCCGTGACGGAGGCCCAGGAGTTCCAGCAGGTGCCGCTGGCTTCGCACCCGGTCGAGGCCCAGCTGGCCGTCGAGACGGTCGGGGCGATCGAGGTGATCGAGGTCGTCGAGCTGCCGGAGGCCGTCGTCGCCGAGGCCGCGGTGGACGCGGCGCAGGCCGCCGTGGCCGAGCCGGTCCCGGCGGAGTCCGGCCGGCCGGTCGTCGACCCGGGCGGCACACCGGTCGCCGGGGCCGTGGTGACGGCGCCCGCCGAGGCACCGGTCGAGGCCGCTGCTGAGGCGCCGGTCGAGCCCGTCGCCGAGGTTGCCGTCGAGGCCGCCGCGCAGGCCGCGCCCGCGGAACAGACCGAGGCCCCCGCCCCGGCCGGCCCGCCGCGGCGCATCTCCGCATTCCTCGCCGCGCCCACCCCGCACGGTCTGCCTCCGGTCGCGGCGGCCGCGCAGGCCCCGGTGGCCGAGGAGGCCGCCCCGCAGCAGCCCGCTCCCATAGCGGCCGAGGAGCCGGCACAGGCCGCCCAGGCCGCCCCGCCCGTCGAGGCCGTGGTCGCGGTCGCGGTCGAGGCCGGTGAGCCCGCCGAGGCCGTGGCGCCCGCGCCGGAGGCGGTGGTCGAGCCCGTCGTCGAAACGGTCGTCGAGGCGGTCGCCGAGACCGCCGCCGGCACGGGCGAGATGCCCTCCGGCCAGGCCGTCGTCGAGGCCGTCGTCGAGCCCGCCGAGGCCGTTGCCGAGCCCGCCACCGAGGTCGCTGCCGAGCCCGCCGAGGGCGGGCAGCCGCAGGAGGCCGCGCCGGTCGTGGACCAGGCCGTCGAGGCCCCGGTCGAGCCCGTCGTCGAGCCTGAGGCCGAGGCCGCCGCAGCGGAGACCGCGCCGCAGCCGGTCGCGGACGCCACCCCGGTCAGCGAGCCCGCCGAGCCTGTTGCCGTATCCGCCGAGACCGCCATCGAGACCGCCGCCGAGCCGGTCGCCGAGGTTTCCGAGGCCGTCCAGGCCGTCCAGGCCGTCGAGCCTTCCGCGGCCCCGGACGACCAGGCCCAGCCCGTCACCGACCCGGCCGCAGAGTCCGCCGAGCAGGCCCCCACCGCCGAGTCGGCCGCCGTCGAGCCCGTGGCCGCCGAGGCCGTCGCCGAGGAGGCCGCCGCGCCGGAGGCCCCCGCCGCCGAGCAGCAGCCGGCTGAGCAGGCCGCCGAGCCGCTGACGGAGGAGTCGACGGAGCCGCAGACGGAGGACCAGGCGGAGGGTCAGGCGGAGCAGCCGGCCGAGGAAGCGCAGGCCGAGGAACCGCAGGCCGAAGAGCCGGCCGAGCCCCGCGGCCCGGCCGCGCCCGGCTTCGACCAGGCCGAACGCGAGGCCGTCCACCAGGTGATCCGCGAGCGCCGCGACATCCGCAACGGCTTCCGCCCGGACCCGATCCCGCACGAGGTGCTGATCCGCGTCCTGGAGGCCGCCCACACCGCCCCCAGCGTCGGCTACTCCCAGCCCTGGGACTTCGTGGTGATCCGCTCGGCCAAGACCCGCCGGCGGATGCACGCCCTGGCCGAGCGCCAGCGCGAGGTGTA
Source organism: Kitasatospora sp. NPDC043949 (assembly GCF_056435365.1). Lineage (NCBI taxonomy): Bacteria > Bacillati > Actinomycetota > Actinomycetes > Kitasatosporales > Streptomycetaceae > Kitasatospora > Kitasatospora sp. NPDC043949. The sequence continues at coordinate 9,692 of NZ_JBWKEQ010000070.1, read as the reverse complement.
CGCGGACTCGCTGCCCAAGGGCCGGGCCAAGCAGTTCAAGGAAATCAAGACCGAGGCCATCCTCGAAACGCCGGTCAACATCGTGGTGACCGCCGACCGAACCCGCGGCGGCCGGCACACGCTGGGCCGCCACACCCAGCCCCAGATGGCCCCGTACTCGGCCGCCCTGGCGGTCGAGAACCTCTGGCTGGCCGCCCGCGCCGAGGGCCTGGGCGTCGGCTGGGTGAGCTTCTTCGACGACGAGGAGCTGGTCCGCGAGCTCGGCCTGCCCGAGCACCTGGAGGTCGTCGCCTACCTGTGCGTCGGCTTCGTCGACTCCTTCCCGGACGAGCCCGAGCTGGAGCAGCAGGGCTGGGCCAAGAAGCGCCCGCTGTCCTGGGTGGTCCACGAGGAGCAGTACGGCAACCGCGCGCTGCCCGGCGAGGAGCCGCAGAGCCTGCTCGCCGAGACCCTGCGCGGCATCCGCCCGCTGGACGCCAAGGCGCTCGGCGAGGCCTGGGACCGGCAGAAGCGGATGACGAAGCCGGCCGGCTCGCTCGGCATGCTGGAGATCATCTCCGCCCAGCTGTGCGGCCTGTCCCGCAAGTGCCCGCCGCCGATCCCGGAGCCCGCCTGCGTGGCGATCTTCGCGGGTGACCACGGCGTGCACGCGCAGGGCGTCAGCCCGTGGCCGCAGGAGGTGACCGCCCAGATGGTCGGCAACTTCCTGGCCGGGGGAGCGGTGATCAACTCCTTCGCCAAGCAGATCGGCACCGAGGTCTGCGTGGTCGACGTCGGCGTCGCCGCCGAACTGCCGGAGGCCATCCAGCAGGGCCGCACCACCGGCCTGCTGCCGCGCAAGGTCAAGCCCGGCACCGCCGACATGACCCAGGGCCCGGCGATGACCCGCGAGGAGGCGCTCAAGGCCATCGAGGTCGGCATCGAGACCGCCCGCGACCTCGTCGCGGCCGGCAACAAGGCACTGGTCACCGGCGACATGGGGATCGCCAACACCACCGCCTCGGCCGCCCTGATCTCGGTGTTCACCGGCCTCGACCCGGCCGAGGTCACCGGCCGCGGCACGGGCATCGACGACGAGACGCACGCCCGCAAGATCGAGGTCATCCGGGCCGCGCTGGCCCTGCACCGGCCCGACCCGGCCGACCCGATCGGCGTCCTCGCCGCCGTCGGCGGCCTGGAGCACGCGGCCCTGGCCGGCTTCCTGCTGGGCGCGGCCTCGCTGCGCACCCCGGTGGTCCTGGACGGTGTCATCGCGGGTTCGGCCGCGCTGGCGGCCAAGGCGATCGCCCCCGAGGTGCTGGCGGCCTGCATCGCCGGCCACCGCTCCGCCGAGCCCGGCCACCAGGCCGCGCTGGCGAAGCTGGGCCTGCGTCCGCTGATCGACCTGGACCTGCGGCTCGGCGAGGGCACCGGTGCCCTGCTGGCCCTGCCGCTGGTGCAGAGCGCGGCCCGGGCGATGCACGATGTAGCCACCTTCGACTCCGCCGGGGTCACCGAGAAGGGCTGACGTTCTCCGTCACCACTCCGCGGACCGGCCCGAGGGCGCGCCGGTCCGCGGAGCGGCGTCACGCCGCACCCGCACCCCGGACCCTCACCCCCGATCAGGAGCACCGCCGATGACCGCGCCCACCCCGCACCCCAGCACCGAAGGCCGTACCCCGTACCCGGTCGGCCTGCTGCTCGCCGGCCGCCGCGTGGTCGTGGTCGGCGGCGGCCAGGTCGCGCAGCGCCGGCTCCCCGCGCTGATCGCCACCGGTGCGGAGCTGCACCTGATATCGCCGGCCACCACCCCGGCCGTGCAGGCGATGGCAGACGCGGGCGAACTCACCTGGCACGCCCGCCCGTACCGGGACGGCGACCTGGCCGGCGCCTGGTACGCCCTGGTCGCCACCGACGACCCGGCGGTCAACGGTGCCGTCAGCGCCGAGGCCGAGCGCGAGCGGGTGTTCTGCGCCCGCAGCGACGATGCCTCCGCCGCCACCGCCTGGACCCCGGCCAGCGGCCGCGACGCGGGTGCCACCGTCGCGGTCCTCACCGGTGACCCGCGCCACTCCGCCGCTCTGCGCGACGCCATCGTGGACGGCCTGCGGGACGGCTCGCTGGCCGTCCGCCAGTTCCGCGCGCACGGCGTCGGCGGCGCCTCGGGGCAGCCGGGCCAGGGGAGCGTCGCCCTGGTCGGCGGCGGCCCGGGCGACCCGGACCTGATCACCGTGCGCGGCCGCCGCCTGCTGGCCGACGCCGACGTGGTGGTCGCCGACCGTCTCGCCCCGCGCGAACTGCTCGCCGAACTGCCCGAGCACGTCGAGGTCATCGACGCGTCCAAGATCCCCTACGGCCGGTTCATGGCCCAGGAGGCGATCAACCGGACGCTGATCGAGCACGCCAGGGCCGGCAAGTTCGTGGTCCGGCTCAAGGGCGGCGACCCGTACGTCTTCGGGCGCGGCGGCGAGGAGCTGCTCGCCTGCGCCGAGGCCGGACTGCCGGTCACCGTCGTCCCGGGCATCTCCAGCTCGATCAGTGTCCCGGCGGCGGTCGGCGTCCCGGTCACCCATCGGGGCATGACGCACGAGTTCACCGTGATCTCCGGTCACGTCGGCCCGGACGACGAGCGCTCGCTCACCAACTGGGAGGCCGCCGCGAAGATGCGCGGCACCCTGGTGCTGCTGATGGCCGTGGACAAGATCGGCGCGATCGCCGCGAAGCTCGTCGAGCACGGCCGCCCGGGCGACACCCCGGTCGCGATCGTCCAGGAGGGCACCACCGCCGCCCAGCGCCGGGTGGACGCCACCCTGGCCACCGTCGCCGCGACCGTCGAGGCCGAGCGGATCAAGCCGCCGGCCGTGATCGTGGTCGGCGACGTCGTCAACGTCCTGGCGGCCGCCTTCCCGCGCTGAGCGCCCGGAGTGGGAAGTCGGACCCGTCGACTTCCCACTCCGATTCCCATCCGACTTCCCCCGTCGGCCGGCCGCTCCGGGCGGCTACTCCAGCGGCTGCTCCGTCCAGATCACCTTCCCCGTCGCCGTGTAGCGCGTCCCCCAGCGGTCCGCGAACTGCGCGACCAGGAACAGCCCGCGCCCGCCCTCGTCGGTGGTCGCCGCGTACCGCAGGTGCGGCGAGGTGCTGCTGCCGTCCGACACCTCGCAGATCAGCGCCCGGTCCCGCAGCAGCCGCACCCGGATCGGCCCGGTGCCGTAACGGATGGCGTTGGTCACCAGCTCGCTCAGGATCAGCTCGGTGACGAACGCCGCCTCGTCCAGCCCCCAGGCCGCCAGCCGCTCCGCCACCTCGGCCCGGACGGCGCCCACCGCCGCCGGTTCGGGCGGCACCTCCCACTCCGCGACCTGGTCCGGCGCCAGCACCCTGGTCCGCGCCACCAGCAGCGCGATGTCGTCCAGCGGACGCTCCGGCAGCATCGCCCCGAGCACGTCCGCACAGGTCTGCTCCGGCGTGCGCGGCGGCCCGGTCAGCGCCGCCCGCAGCAGTTCCAGCCCCTCACCGATGTCGCGCTCGCGGTCCTCCACCAGCCCGTCGGTGTACAGCACCAGACGGCTGCCCTCGGCGAGGTCCAGCTCGACGTTCTCGAACGGCAGCACCGCCAGCCCCAGCGGCGGCCCGGTCGCCAGCTCCGGGAACACCACCCGCCCGTCCGGGCCCACCACGGCGGGCGGCGGATGCCCGGCGCTGGCCAGCGTGCACCGCCGCGCCACCGGGTCGTAGATCGCGTACAGGCAGGTCGCCCCGGTCAGGGCCGCGCCCTCGCCGCTCCCGGCCTCGTCCTGGTCGATTCGGTTCACCAGGTCGTCCAGGTGCCCCAGCAGCTCGTCCGGCGGCAGGTCCAGCGTCGAGAAGTTGTGGATCGCCGTCCGCAGCCGGCCCATCGTCGCCGCCGCGTGCAGGCCGTGCCCCACCACGTCCCCGACGACCAGGGCCACCCGCGCGCCCGGCAGCGGGATCACGTCGAACCAGTCGCCGCCCACCCCGGCTTGGGCCGGCAGGTAGCGGTGCGCGACGTCCAGCGCGCTCTGCGGCGGCAGGTTGCGCGGCAGCAGGCTGTGCTGGAGCGTCACCGCCATCGCGTGCTCCCGGGTGTAGCGGCGCGCGTTGTCGATGCACACCGCCGCGTGCGCCACCAGTTCCTCGGCCAGCGCCAGGTCGTCCGCCTCGAACGGCTCCGAGCGGTCCGCCCGCCAGAACCGGGCCACTCCCAGCAGCACCCCGCGTGCCCGCAGCGGCACCCGCACCATCGAGTGCACCCCGTACGCCAGCACCCGGGCCGACCGCTCCGGATCCTGCTCCCGCCACCCCGGGGCCTGGGCCAGCCGGGCCTCCAGCCCCGACTCCCCGCTGTGCAGCGCCCCGGCCAGCGGGGTGGCCGGCACCACGTCCAGCACCGTGTCCACCGGGTAGAACGGAGCGTCGTCCCGGATGCCGGCGAGCGCGACGCGGCGCATCCGCCCCAGCGAGGTGCCCGGCGGCGGCTCCTCGCCCGTCAGCACCTGGTCCGCCAGGTCCACCGTGACGAAGTCCGCGAACCGGGGCACCGCGACCTGCGCCAGCTCCTCCGCCGTCCGCGTCACGTCCAGCGAGCTGCCCACCGTCACCCCGGCGTCGTACAGCAGCCGCAGCCGCCGCTGCGCGCCCTCGGCCCGGCCGGACAGCGCCAGCAGCTCGGTGGAGTCACGCAGCGTGGCGACGCAGCCCGGCGGGCCGCCCACCTGGTCGGTCAGCCGGACGTTCACCGCCAGCAGCCGTTCCCCGGCCAGCACCACCTCGTCGGTCACCGGACGGTTGGCGGTCAGCAGTTCCTCGGGCGCGGGCTCCAGGCCCAGCTCGGTCACCGGCCGGCCCTCGGCGTCCGGCGGCAGGTCCAGCAGCCGCCGCGCCTCGTCGTTGCAGAGCAGCAGCCGGCCGTCCGCGCCGACGATCATGACGCCCTCGCGCACCGCGTGCAGCACGGCCGCGTGGTGCTCGTACATCCGGGTCATCTCGGCCGGGCCCAGCCCGTGGGTCTGGCGCCGCAGCCGCCGGCTGATCAGCGCCGTGCCGAGGGTGGCCAGCCCGACCGCGCCCGCGGCGGCGCCCAGCACCACCGGCAGCTGCCGCTCGCTCGCGCTGCTGACGCTCCGCACCGTGACGCCCGCCGAGACCAGCCCGGCCACCGAGCCGTCCGGCGCGTACACCGGGACCACCGCCTGGACCAGTGGGCCGAGCGAGTCGGTGACGCGCTCGGTCACCACCTGCCCGTGCACCGCGGGCAGGTAGGTGCCGACGAACTTCTGGCCGATCAGGGCCGGGTCGGGGTGGGTGTAGCGGATGCCGTCGTCGCTCAGCACGACGATGAAGCCGACGCCCGACGACATCCGCGCCGCCTCCGCCTTGGGCTGCAGGACCGCGGACGGGTCGGGGGAGCGCAGCGCGTCGACGATGCCCGGCGAGTTGGCGAAGGTCTGCGCGACCGCCACCGACCGGTTGCGGGCCTCGTGGTCGGCGTCGGTGCGCGACTGCACCACCAGCGCCACCGCGGCAGCTGCCACCAGCAGCAGGACGACGAGGACCTGCAGCGCGAACACCTGCCCGGCCACCGACCGGTTTCGCACGGGCCACGGCCGCTTCGCGCGTGGCAGCTGTAGCCGACCGTTTGGGCGCCCACCGGAGGAGCCGGCGGAACCAGTAGCACCAGAGGCCGACGGAGCCCAGGATCGGCCCGGAAAACGGGCCATACGGCCATGTTTGCACCATGGCTGGCACAGGGCCAAGGCCAGCCCGCCCCGCGGCTTGGGCCGTTTGGCCTTCCCCGCCCCGCCTTGGCAAGATCGCAGGGTGTCCGAACCCAGCGCCATCACCGACCCCGCCGACCCCCGCCTCGGCGACTACACCGGCCTCACCGACGTCGAACTGCGCCGCCGGCGCGAACCCGCCGAAGGCCTGTTCATCGCCGAGGGGGAGAAGGTCATCCGCCGCGCCCTCGCCGCCGGCTACCGGATGCGGTCGATGCTGCTGACCTCCAAGTGGCTGGAGGTGATGGCCGACGTCATCGCCGAGGCGGACGCCCCCGTCCACGTCGTCGAGCCGGGGCTCGCCGAAGCCGTCACCGGCTACCACGTCCACCGCGGCGCGCTCGCCTCGATGGAGCGCAAGCCGCTGCCGCAGGCCGTGGACCTGCTCGTCGGGGCCCGCCGGGTCGCCGTCCTGGAAGGCCTGGTCGACCACACCAACCTCGGCGCGATCTTCCGCAGCGCCGCGGCCCTCGGCATGGACGCCGTCCTGCTCTCGCCCGACTGCGCCGACCCGCTCTACCGGCGCGCCGTGAAGGTCTCCATGGGCGCCGTCTTCGCGGTGCCCTACGCCCGGCTCGACCCCTGGCCGGCCGCCCTGGAGACCGTCCGCACCGCCGGATTCACCCTCCTGGCCCTCACCCCCGCCGACGGCGCCGTCGACCTCGCCGGCCTCGCCCCGCACCGCCTCCCCAAGGCGGCCCTCATGCTCGGGGCCGAAGGCGACGGCCTCACCGGCCCCGCCCTCGCCGCCGCCGACCACGCCGTCCGCATCCCGATGGCCCACGGCATCGACTCCCTCAACGTCGGCGCCGCCGCCGCCGTCTCCTTCTACGCCGTCACCGCCCCCACCGCCTGACGGGGAGGTCGGCCCGCCCGACCTCCCCTCTCGCGCCGGAGGAGCCCCCCCCCGCCCCCCGCCCCCCGCCTCCCCGGGGGCGGGAGCTCTCATCACACAGGAAGCGGGAAGCGGGAAGTCGGCCTGGCCGACTTCCCGCGCCGCGGCCTTCCCGTGCTCAGCCCGCCGCGGCGGTGGGCGGAGCCGGAGCGGCGGCCGGGGGCTGGGTGGCGGGGCCGGAGGCGCCGGGCCAGGACTCGTCCAGGGTGCCGTCGGCACGGACGGTGTAGCGGGTCGAGGTGGTCGCGCCGGTCGCGGCGACCCGCTCCTCGCGGACGACCGTCCCGCCGTCGAGCCGCCAGGTGGCCGTCGCCTGCGGGTCGGCCGCCGAGGTGCGGGAGGTGGCGGCGACCGGGGTGTCCCCGGTGAAGGAGAAGAGCTGGACGAGGTCGACCGGCACCGAGCCCTCGGCCCGCCGCAGGACGACGACCGCTGCCGGGGCGCCCTTGTACCGGGCGGGCAGCACGGAGCTGAGCACGACCTGCGGGCCGGCCCCGACCGACCGGCCGTCCCGGAGCGCGATGCCGGGCCCGCCGGCCCCGTCGGGGTAGCTGCGGTTGGGCCAGTCCACCACCGGCCCCGGTCCGTACGGGGGCGCCAACGGGCTGTCGCCCGCGCCGCTGTGTGCGGCCGCAGCCGCGGCGGACGGGGTGGCCGGAGGCTGGGCGGCGGGGGGCTGGGCCGCGGGGGGCTGGGCCGCGGCGGCCCCGTCCGCCGAGGTCCCCGTCACGGCCTGCGCGCCGCCCGCGGCGGGCGCACTGGCGGTGTACCCGCCGGAGGGCCGCAGGCCCTGCTTGCTGCGGTTCTCGCACCCCTGGGCGGCCGCGATGGCCAGCGCGACGCCGAGCGTCACGGTGACGAAGACCACGAGCCGCTGCCGCAGCAGCCGCTGCCGCGCGTTGCCGGGCCGCCCGCCGGGGGCGGGGGTGTGCTGGCGGTCCCGGGGGTGCCCGCGGTCGCGGGTGCCGGGCCGGCCGGGGGGCGGGGTGTGCGGTCGCTCCCGCAGCGGGCGGGTCACCGGTGTGGCCTCGGGCCGGGGGAGCGGGGCGGTGGCCGCCTGCGAGCGCCGGACCGCGGCCGCCGCGGCGGCCCGGGACCGTGCAGGGGCGGCGGGTTCGGGGGAGCGCCCGGGCGCGGGCACACCGTGCCGGGCGCCGTCGGGGGCGGGCTGGGCCGCCGGGCCCGCCGGGGCGGGTGCCGCCGCCCGCCCGTGGCCGGGCCGCGCGGCCCGGGTGGCGGTTCCGGCTGCCGCCCCGCGCGCCGCGAGTTCGCTGAGGCGCTCGTGCAGCGCGGCCGCGCCGGGCCGTTCGGCGGGTTCCTTGGCGAGACAGGCGCGGATGAGCGGTGCCAGCGGCGTGGGTACGGCGGACAGGTCGGGTTCCTCGTGGACGACCCGGTAGAGCATGACTTCGGAGGACGCCCCGGATCCGAACGGGGTGTCACCGGTGAGCGCGTAGGCGAGGGTGGCCCCGAACGCGAACACGTCGGTGGCGGGGGTGACGGCGGCGCCGCGGACCTGTTCGGGCGCGAGGAAGCCGGGGGAGCCGACGGCGGTGCCGACGTGGGTGAGGGTGCTGGCGCCGCGCGACCAGGCGATGCCGAAGTCGATGATGCGCGGGCCCCGCGGCGAGAGCAGGATGTTGGAGGGCTTGAGGTCGCGGTGGACGACCCCGGCCTCGTGCACCTTGACCAGCCCGTCGGCGAGTGCGGCGCCGATCCGGGCGGCCTCGGGCCAGCTCAGCGGCCCTTCGTCGCCGACCTGCTTGTAGAGGGAGGGCCCGGGCACGTACGCGGTGGCGAGCCAGGGACGGTCGGCCTCGATGTCGGAGCCGACGACGCGGGCGGTGCAGCCGCCCCGGATGCGGGAGGCGGCGGCGATCTCGCGGGCGAAGCGGGTGCGGAACTCCTGGTCCTCGGCGAGTTCGGCGCGGATCAGCTTGAGGGCGACACGCTGTCCGCGGCGGTCGGAGCCGAGGTAGACCACGCCCATGCCGCCGGCGCCCAGTCGCCGGTGCAGGCGGTACGGCCCGACGATGCGGGGGTCCTCACGCCTCAGCCGCATCATCGCCATGTTTCGTTCCCCGTCAGCCTGTGGGTGAGGCCCCGTCGGTTGGGGCATCGTCAGTTCCTGTCTGGCACAGCTTACGGACTGCCCCCTGCGGTGTGCTGATACGCAACACCTCAAGCAGCCGTGTGATTGTCGGATCGTGCGCTGACCCGCAGGTCATAGGGGTGCCGAAGCGTTTCTCGGGGTTGCCCCTCAGGGTTCCCCCGGGGGTGCGGCCAAGGCTCCCTCCCCCTGCGGTAGTACGCCTGAAGTCTGAGCGTCATCCTCCGGGATGCCCGAGGAACAGTACGACGGCATGACGCCCGGACGGCCCCCTGAGCAATAGCGTTGTGTTCAGCGGTGGACGGGGAGCTCGTCCCCCGAGGTAAGCCGTTCACCGCGCCAACTCGACCGGACCACAGGAGTAAGGGCATGGCACCGCAGCTCACGGGAGACCCCCGCCGTCGGTCGGCCGTCGTCCAGTCCCGGTCGGCCGAGCAGCCCACCAGGCACCCGGCCGTGGCGCTGGCCATGGCCCTGCCGTGTGCGGTGCTGCTGGTGCTGCTCTTCGGCGGTTGGGATCAGATGGCGAACCAGGCCCAGGCCGTCGCCGATCTGATCGGCCGCTGAGATCACGCCGGCCCCGACGGGGTCGGCCACAGAACGGGCACTGATCCCCTGGGGACGGGGAGCAGTGCCGCCGGGGAGGCCGCGCGGCCGCGATGACACGCGGACGGGCGTGAGTGGCGCGCAGAGCGCCCCGGCAGGCGGAGACGCCGCGTACGGACGTCGGTGAGGGCGACCGTACGCGGCTCTTCTCTTTTCCCGCAGCCGTCTTTCCCGCGGCCGTCGTCCGTCCCGAAGCCGTCGTCAACGCCAAACGGCCGGGGGGGGGGGGGGGGGGGGGGGGGGGGGGGGGGGGGGGGGGGGGGGGGGGGGGGGGGGGGGGGGGGGGGGGGGGGGGGGGGGGGGG
>NZ_JBWKEQ010000069.1:3546-35819 GCF_056435365.1 Kitasatospora sp. NPDC043949 | reverse complement strand
ACGACCTCACCCTGAGCATCACCAACACCACGGACCGGCCGGACCACAGCCACACCCACGCCGCACTCATCCTCGCCGCCGCCATCATCTGGGCCACCAGGCACAGAAGATGACCCCGCTCCCGACCACGGCAATGGACAACGAACACCGGGTACGTCCCGCGAGCGCGCCGCCCCGGGTCGGACCTCTCCCGTCACCGGCCCTGTCGCGCATCCTGGGGAAGGCACCGACACAGGGGCGACGTCGTTCTCACCCGCGGTGCGGCTACTGAGCGGGCCGGGTGGCGCCAGGCCACCGCTTTGCACTGCGGGGCGCTGTCCGGGCCCGGGCACTCTCACCTCCCGGACCGCCCGTGAGCGCCTGACACTCCCGGGGATCCTGACCAGACCGGCGCCGGCCCGCCCGGCGGGGCGGACAGCACCGACACCGCCCTGCCCCCGCCCGCCTCCCTGGAGCTCTACGCCCGGGGACTGGCCGGCTCCGCCGAGGCGTTGGCGCACGGCTGGCTCCGACTCTGGCTGACCCCGGAGACCGGCGCGACCACGCCGGTGCGACCATCGGCAGGTTCTCCCACCTGCTGCCGGACGCCGCGCAGCGGGTCACAGCGGCCTGCGCGGAGGCCGAGACCACCGCCGCCGAGGGCGCCGCGCAGGCGGAGGAGTGGCTGCTGGCCACCTGTCCCAGGTCCGCCGTCCACGCCCAGCCGCACGACCTGCGGACGGCGGCGTGCTGAACCCTCGGCTGCGGGAACCGGTCGTGGCCACTGCCGGGCTACCCCGCGACCGGCTCGGGCCGGAGGGCCTGGTCGATGTTCTCCTCGACCCAGGAGCGAAGCGCGTTCAACGGCACCGCGGCACTCTGGCCGAGGCGGGTGAGGGAGTACTCGACGTGCAGGGGGACGACGGGGTACACGGTGCGGTCGAGGATGCCGAAGTCCTCCAGGCGGCGCAGGGTCTGGGTCAGCACCTTGGGGCTGACGCCCTGGAGGCGGCGCTGGAGTTCACCGAACCGCTGGGGACCGTCTTCGAGGGCGCCGATGGCGAGGGCGGCCCACTTGTTCGCGAGCAGGTCGAGCAGGATGCGGCAGGGGCACTGGGCGGCGTAGACGTCGTGCTGCGAGTGCTCGCCGCTGGGGCAGGTGGTCGTCATGCTCACCCTCCTCACCAGGACACTTCCCGATGGGAAGTACTAGCCCTTGAAGGTAACCATACCCGCGGGGATAGCGTCGCCGGCATCGAGGAACGGCCGCTCAACGGCCTTCCGCACTCTGATGCTCCGGGAGATGACGCATGTCCGCAGACACGATGCGCGCGGTGGTCCAGGACACGTTCGGCGGGCCGGAGGTGCTGCGGGTCGCCGAGGTGACGCGTCCGGTGCCGCTGCCGACGGAGGTGCTGGTACGGGTGCACGCGGCCGGGATCAACCCGGTGGACTGGAAGACCCGCGGCGGCTCCGGCATGGCCGGCCTGCTGGGTGAGCCGCCGTTCACGCTCGGCTGGGACGTGTCCGGCGTGGTCGAGGAGGTCGGCTTCGGCGTGACCACGCTGAAGGCCGGTGACGAGGTGTACGGCATGCCGTGGTTCCCGCGCGCCGCGAACGCCTACGCCGAGTACGTGACCGCCCCGGCCCGGCAGTTCGCCCGCAAGCCGGCCACGCTCGACCACGTGCACGCCGCCGCCGTGCCACTGGCGGCACTGACCGCCTGGCAGGCCGTCGTCGACACGGCCCGGGTGCGGGCCGGCCAGCGGGTGCTGGTCACCGCAGCCGCCGGCGGGGTGGGCCACTTCGCGGTCCAGTTCGCCCGCCACCTGGGCGCCCACGTGGTCGCCACCGCCAGCGCCGCCCGGCACCCCTGGCTCAAGGAACTCGGCGCCGACGAGGTGATCGACTACACCAGCACCCGCTTCGAGGACGCCACCGCCGGCATCGACGTCGTCATCGACCTGGTGGGCGACGACCACGACCTGACCAGCACCCGTTCCCTGAAGGTCCTGCGCCCCGGCGGCCTGCTGGTCGCCGTCCCGGCCGGCGTCTCCCCCGAGCTGGCCGCGGCCGCCGAGGCGGCCGGCGTGCGGGTCACCCCGTTCCTGGTCGAGCCGGACGGCGCCGCGCTGACGACGATCGCCGCGCTGATCGACGCCGGCGAGGTCGCCGTCGAGGTGGAGCGGACCTTCCCGCTGGAGCAGGCCGGGGCCGCTCATGCCCGCGGCGAGGCGGGCCGCACCCGCGGCAAGCTCGTCCTCACCACCGGGGTCGGGCCCGGAGCCAACTGACCGCCGATCAGGAACGGACGGGATTCCCCGCTCGCCCCTCCCCCGTCCTCCGCCCTCCCTGTCGCGGGCTCACCTCACCTCACCGGACTCGCTCGACGCTCCACCTCGGCAGGTACTCGAAGAACGCGACGGCTTCCTCCCGCCACCTGGGGCGCCAGGCCGCGGCTTCCGCGGCGGCCGCGTGCGCGAAGCGCCGCATGTCCGCCCGCATCCGCTCCGGGACGCCGTGGCGGTGGGCGATGTCGCGGATGGCGGCGACGGTCTCCTCGGTGCAGGCTCCGTCGCCGAGTGCGGACTCCACCACGGCCCGCTCGGCGTCGGTGGCCGCCGCCAGGACGGCGCGGACGGTGTAGTTGCGCCGCCCCTCCCGGAGGTCCGTTCCGGTGGGCTTGCCCATGGTCCCCGCGTCGCCGAAGAGGTCCAGGTAGTCGTCGCGCAGCTGCCCGCAGATCCCCACCAGCCGGGCGTAGCGGCGCAGTTCCTCGTCGTGGCGGGCGGGCTGGACGCCTGCGGCGAGCAGTCCCAGCTGGAGCGGGGCGAGGACCGAGTAGCGGGCGGTCTTGTAGTCGGCCACGTCGTGCAGCACCTCCTCGTCCGGGTCCGCGGTGAAGTCCCGCTCCAGGTCGATGATCTGGCCGACGAACGTGGCCGTTGCCGCTCGCGTCTGCACCTCGACCATGGCCTGTCGGACCGGGAGCGGGGCCCGGGAATCGAGGAGGACCTGGAGGGACAGCGCGAGTGCGAGGTCGCCGGCGAGGACGGCGAGCCCGAGCGCGGTCTGCGGCCGGTCGGGGAACCGCCCCCGGTAGGCGTAGTAGGTGGAGGGCCCGCCCCGGCGGGTGGGGCTGTCGTCGATGATGTCGTCGTGGACCAGCCCGTGGGTCTGGAGCAGTTCGATGCTCAGCGCGGCGTCCTCCAGCCCCGCCACGGGCTCGGCGGTCACCAGCCGGGCGGCCTCGAAGAGCAGGGCCACCCGCATCCGCTTGCCGCCGCGCAGCGACAGGTCCCGCAGCAGGGCCAGGCAGTCCGGGGTGAACCGGCTGAACGACGGAGCGTCGAAGGCGGCGGCCAGGTCCTGGAAGTACTGCTCGGACAGCGTGCTGAACCGGCGCTCGTACCCGGCGAGACGGGCCCGGATCTGCTCGGTGGGGACGGCGGCGGTATCGGTCACGAAGATGTCTTCCGTTCGGGCGGGGATGCGGGCCCGCGCAGGCGCGGAGGTGCCACGGATCCCGGTGGTGGTCCGTCACCCATGCTGCCCCATCGGCCTCCCGGTCCGAGATACTGGGGAGCATGCAGACGATTTCTCTGGACACACAGGCCCGTGAGCACCTGGAGCGTGCGGCGGCAGCCTCCTCGGGACGCAGCGCGGCGACCGTCTACACCGGCCACGAGCGCGGACTGCGTCAGACCGTCCTCGCCCTGACCGCCGGCTCGGGCCTCGCCGAGCACGACAACCCCGGCGACGCGACCCTCCTGGTACTGCGCGGACACGTGCGGCTCGTCGAGGGCGACACAAGCTGGGAGGGCCGCGCCGGTGACCTGATCCCCATCCCCGAGGCTCGCCACAGTGTCGAAGCGATCGAGGATTCGGCCGTGCTCCTCACCATCGCCAAGCGCGACTGAAACAGCACACCGGACAGGTGCCGGACAGGGCGTGCCCACCTGCGGACGCGCCCTGTCCGGCACCCGCCCCGTCCGAGGCGGCCGCCCCCGTCACCGCCGTCACGCCTCATCCGCTCTGCGCCCTCAGGAACCCTCGCCCCCCAGCATCAAGTCCGTCCCGCCCAGGAAGGTCAGCCCGGCGGCGTCGTTCGACTCGTTCAACTCGCTCAACTCCCTCAACTCGCCGGGAAGGCGGGTCAGGGCGAGTTGCAGGGCCTGCAACGAGTCCACGCCGAAGATCGCCGTCACGCGGTCGACGACGCCCGGGTGTCCGGTGATCCGGTACGGGCAGTACCAGTCCGGCCCCTCCGGGTCGCGGCAGGGCAGCCCGACCTCCAGCAGCACCGGCCTCTGCGTCCCGTCCGGAGCGGTAAAGGCCAGCTCACGACTGGCGATGACCTGGCCAAGCTCGTATTCAGCGCTCACCGCAGCAGTACAACACACCCCACGGTTCGAAGCGCCTCTCCACCGGAAGGCCGGCAAGAGCACTGCCGGGAGCACGGTCCTGGTTGGGGCCGGCTCCCGGAGCCGGCTCCCGGGTGCGGTCTCGTCCTGGGTACGGACGAACTCGCCTGCCCCTGAATGGTCCTCTTGATCAAGGCCGGGAATCACCGGCGCCATTCCTCAGAGGGGTTCTTCGTGAACGAGCATGCACCGCACAGTCGCCTCCCGCGCTCGCGCCGGGGCGGCCGGCACCGGGCGGTGGCGGTCGTGACCGCCGTGGCCGCCGGCGTGATGACGGTCGGAGCGCTGGCACCGACCGCGGCGTTCGCGGGCGGCAAGCCGGACAACGTCCAGTCGAGCCTGAACGCGCTGGTGAAGGACGACGGCCTGCCCGCCGCGCTGGCCGCCGTCAAGGGCCGCGACGGCCGCACCCGCACCTACACCGCCGGTGTCGGCGACGTCGCCACCGGAGCCAAGGTGCCCACGGACGGGCAGGTGCGGATCGGCAGCAACACCAAGACCTTCACCGCCGTCGTCGTGCTCCAGCTCGTCGCCGAGGGAAAGGTCGGCCTGGACTCCCCCGTCGAGACCTACCTGCCCGGCCTGCTGCGCGGCGACGGCATCGACGGACGCAACATCACCGTCCGCCAACTGCTCCAGCACACCAGCGGCCTGCCCGAGTACGTGGACAAGGACTCGATCCTCACCGGTCCGACGCGCTACTACGAACCGCGCGAACTCCTCGACGCGGCCCTGGCCCAGAAGGCCCACTTCGCCCCGGGCACCAGCTGGGAGTACAGCAACACCAACTACCTGCTGGCCGGCCTGATCATCCAGAAGGTCACCGGGCGGCCGCTCGGCGAGGAGGTCAACCGGCGCATCGTCGACCGCATCGGCCTGCGCCACACCTACTTCCCCACCCCCGGGGACACGGGCATCCGCGAGGCCCACCCCAAGGGCTACAACCGGGACGCCGACGGCTCGCTCCGCGACTACACCGAACTGGACCCCTCCTGGGGCTGGGCGGCAGGCGCCGTCGTCTCCACCAACAGCGACATCACCCGCTTCTACACCGCGCTCCTCGGCGGCCGGCTCCTGCCCGCGGCGCAGCTCGCCCAGATGCGCACCACCGTCCCCGCCGACGAGGTGGGCCCCGGCGCCCGCTACGGGTTGGGCCTGGTGAGCCGGCCGCTGTCGTGCGGCGGCCTCTACTGGGGCCACGGCGGGACCATTCCGGGCTACGAGACCGCCGGGGGCGCCACCGATGACGGCCGCGCCACCAGCATCGCGGTGACCATGATCCCAAGTGGTGCGGCCGGACAGCACGTTGAGGCCGCGGTGGACGCGGCCCTGTGCCGCTGACCCTCCCCGATCCGGCCTGAGCTTCCGCACCAGTACGACCCGCGGGTTCTGCGCGCCTCGGCGAGCGCGGAACCCGCGCGCTCGCGTACCCGCGCACCTGCACATCCCGCCAATTCCCCTTTCCCGTAGAGGAGTTCTTCCGTGAACGAGCACGTCCCGCACAGCCGCTCCCCCCAGTCCCACCGGAGCCGCCGCGGTCGGCACATGGTGGCGGCAGCCGTGGCCGCCGGCGTCGTGGCGGCCGGAGTGCTGGCACCGACCGCGGCGTTCGCCGGCGCCAAGCCGGACAGCGTCCAACAGAGCCTGAACGCGCTGGTCAAGGACGACGGCCTGCCCGCCGCACTGGCCTCGGTCAAGGGCCGCGACGGCCGCACCCGCACCTACACCGCGGGCGTCGGCGACCTCGCCACCGGCGCCAAGGTCCCCGTCGACGGGCAGATACGCGCCGGCAGCAACACCAAGACCTTCACCGCCGTCGTCGTCCTCCAGCTCGTCGCCGAAGGGAAGGTCGGCCTCGACGCGCCCGTCGACACCTACCTCCCCGGCCTGCTGCGCGGCGACGGCATCGACGGACGCCGCATCACCGTCCGCCAGCTGCTCCAGCACACCAGCGGCCTGCCCGACTACATGGAAACCCCCGCACTCCCGGACTTCACCACGATCCAGTACCGCTACTTCGAGCCCCGCGACCTCCTCGACGCGGCCCTCGCCCAACAGGCCCGCTTCCCCGCGGGTACCAGCTGGGAGTACAGCAACACCAACTACATCGTCGCCGGACTCCTCGTCCAGAAGGTCACCGGACGGCCCGTCGGCGAGGAGATCACCAAGCGCGTCATCGACCGCATCGGCCTGCGCCACACCTACTTCCCCACCCCCGGGGACACCGGCATCCACGAGGCCCACCCTCACGGCTACTACCGCAGCTCGCCGGACGCGCGGACGATCGACTACACCGAGATGGACTCCTCGGCGGCCTGGGCGGCGGGGGCGATCGTCTCCACCAACACCGACCTCAACTCCTTCTACGCCGCGCTCCTCGGCGGCCGACTCCTGCCCGCGGCGCAGCTCGCCGAGATGCGCACCACCGTCCCCGCCGAGCTCCTGGGCCCGGGGGTCCGCTACGGGCTGGGCCTGCAGAGCAAGCCGCTCTCCTGCGGCGGCCTCTCCTGGGGCCACGGCGGGACCACCGCGGGCTACCGCTCCCGCAACGGGGTCACCGACGACGGCCGCGCCGCCGCCATCACCGTCACCGCCATCCCGGGCGAGGCCGGCGCGCAGCACATGGCGGACGCCCTGGACGCGGCCCTCTGCCGCTGACCGCGCCACCCCTCGGGGCGCCCCCTGCCTGCGCGGGGGGGCGGACACCGGACAGACGGCCTCGCGGCTCCCGTGGGCGGGGACCGCGAGGCCGTCTGTGGAGTACCGCTGCCGGGATCAGTCCGACTCGGGCAGGCTCAGCCCGCCTCAGCCCGCCGGGTTCGCGGGCCGGGCCTCGACCAGGCCGGACTCGTAGGCCGCGATCACCGCCTGGGCACGGTCGCGGACACTCAGCTTGGCGAAGATGCTGGTGATGTAGTTCTTGACCGTGGAGACGCTGATGCCCATCGCCGACGCGATCTCGGCGTTGTCCAGGCCGGTGGCCAGCAGGTGCCACACCTCGATCTCGCGGGGCGTCAGTTCGCCCAGACTGGACACCGGCAACGGCACCGGTGCCGGTGGCAGGCGGGGCGCGGTGACGTACGTGGAGATCAGCCGGGTGAGCAGGCGCGGCGCCACCGCCGCCTCCCCGGTGTGCACGGTGCGCACGGCCGCCGAGAGCTCCTCCGGGGAGACGTCCTTGGGCAGGAACCCGGAGGCGCCGGCGCGCAGGGCGGCGACCACGTACTCGTCCATGTCGAAGGTGCTCAGCGCCAGGACCCGGCAGTCCGGCAGTTCCCGCGTGAGCCGCTCGGTCGCCTGGACGCCGTCGAGAACCGGCATCCGGATGTCCATCACCACGACGTGGGGCCGGTGCCGGTGCGCGAGGTCGACCGCCTGCTGGCCGTCGTCCGCCTCGGCCACCACCTCGAACGCCGGGTCGGGTGCCAGGATCAGGGCCAGGCCCCGCCGTACCAGCGGCTGGTCGTCGGCGATCAGCACCCTGATCCGCTCCGGGGTTCCCGTCATCCGAGCCGTTCCTCTCCGTCGGCCGGCGCCACCGGCAGGCTGGCCGCCACCCGGAAGCCACCACCGTCCACGGCGCCGGCCACCATGCTGCCGCCCTGCAGCGCGACGCGTTCGCGCATGCCGATCAGACCGTATCCGGTGCGGCCCGCCCTCGGTCCGGCCGCACCGCCCGCTCCCGCCAGGGCGCCCACCAGGGTGTCGGCCGGCGCGGCGGTGCCGTTGTCGGACACCTCGACGGTGATCCGGTCCGGGTGGTACGTCAGCCGGACCCGCGCCTGGGCCCGGCCGGCGTGCTTGCGGGTGTTGGTGAGGGACTCCTGGACGATCCGGAACACCGCCAGGCCGGTGCTCGGCGGCAGCGGGCGCTCCTCCCCCAGGACGGCGAACTCAGTGGGAAGACCGGCCCTGCGGGACTCCTCGACGAGCCGTCCGAGGTGTCCGACACCGGGCTGCGGCTCGGCCGGCGACTCCTCCGGCTCGTCGCCGGCCCGGAGCACGTCGAGCAGTTGGCGCATCTCGCGCAGCGCCATCCGCCCGGAGCCCTCCAGCGTGACCAGGGCGTCGCGCACCACCTCGGCGTCACCCCCGAGGTTCGCTCTGGCACCGCCGGCCATCAGCTGCATGGTGGTGATGTGGTGGGCGACGATGTCGTGCAACTCCCGTGCGATGCGGCGCCGTTCCTGCGCCACCGCGCGGTCGGCCAGCAGCCTGCGCCTGGCCTCCACCGCGTGCTGCCAGCGTTTCAGCGCCTCGGCCGCGGCGATGACCAGCGCCACGGCGACCACGTTGGACGCCACTTGCGAGAGCGGAGGCGGCAGCGGATGCCCCCGGCCCAGCAGCGGTACGACGGCCGCCACGAGGGCGGCCGTCACCGCCACCACGAGGCCGCGCGAGCGGGCGACCGCGAACAGCGCGATGCAGAGCGTGCAGTTGAAGTGTTGCGGCACCGGCCCGCTCAGGTTCAGGGCCAGGCCGAGGGCCAGCACAGCCGTCAGCGACGCCAGCGGGTAGCGGCGCCTGGTGAGCAGCGGCATGGCCGCCAGTACGAGCAGGACCAGCGCCGTCAGGGCGATCGGCTGGCTTCCGTCCGGGCCGCCGATCGAGTAGCCGAGGAGGTCCAGGGCGGCAGCCCCGACGGCCACCAGTGCGTCACTGGCCGTCCAGGGCAGACCGTCGGCTCTCGGCGGCTGCGGCTGCGGCTGCGGCTGCGGCAGCGGCAGCGGCCGGTGGTGCGTCGACATGCTGGTGGTGGTCCTTTCCGTGGCCGGTCGGCCGTGTGCCGTCGTCCGTGAGCCGCGAGCCGTGAGCCGTGAGCCGTTCCCGCGGAGCCCTCGGGGGGGGGGGAGCCTGCGGTCTATTCTCCCTGTGGCCCCCGGCCCCGGGCCGGCACCCGGGACCGATCCCGGACCAGGCCCCTGGTCCTGGTCCGGGCCTGGTGGCGGGCTCAGGTCCTGATGCCGTTCTCCTCCCGCGCTCGGACGAGAACGCCCGGTACGCCGTGATGGTCTGGAGACGTGCCGGAAATCCCCGGCGACAGCACCACAGCCGGAGGACATCGTGATCCGCGCCCTGACCGGATTCTCCACCAGGAATCCGTGGAAGGTGATCGCCGTATGGGCGGTCCTGGGAGTACTCCTGACCGTCCTGAGCCAGACGTTGATCTACCGGGTGACCCAGACGCAGACGGCCGACTTCCTGCCGAAGAGCTACGACTCGGCCGCCGCCATGAAGGTCGCCCAGGACCGCTTCGGGACGAAGCCCGACGCCAACCCGGTGACCGTCCTGGTCGCGCGGGCCGACGGCCGGGCGCTGACCGCCGCGGACCGGCAGCAGATCGACGACGGGGCGAAGCGGCTGAGCCGCCTCAAGGTCACCATGCCCAAGCCCAAGGACGCCGCGCCCCTTCAGCGGGACTACTCGCAGGTCCCCCAGGTCGACCCGGCCATGACCGCGCCGGACGGGACCTTCGAGCTGCTCTCCGCCAACCTCACCGGAAACCCCGCCGATCCGGGCCTGGAGAACACCTACCGGGCGTTCCGGGACGGCACCCGGGCGGAGTTCGCCGCCCAGGGACTGCGGACCGGCTTCACCGGCGCCCTCGCCGACCAGGTCGACTCCGCCGACGACGGCAAGACCCTCGCGACCGTCGCGTCCGCCTGCGCCGTCGGCCTGATCATCCTGCTCCACATCCTCATGTTCCGCAGCGCCCTGGCCGCGCTGCTGCCGCTGATCGCGGTGGCCCTCGTCAGCGGCGTGGCCGCCGGCGCCGTCGTGGGCACCGCCCTGCTCACCGGCATCAAGCTCGACCCGTCCGTACCGAGCCTGATCGGCGTGGTGCTGCTGGGCATCGGCATCGACTACTTCCTGTTCCTGATGTTCCGCTTCCGCGAGCAGCTGCGGGCCCACCCCGAACGCCACCACCGCGCCACCGCCGCCGAGGTCGGCCACAAGGTCGGCACCGCGATCACCTCGGCCGCGCTGACCATCGTCGCCGCCTTCGCCACCCTCGGGGTCGCCAGCTTCGGGCAGTTCCGGGTGCTCGGCCCGGCCGTCGCGGTCTCGGTCCTGGTCATGCTGCTGGCCAGCCTCACCCTGATGCCCGCCGTACTCGCGGCCTGCGGACGCGCACTGTTCTGGCCCTCGCGCGCCCTCAAGACCGTGCCCCGCGACGGCGCCACCGCCCGCTTCGCCGACCTGGTGGCCCGCCGGCCCGTGGTCATGGTCCTCGCCTCGCTCGCCCTCCTGGGCGCCCTGGCCGGCGGGCTGGCCGGGATCAGGATGGACTACGGCCTGGGCGGCGGACCGCGCACCGCCTCCCAGACCACCGCCGCCGAGATCTCCCGCGTCCTGCCCGCCGGTGTGGCGGACCCGACCAGCGTCTACGTCGAGACCAAGAACGCCGGCCCCCTCACCCCCGGCGCGTTGGACGGCCTCGCCCAGGGCCTCACCCGGGTCACCGGCGTCGGCCAGGTCACCAAGCCGGTCCTGAGCGAGGACCGGCAGGCCGCCAGAATCGACCTCTTCCTCACCGAGGACCCGCAGTCCCAGCAGGCCCGCGACCTGGTCGCCGGCCCGATCCGCGCCGCCGTCGCCCAGAGCACACCGGCTGGCCTGAGCGCACACGTCGGCGGCACCCCCGCCGTCTTCGCCGACGTCTCCACCGCCGTCGACCGCGACCTGCGGCTGGTCTTCCCGGTCGCGGCGGCACTGATCGGGGTCATCCTCCTCCTGCTGCTGCGCAGCCTGCTCGCACCGGTCGTCCTGATGCTCTCCGTCGGCCTCGGCTTCGCGGCCACCCTCGGCGCGGCCGCCCTGCTGTTCCAGCACGCGATGGGCAAGCCGGGCGTCAACTTCACGCTGCCGCTGGTCCTGTTCCTGTTCGTGGTCGCGCTCGGCACCGACTACAACATCCTGATCAGTGACCGGATCCGGGAGGAGATGGAACACCCCGGCCCGCCCCGGGCCGCGGTCGCGCGCGCCCTCCGGCACACCGCCCCGGCCATCGCGACGGCGGGCCTGGTCCTGGCCGGCTCCTTCGCCGGCCTCGCCGTGACCCCGCAGCCCTCGACCCAGCAGATCGGCTTCGCGACCGCGCTCGGCATCCTGCTCTCCGCGTTCCTGCTGTCCGTCGTCCTGGTGCCCGCCCTGGCCGCGCTCCTCGGCCGCAGCCTGTGGTGGCCCCTGCGTCCAGGCCGTACCACGGCCCGCACGGCCCCCGGGCACCCCCGCGCAGAGGCGCCGCAGTCGCCGCAGTCCCAGCCCTGGTCGCAGTGGCCCACGCCGCCGCAGCCGGACGACCACCCCTCCCCCTACCCTCAGCCCTATCCCCAGCCGTACACGCCGCAGGAGGAACAGGGCGCAGCCTCCTCCTGGACCGGAAGCAGCCACCACCCGTAGGAAGCGGGCGGGCTCGGACGACGACACCGGGCGCAACGGCCGGCGCCCCCGGTTCCGTCGCGCTGCGGCTGTCGGCTTCCGCTGAACGCGCATCACCTCGGGGCCGCCGTTGGAGCCGCGCACCCGGCCGCCCGGTGGCCGATTAGGTGATCGCCGCCGGGTGCCGTACGGTCGGTACTACCGACGCGGGGTGGAGCAGCTCGGTAGCTCGCTGGGCTCATAACCCAGAGGTCGCAGGTTCAAATCCTGTCCCCGCTACTTCCGACACCGGGGCCGACGCACACTGTGCGCCGGCCCCGGTGCTGTTCTCCCTCGGTCGCCTTCGGCGCGAGCCCCCGGTCAGCTCACCGTCGTGGTGCTGAGCGCCTGTGCGGTGGCCGGGTAGCAGGCGGTGGGCACGTCGACGGTGAAGAACGAGACGGGCACGGTCGCCGTGAAGGTCAGCCCCGGGTCCGTGTAGCTCGTACCGGCCACCGAGGTGCGGATGACGCTGCCGGAGGCCCCGGCGGCCAGGTTCAGGGTCAGCGCGGGGAGCGTGAAGGTGCCGCCGCCGTCGACCGACCCGTTCACCGTGAGCACGACGTTGCCGTTGTTCACCGCGACGCTCGCGCTGCCCGAGTAGCCGGAGCCGCCGGTCAGCGACTCGCCGGTCAGCGTGGCGTTCGCGGGGACCGGCACGGTGAGCACGATGTTGCTGATCGACTGGATGCTGTAACCACCCACCGTGGTGGGCACGGTGAGCGCGTCGGGGGCCAGGGTGACGGTGAACTGGCTGCCGGCCGTGACGGTGGCGGGCGCGGCGGCGTTGACACCGGCGTTGAGGTTGAAGGTCTGTGCCGACCCGATCGGCGGGGTCGCCTGGCAGGCCAGGACGACCGGGGTGTCCGCGGCCGCGGCGGTCGGCGCGAACAGCCCGACCGCGGCCACGCCGCCGGCGAGCACGACCGAGGCACGTCGCAGAGCAGAGGTCATTCCCATGAGGGTTCTCCCGCGAAGCCTGAGGTGGGGGGTGAGGGTGGGGCGCGCGAGCGTCGGGGCGTGGGGTACCTGAGCCGCCCGCCCACCCGGCGGCCCGGCGCAGGCCGGGCGAATTCAGCATGGGCGCGTCAGGGACCTCCAACAATCCTGCTGCGCAAGGCAGTTGCAGCACTTTCCGGCCATTCTCCGGCCGCGCCGCGCTCGGCCCTCATGGCTGGTCGGCGGCGGCCGACGCATGCGTGGCGAAGGCGGCGCCCGTCATCAGCGGACGGGCCGCTTCGGGCTTGACTGACTTTTCAGTCAATGAAAGTGTTGACGGCGAGCTCGACGTCGGCGCTACCCCTGACCGGAGAATCCCCGTGCCCTACCCTGATCTGTCCCGCCGCACCATCCTGCGCTCCCTCGGCGGCGCGGGCGTCCTCGCCCTCGGCCTGACCGCCTGTTCGGACCTCGACGAACCCGTCGAGGACGCCACGCAGGCCCCGCAGCCATCCGGGGCCCCACAGCCGTCCGGGTCCTCGGCGGCTCCCGGTGCGCGCCGCTTCGGCGCCGAATGGGAGAAGCACGTCCGCACCGTGATGTCCTGGCCCGCCTCGGAGAGCGTCTGGGGCGACCAGCTCCCCGACGTCCGGAGGGACATCGCCGGCCTGGCGCGGGCCATCGCCGCCCGCGAACCGGTCGTCCTGATGGCCCGCCCCGAGCAGAAGGACGCCGCGCAGAGCGCGTGCGGCTCCGCGGTCGAGGTCGTCCCCATCGCCGTCGACGACCTGTGGGCCCGCGACACCCTGCCGGTGTTCGTCGAGGAGGGCGGCAAGGTCAAGGGCGTCGACTTCAACTTCAACGGCTGGGGCGACAAGCAGCAGCACGCCAACGACGGCAAGATCGCCCGCACCGTCCTGGCCAAGTACGGCGTCGAACGCATCGAGACGAAGCTGGTCGCCGAGGGCGGCTCCTTCGAGACCGACGGCCAGGGCACCCTGCTGGTCACCGAGAGCTCCGTCGTCAACGGCAACCGCAACCCCGGCATGTCCCGCGACCAGGTCGAGGCCGAGCTCAAGAAGGCCCTCGGCGTCACCACCGTGATCTGGCTGGCCGGCGTCAGGGGCAAGGACATCACCGACGCCCACGTCGACTGCCTCACCCGCTTCGCCGCCCCCGGAGTCGTCCTGCTCGACCAGGCCTTCCCCGGTTCACCCGCCGACGTCTGGTCCCGCTCCGCCGACCAGGCCCGCGGCGTCTTCACGGACGCCGTCGACGCCCGCGGCAGGAAGCTCGACGTCATCGAGCTCCAGCAGCCCGACCCCGACAGGATCACCGGCCGCGGCGACGCCTTCGTCTCCTCCTACATGAACTTCTACGTCGGCTCCAAGGGCGTCTACCTCCCGAAGTTCGGCGACGACCGCGCCGACGTCCGCGCCCAGCAGATCCTCAAGCAGCACTTCCCCGACCGCGAGATCGTCCCCGTCAAGATCGACAACATCGCCGCCGGAGGTGGCGGCATCCACTGCGCCACCCACGACATCCCGGCCGTCGGGTGAACGCGCGGTTCGCCTGACACCCGCCGGGGCGTGCGGTCTCCTCGAAGCTCCACAGAAATCGAACCGTTGATGACTTCAGGCAGCACGGGCCCCTGCCGAGAGTTCAGCAGGGGCCCACGGTGCAGAGAGCTGTGGACGGCCGGGGCCTGCCCTCGACGAGTGGCAGGCCGTCGGCATCAGCTATCGTCTGCCGCCGGTCCGACGGCCCGGCCTCACCTCAGGTGTCGGGTGAAGAACTGGGCCGCGGCGTCCCCGGCGAACTGCGGGACGCCGGTGTGCCCGCCCATGTTGGCGTGCAGGGACTTCTCCTTCGAGCCGAAGGCGTCGAACAGGTCCAGGGCCGCCTGCCGGTCGTTCCCCTCGTCGTCCCACTGCAGCAGGACATGCAGCGGAATGGTGACCTGCCGGGCCTCCTCGAACATGGAGCGAGGCACGAAACTGCCGGCGAACAGAACGGCGGCCGAGATGCGCGGCTCGACCACCGCCAGCCGGATCCCGATGGAGATCACTCCCCCCGAGTACGCGACCGGGCCGCCGATCTCGGGCAGCGCGAGGAGGGCGTCCAGGGCGGCCCGCCATTCCGGGACCGCCTTGTCGACCAGCGGGAGGATGAGGGCGTCGACGATCTCGTCGCTGACCGGCTCGCCGGCCTCCAGCGCCCGGCGCAAGTCGGCGCGGGCCTGCTCCACGGCGGGCCAACGAGGCCGGTCGCCGCTTCCGGGGAGTTCGATGGTCGCCGTGGCGAAGCCGTCCGCCGCGGCGTGCCGGGCCCGGGCCACCAGTCGGGGGTACATCCTGCGCAGTCCGAGGGGAGGGTGGCCGAGCAGGATCAGCGGCGCCGGTGCGGATGCGGCTCCGGGCGTCCACAGGATGCCGGGGATCTCGCCGAGGGTGAACTCGCGCTCGAGGACACCGTCGTCGAGGCGCTGTTCAGAAGTGAAGTGCATGGTCGTGCCTTTCGGGAGGGCTCGGATACGGCGCTCCCGGACGACCTATCGCCCGACCGTGACCCCGGAGGAGAGCACCCATGTGAATACTGCGTTCACGGGTACCACCTCCTCGTTCTCTCGCACGGCCTCCGGAAACATAGCAGCGGTCACCTCGTCCGCCAAACGGGTTTTTGCGGAGTCTCCGCGACGGCGGGGTGCACCGGCGCCGGCGGCGGCCTGCCCCGGACCTCGGGCAGGTGGAGGATCGGTCAGCAGCGGCACCGCACGACGGCCGGAAGCGCCTCCAACTCCACCTCGATCGCCTCCCGGAGCAAGCGTCGCGCGTGCTCCAGCGGCATCGAACCGGTCAGCCAGCGGGCGCTGAGGCCCTCGATCAGGACGGTGAGGCGTTCGGCGGAGGCCGTGTGGGCCGGCGCCGTGGCCTCGGGGCGGGCGCGGCCGAGCAGGTCCGCGACATCGTGCACCCAGGCGTGGGTGGCCCGTGCCAGTTCCTCCCGGAGATCGGGCTCGAAGACCGCGCTGGCCCTCAACTCCCCCCAGGCCGTGCTGTTCTCCCGCACGTCCGGGGTGTCCTGGAGTTCCAGGAGCAGGACCTGTTCGAGATCGCGCCGGGGATCGTCCGAGTACCCCGCCGAGTCCCCCTCCGCGGTGTAGCGGTCCGCCCGGTCGCTGATGAACTCCAGGGTCTTGCGGAGCAGCCCGGCCCGGTCGGTGAAGTGGTAGTACAGCAGCGAGGTGGACACCCCCGCCTCGGCGGCCAGTTCGCCCACGCGCAGCCCGCGCACACCACGCCGCGCGATGACGCGGGTGGCGGCGATGAGTATCTCTGTTCGACGATCCGACACAAGCGATCACCCTACCCGGCCGGGGCCTCGCGCGGAGGAATTCCTGATCAAAATTTCAGGGCCCAACTCCCGTACGGCCAGGCGGGTGACCCCAGCCCGGGGCTCACGGCGGACTCACGGCAAGCTCGTGGCGGGCTCACGACAGGCCGGTGCGGCAAGGAAAACCGCGATACCGTACGTATCGGGTATTGACTGAATTTTTAGTTGCAGCCAAGATGTGCGTCACCCCACACCTCCCGCCCCCAAGGGAGTCCTCTTGGACACGCCCGTTCCCACCCGCCGCAGCCTGCTCGGATTCGGCGCTACGCGGACGGGGTCGCCTACGCGATCCTCCAGGCCAAGTACCCCGACCGCACCGTGGTCCAGCCGGACATCGACGACATCGCGACCGGCGGCGGCATCCACTGCTCCACCCAGTCGCAGCCCGCCGTACCGCCCGCCGGCGGAGCGGCGCGCACACCGGCACGGCCCACCGGCCACGCGCAGGCGTGCGCGCCGAACCCCCCGCAATCGCCCCCCCTCCCGGCCCCTGGCCGCTGACGAACGGGCCGGGGCCGCCGCCGGGGCCGGGCTGATCCCGATGGTGCGTATCTGGAGGGTGGTTCCGTCGTTGACCAGCCTGCGGTCCCGGGTGGTTGCCCGGGGCGTGGTCTGCACGGGCGCCGGCTCTCGCCGGGCGGCGCTGTGCGAGGAAGGAGTGCGATGAACATGGTGACGGGTGAGGGGCGCCCGGCCGCGGGCAGCGGTGCGCGCACCGTGGGCAAGCGGGTGGCGGTCCTGGGTACGGCTGTGGGGGCCGCGCTGGTCCCGGTCGGCACCGCCCACGCCAACATCGTCGGCGTGGGCAACGCCGTGTTCGACAACTCCTGTGTGAACCACGGCGGCACCCAGGCCACCGGGGGCACCGTCTCCGACAGCGGGACGGTGACGGGCAACCAGGTCGGCCTGCCGTTGAGCCTGCCCCGCAACCACTGCGGGAGCAGCGGGATCGTCTGCACCGCCGTTTTCGGCTCCAGCGTCTGATTTGGTTGGTCCGAGGTCGTGCGAGGGGGGATGTGGTGGCCGGTCCCGGGGTGGCGGGTGTGTCGGTGGAGGACGCCGCGGTGCGGGAGTTGGCGGCGCTGAGCGGGCGCGGGCTGCCGTTGCTGCGGCAGTGGGTGGCCGAACAGCCGCAGCTGGGTGTGGCTCGGGCGTTGCTGGTGCTGGCGACCAGCGTCAGCTTGAGCGACGAGGCGCTGCGGGAGGAGCTGGTGGTCGCGTACCGGGACGCGCAGACCGCCGGTGCGCGGTCGGCGAGCCTGGTGTACGGGGTCTTCCTTTACACCCACCGGCAGTTCCGGATGACGGCCGACCACCTGGTGACACATTTCGCGCGGTGGCCCGGGGACGAGACGGCCTCCCTGCTGCTGGACGCCTTCCACGCCTGCGGGGAGGCCGCCTACCGCGCGCACGGTGATGTGCTGGTCGAGCGGCAGTACGCCCTGGCCGGTGCGGACAGCTGGCCGTGGGCGGGCCGGCTGGCGTGGACGCGGGCGGAGCAGGGCCGCGCCGAGGAGGCCCTCGAACTGGCCGAGCACACCTTGGCCCGGTATCCGCGCGCCGGACTCGCCGCGCACGCCCGCGCGCACGCCGAGCAGGAGCTGGGAGCAGGCCCCGCCTCCACCGCGTTCCTCGACCGGTGGCTGGCCGCCGACCCGCTGGCGGTGCAGTTCAAGCACCTGAACTGGCATGCCGCCCTGCAGTCGTTGGCCTGCGGGGACTTCGCGGACGCGCGCCGACGGGCCGACGAAGTCCTGGGCCGCGCGGACGTGGGGATGCGGTCCGCGACGAACTGGCGTCTGCTGCTGGCCGGACAGGAACCGGCCGGCCGCTGCGACCTCGACCACGTACGCGGCCTGCTGGCCGGTCCGGGCGGCATGGCGGAGGCCTTCCACACCTTCAACCTGGCCCTAGCGCTGACCGTCGAGTCCGCCACCGACGACCTGGAGGCCCTGGCCCGCCGGGCGGCCGCCGACCAGCGCCCCGACTACAGCGAAGTCCTCGCCCCGGTGGTCCGGGCCCTCGCCCACGTGACCGCCGGCCGCGCCCAGGCCGCCGTCGACCTCCTGACCGGACTGGGCGGGCAGGTCGAGCGGATCGGCGGCGTGCGGGTGGAACGCGAGATCGTCCAGGACACACTGGCCCGCGCCCTGATCGACACCGGCGAGCACGCCCGCGCGGCCCACCTGCTGCACGAGCGCGTCACGACCCGGCGCCACCACACCTACGAGGACCTCCTCCTCACCCCGCCCGCCGACCCGCCCCCCTCCACCGCCCCCTCGTCTCCGGGAGCCCTCCCATGACCGTGCCCCAGCTGATCGTCGTCTCGCTGCGCGGCAGCGGCACACCCCTGCTCGCCCGCATCACCACCGCACTCGGCTACACCCCCTACGGCACGATGAGCGGCTTCCAGGACGACGGCGACGAGCGGCCCGGCCCCGGCGAAGTCTCCCCGCTGCTCCGGGCCGCCTACGGGCAGGACGAGGCCGGACGCCTGCTGAGCAGGCAGCGCGACCACCTGGAAGAGCTGGAAACCGCCTTCCAGAACGCGGTGAACGCCCTGTGGCGGGTGTGGTGGACACGGCTGGGCCAGCCGGTCACCGCCGCCTCACCCGTCGACCCCGGCCTCGAAGACCGCCTCGCCCGCGTCCCCGACACCGACCTGCCCCGGCTGCTGCCGGGCCGCGGCTGCTGGTACGTCAACAGCCTGGACCTGGAGCGTGCCGACGCCGGTTTCCTGCGCGCCTGGCACGCCACCGAACGGCCGCCGATCGTCTACCACCACCGCGACGTCCGCGACCGCGTCATCGAGCAGATCCGCCTGCTCTCCCAACCCACCGGCCACGTCGGCTCCATGCCCGAACACCTCGTCTACCGCGACATCGTCAGCGCCCTGCCCACCATGGACGCCAGGATCACCCTCGCCCTGACCGACCCCGGCTTCCCCGGCATGCGCGAAGCCCGCCGCTGCCAGTGGCTGCTGCGCCACCCCGCCGTCTGCGTGCTCACCCACGAAGAACTCGCCGGCCCCGCCGAAGCCCGTGGCCGGGCCCTCGGCCGGCTGCTGGCCGCCACCGGCCACCCGGACCCGGCCACGGCCCTCGCCGCCCTGCCCGGGCCTCCCGACGCCGGTGCCGAGAACGGTGAACTCCCCGTGGGCGGCTGGCGGGAACACTTCAGTCCCGACCACGTACGCCTCCTCCACCAGCACCACAGCGACCTCCTCACTCCCCCTCGGTCGCACGGCGTGGAATCGTCGAGGAGCATCCGCTCGACCAGTTCCGCGTGACCGACGCCGCCCACGGCCGCAGCCATCAGGGGGAGGGCGGCCCTGCGGCGCAGCGCCGGCAGGGTGCGGGAGCCCGGGGGAATCTCCCCCGGGCTCCCACAGAGTGACGTCAGGTCGCTCCTCCGCGGCGTCCCCGGCCCGGTCGTCCGGCCGGTGATGCCGGTTCGCGTCAGAGCAGCCGCGCTCCCGGCTTGACCTCCCGGTCCGGGGCGATCAGGACCACGTCGCCGCCGCCCTCGCCCGGCACCCCGAGGACGAGGACCTCGGACATGAAGTCCGCGACCTGCCGGGGCGGGAGGTTCACCACGGCCATCACCAGGCGACCTTCGAGGTCATCGAGCGCGTACAGGTCGGTGATCTGGGCGCTGGACTTCCGAACGCCCAGCTCGCCGAAGTCGATCCACAGCTTGTACGCGGGCCGGCGGGCGCGCGGGAACGCCTCGGCGCGGACGATCCGGCCCGCACGGATGTCGACGTCCAGGAAGTCGGTGATCGTGATCCCGTCCGCCGCCATCAGACCATCACCGAGGGAAGCAACCCGACCGACATCGGCAGGGCGGAGTGGCAGGCGAGGGAGTCGTGCGTGTGGGAGATGTGACCCTCCAGGGCGGGCTTCCGCGTGAAGAAGATCAGCATATCCCTGGTGGAGGTCTGCTGCGGGTCGGCGGCGACCACCGGGGAGAGGCTGTGCTTCCGCTCGTGGTCGACGACCAGCATGGTGTCGAGGAAGTGGCGGTGCTGGTACTGGCCCACGACGAGCTCCGGCTCAACCTCGTCCCAGCGGACCGCGTTGATCTGCCGCATGTCGTGGAGGAAGGTGATGGCGCTGTCGGCGGTCATGTTCTCACTGCCGAGCAGGGTGGTCATGGTGTGGTCCACGCCGTCGCTGTGCACCCCTTCGAGGGCGGGCTCGCCGACGAGTTCGGGCGTGGTGACGGTCCGCAGGTTGAACAGGGTGCACACCCAGCCGGGGTAGTCGTAGTCCAGCTTCGGGCGGTGCGCGATCTCCACGTCCTGGACCATGAACGCCTTGAACAGGAGCAGCCCCTGGAAGGCCCGGTTCAACTGGAGGTCGTCACCGACCTCCGCGAACTCACGCTTCTGTCCGGAGTCATGGCGTACGAAGTCCTCGTCGGCCGAGAGCGCGAACGGCTGGAATTCGCCCCGGTCGATCGTCCCGTTCTTCACGTCGAAGTGGAAGCGGCCGTTCTTCGACTGGCGGAAGGGGAGGGTGGGGTCGTCCGGCAGGTCGTCACTCACCCGCTGGAGCTGGGCCAGGTCGGCGTCGGTGGCGCCGAGCCCCTTCAGTAAGCCGGCCATGCGCTCTCCAGGGACGAAAGCCGAACGCTGCTCGACATACTCCTTCTTGATCCGGGTCAACTCGGATATGACCTGGTCGAGGTCGTTGGTGTTCATAGAATGAATACTCCGTTCCGGTTCAGGGGACGACTCCCCGCAGGCTCTCGTGTCATCGGTGACGTCCGCCCTGGGGCGGAACCGATCGCCTCCGACGAGAAAAACCTACGAGCAGCTGATCAATGATCAGTCAACGATGGATCTACGTGCGCGTCATGGCTGATTCAAGGTCTTGACGGCTCCACGAACCCGCAGATCACAGTCAAGTGACGGCCAGTCATACACATGAACTCCTGACGGTCAAGCCGACCACAGAGATCCGGTCAGGACCGCTTTCACCACAACCGGGTTCACGTAGTCCGGGGAAGCACGGACCGCGTCGCCACCGAATACGTGTCGTGAATTTCGGCCGTCGGCCGTCGGCGACTCAGAGGCGCACCAGCGCCTCGCGGGTCAGGTCGGCCAGGGTCGGGTAGCCGTCGACCGCCATGAGCAGGTCGGCCTCCGCCAGCAGCGAGCGCAGCACGTGCACGATGCCGTCCTCGCCGCCGAGCGCCAGCCCGTACGCGTACGGGCGGCCGACGCCGACCGCGGTGGCGCCGAGGGCGAGCGCCTTGACGACATCGGCGCCGCTGCGCACCCCGGAGTCGAAGAGCACCGGCAGAGCGCCCGCCGCCTCGACCACGGCGGGCAGCGCGTCCAGGGCGGGCAGGCCTCCGTTGGCCTGGCGGCCACCGTGGTTGGAGCAGTAGAGGCCGTCGACGCCGCCGTCCCGGGCCCGGCGGACGTCCTCGGGGTGACAGACGCCCTTGAGGATGATCGGCAGGTCGGTGAGCGAGCGCAGCCACGGCAGGTCGTCCCAGGTCAGCGGGTTGCCGAAGATACCGGCCCACTCCAGGATCGCCGCACCCGGATCCTCCTCGGGAGCCTTGGCCAGGCGGGCCCGGAAGACCGGGTCGGTGAAGTAGTTCGCCAGGCAGTGGCCGCGCAGCTGGGGGAAGTTGGAGGTGGCGAGGTCGCGCGGGCGCCAGCCGGTGATCCAGGTGTCCAGGGTGACCACGATGCCCCGGAAGCCGGCCGCCTCCGCGCGGTGCACCAGGCTGGCGGCGAGGTCTCGGTCGGTCGGGGTGTAGAGCTGGAAGAAGCCGGGCGTGTCGCCGAACTCGGCCGCGACCTGCTCCAGCGGGTCGACGGTGAGGGTGGAGGCCACCATCGGCACGCCGGTGCGGGCGGCGGCCCTGGCGGCGGCGAGGTCTCCGTGGCCGTCCTGGGCGCAGAGGCCGATCACGCCGACCGGCGCCAGGAACAGCGGCGAGGGCAGGGTGTGGCCGAACAGGTCGACGGTCAGGTCGCGACGGGCGGCGCCGACCATCATCCGGGGGTAGAGGCCCCACCGCTCGAAGGCCCGGACGTTGGCGCGCTGGGTGTGCTCGTCCCCCGCGCCGCCGGCCACGTACGACCAGATCGACGGGGGGAGGGCGGCCTGCGCCCCGGCCTCCAGCCCGGCGTACGTCATCGGCAGGGCGGGCTGCACCCCGCGCAGGCCCTCGAAGTAGATCTCGTTCTGGTAGTCACCGAACTGCTGGGCCATGGTTCCCAACCTCCTGTTGGTGCGGTGCGGTGCGGTGCGGTGTCCGTGTGCGGGAGTGACGGGAGTGACGGTTGCGTTGATCTGATGTCTACCGGCCCCTGCGAGCGTTCGGACGTCTTGCCGTAGGTACGTAGGGAGCGTCATCCGTGTTTCGAACGATTGTTGTCCGTACGGCTGTTGCCGGTGCGGCCGTGCTGGTGCCGGTGGTGGGCGCTGTTGCCGTGGGCGCGGGGGCCCCCGTGCGACAGGGCTCGCCGACCGAGCCGTCGGCGCAGGCCTGCGGCGGGTCGGCCGACGTGCACTGCCTCTCGGGGCGCATCGCGTGGAACGGCACCGGTCTCGTCATCCGCTACCGGGGGTGAGGGGTCCGGTCGGCGGTCGCCAGGGCGGCCAGCATCGACGTCACGTCGGCGGCCTCCGGGGCGCTGAGGCGGCTGAGCAGTAGGCGCGCCTTCGCTTCCTGATGCCGGGCGGCGTGGTGGTCGCTGCGGGCGGTCATCGCATGGGCCAACACCAGGTGGGCGAGAGCGCGTTCGCGCTGTCGCCCACCTGCTTCTGCGAGGTCCAGTGCCCGCTCCGCCTGCTGAACGGCCTCGTCGAGCCGTCCGAGCAGGCGCAGGACGTCGGCCAGGCGGCTTCGGGCGGCCGACTCCCGGTTGAGATCGCCGGTGACGCCCGCGCAGCAGATGCAGGACCGCAGCTGCGCCGCGGCGTCGTCGAGTCGGCCCAGTTCCTGGTAGGCGAGGCCGAGGACGTAGTGCACGTACGCGGTCATCGCGACGTCGGCGGTCCCCCCGGGTTCGGCGAGGATCCGCTGACAGGTCTGCACCGCCGTGGCCACGTGACCGGTGCGGATGCGGGACAGGGCCGCGTTCGCGGTGCTCGCCACCTCGCCGGACCGGTGGCCGAGCTGCCGGGCGAGCGCCACCGCCTCGTCGAAGGCGGCGATCGCCTCCTCGTGCCGGCCCTCGGCCTGGGCGATGAGGCCCAGGTCGTTGAGGGCTTGCCGGAGAACGGCCGGGTCCTCCGCCTCCCGGCAGGCTTCGGCCGCCTGCCGGGCCTGTGCGCCGGCCTCGCCGAGCCGGGCCCGGGCCAGCAGGACCGTGCCGAGGAGGAACCGCGACCGGCCCTCCGCGCAACGGTCGCCGGCCGCGACGGCGGCGGCGATCAGCGTGCGGGTGGCGTCTTCCGCTCGGCCGCCGACGGCGCCGAGGCCGAGCGGGCTGAGGGCGATCAGCAGGTTGACGGCCGCCCGCAGGTCGGTCATCGCCGAGGGCCGGCCGTCGGCGAGGGCGCGCAGGGTGTCCGTCGCGACGGCGGCCGCGAGCGCCACGGCGCCGGGTGTCTCGGTCCGGGCCCACCGGCGGGCGTCCGCCAGATCCGCGAAGACCGGGGAGACCGGGGAGACCGGGGAGACCGAGGGGCGCAAGGAAGCCGGGGCGACCGGGGAGCGGCCTGGACGGGCGGCCGGGGAGCGGCCAGGAGGGGCGGCCGGCTGCTGGAGCGGCTCGCCGAAGACGTCGGCGACCGGGTCGCCGGGTACGGCGAGGGTGAAGGCCGTACGGGCGCAGCCGAGCAGATGGGTCAGCAGCCGCTGCTGGGCGCCGGCCCGTTCGTGGTCGCCGGTCCGCAGCGACGCCCGGCGGGCGAAGGCGCGCACCAGGTCGTGGTAGCGGTAGCGCCCGGCGCCCGTCGACTCCAGCAGCGCCTGGTCCACCAGCGACTCCGCGAGCCGCTCCGCCTGGTACTCCGCCAGACCCAGGACTGCGGCTGCCGATGCCAGACCGAGGTCGGGCTCCGCCCAGGAGAGCATCCGGAACGCCGTGGCCAGGGGCGGTGGGAGCAGCCGGTAGCTGAGCTCGAAGACCTGCTCGATCGCCAGGTCGCCCGTGCGCAGGGCGTCGATGCCCTCGCGGTCGTCGGCCAGGCTCCGGACGAGCTCGGCGATCGGCTGATCCGGGGTGGCGGCGAGCCGGGCCGCGGCGATCCGCACGGCCAGGGGGAGCCGGCCGCAGGCATCGACCAACATCCTGGCCTGGGGGCCCTGTCCGGACCGGCGTGCCGCGCCGATGACCGAGTCGAGCAGGCCGATCGCCTCGGGCTCGCTGAACACGTCCAGCGCGACGTGCAGGACCGACGGCACACTGGTGAGCACCGTGCGACTGGTGACGATGACCGCGCAGTCCGACGAGCCGGGCAGCAACGGCTGGATCTGGGCCTCGTCGCGTGCGTTGTCCAGGAGGATGAGCAGCCGTCGTCCCGCGCTGGCGGTCCGGAACAGCGCCGACCTGCTTTCGAGGTCCTTGGGCACAACTGCCGCCCGGACGCCCAGCGTTGTCAGGAAGTCCGCCAGGATGTCGGACGCGTTCGCGGGCACCAGGTCGGCGCCGCGCAGGTCCGCGTACAGCCGGCCGTCGGGGAAGTCCGGGCGCACGGTGTGGGCGGCTCGCACCGCGAGGGTCGTCTTCCCCACCCCGGCCATCCCGGTCACGGTCACCAGTCGCAGTGCGGGGCTGGTCCGTCCGGCCGGTGCTCGCCCGGTCAGCGCTTGTCCGATTCCGGCGATGTGGTCCTGCCGTCCGATGAACTGCGCCAGCACCGGGGGGAGTTGGTCCAGGGCTTCACTGTCGGCCGCATCGCCTGCGCTGCGGTCGACGTCTCGTTCGGCGCCGCGGTCGACGTCTCGGTCAGCCGACGCGGGCGATAACGGTACGTCTGGGCGTAAGCCCGGACCGGGTGCAGCGGTCCTCGATCGCATGGCGGCATCCACACCGAGATCGTGACACAACTCCGTGAGCGCGGGCGCCGGTTCGATCCCCAGCTGCTCGACCAACCGTAATCGAAGCGCGTCGTAGACCGCACGCGCCTCGGACGTGCGCCCTTGCCGCCGCAGCGCGCGGATGAGCAGTTCCTGGAGGCGCTCGTGGAGCGGGTGGTCACCGGCCAGCTGCTCCAGCTCCGACAGGTAGCCGGAGGGAGCGTCGAGGGCCGCGCCGAGTCCCGCACCGTGGGCCACGTCGAGGGCCACGTCGAGGGCGAGGCGCTCCTCCAGGAGGGTGAGGCGCAGCCTCGAAAGCCGCTCCCGCTCGCGGCACATGAGCGGCCCTGGCAGGCCGGCGAGCGGCTCCCCGCGCCACTGGGCCAGGGCTTCTCCCAGTGCGTTCCGGGCGTCCTGCGGGCGCTTGGCGGCGCACGTCCCGGCCAGTTCCTGCAAGCGCTTGACCCGCCACAGGTCCACGCGGTCCGGCTCGACGGCCAGACGGTAGCCACCCGTTCGGGAGACCAGCACCCTGGGCGCCGTGCGCACGGGCTCCAGCAGGTTCCGCAGCTGCCACACGTAGGTGCGCAAGCTGGTGTCGGGCGCACCGGGCGGCCGGTCTCCCCACAGGCCGTCGATCAGCTCGTCGACCGTCACGACCGCGTTCGGGCGCAGCAGCAGGGCGGCCAGTACCGACCGCTGCTGCGGGCCGCCGAAGTGCAGGTCCGTGCCGGCGCGCCGGACCCGCAGCTCGCCGAGTAACGCGAAGCTCAGCGAATCCTGATCATGATCTGGACGCACGTGTTCCCCTCATCTGGTCGGCCGGGTACCGAACCGGCCATCGGCCTCTGCCTGGTGTTCCGATTGTCGGTGAACGGCCCCGCGTTCTCCCTGCGGACCCGGGCGTACTGTGTCAACTCTGCCCCGGCGGAGGCGGGTTGCCGTGAGGGCGCGCCGACTCCACCACATGAGGACGTACAGGGCCAGGCTGCCGATCAGGCCGGCGCCCGCGCCCTTCGCCGCGTCGGACAGCACCCCTTCGACGACGGCGCTCAGCGGCAGCCCGTCGGCCACCGCCTCCGGGCCGGCGAGCCACCGCCAGGCGTGGGCAACGGCTCCGACGAGCGTGACCAGGGCCATGGCGAGGAGGACGGGGCGCCGGGTTTCGCTGCCAGGCTTCGTGCGGCCCTCAGTGGCGAGGAAGCGGGCCCGCCTCGGCCACACGTACACCGCGATGGCGGCCAGGCCGCCGATCGTGCTCGCGTGCTGCAACGCCCGCGCCCAGGTGAGGCTGCCCACCAGCGTGGAGTTGAGCCAGGGCGTACGGGCGACCACGAAGCCGTCGAAGTGGGTGAAGGCGTCCCAGACCAGGTGCGTGGCGATGCCGATCAGGGCGGACAGCACGATCCACCCGGCTCGTCGCGCCAGCGCGCCGACAGCGCGGAGCCGCGACGCGGCGCTGGGCTCCGGCAGCGGCAGCGGCAGCGGCAGCGGCAGCAGGGACGCCAGCGGGCGTTCGCCGGCGCGGAGCAGTCCCCACAGGGCGAGGGCGTACGGCAGGGCGACGGTGACGGCGCCCGGAGCGCTGTGCGAGGTCGTGGCGTTGACGAACGGTTCGTACCAGGACTGCGCACTGACGGGCAGTCCCGTGGTGACGACGAAGTAGGGCAGGTCCGGTGCGACGGCTCCGGCGACCAGCGCGGCCCGACTGAAGGGTCTCCGCAGCAACGGCAGTACGGCCGCGGGGTGGGCCAGGGTGAACGGCATGAGCATCCTCTCGCGCAGACCTCAATAGTCCGTCGAACGGAATGCTACGTCAAACGGACTAATAACCTCTGGCGGATGCGCCGCGTCATCCCTCGCGGCTCCGGCTGCGGCGGGCGACCGTGCTGTCGATGCCCAAGGCCCGATAGGCCAGATGGGCCTGAACGCCGTCCGGAATCCAGCATCCTCCCCATCCTCCCCGTCACGGTCGCGGCGGGTCCGCTCGCAGAAGCCAACCCTCACCACCGGCGAACTCAATGCCCTGGAAGGAAGCACCGAACGCCACCTGGTCGAACCCGACTTCCCGGTGCAGAGAGGTTGTCGTCTTTCCAGGCTTGAGGACTGCGTTCTCGCTGGTCAGGCATAGGGTCGGCGGTCTCGTGGCAGTGGTGACGTGTCGTGTCGTCGCTTTGGTGGAGGTCGAGGATGCCGTCGGTCGTGGGACTGCTGGAACAGCGTGAGCTCACCGCTCGCCGTCGTGTCGACGATCTGCGGGAGGAGGCCGACCGCCTCCAGACGGAGCTGCCCGTGGCCGAGCGGGAGTGGAACGAGTGGGTCATCGCCCGCTCACGCGTTGGCGAGGTACTGGCCCCGGGCAACGACGCCGTCATCGGCCCCGCCGCCTCCGAGGGTCTGCCGCCTCCGAGGGTCTGCCGCCTCCGAGGGTCTGCCGGCTCCGAGGGCCTGCCGCCTCCGAGGGTCTGCCGGCTCCTGGTGTGCAACCGGCGCGGCCCGAACCGGCAGAGGCGGCGAAGCCGAAAACAGTGGTGCCGGTGTGGCGCGCGGGGCCGCGGCGGTCAGAGCCGACGACCGCGTCCGCTTTGACCGACTGCGAGTCGATCACGCCCGCGCCCGGCTCCGGGTCCCGCCCGGCCCGCTCGCGGACCCGGCGGCGGAGCCGGTCGTGGAACTCGCGGACCAGATCGTGGTTGCGCCAGCGCCGGAAGAACGCGTAGGCCCGGTCCCACGGTGGGAAGTCGGCAGGCATGGGCCGCCACTTCGTGCCGTTGTCGACCAGGTAGCGGATCGCGTCCGGCATCGCGCGGTGGCAATAAGCCTCCGGTTGCCCACCCCGACCCCGCAGCCAGCCCGGCACCGGCAGCAGTGGCCGGACGACCGCCCACTCGGCGTCCGACATGTCGGTGGGATACCGACGCTCGCGCACCCCGTGGTCTCCGGCGTTCCCGAACCTGTGAGCCAGACAGTCACACGCGAGAGTGGCCGAAGTGGACCCCACTCCCGCGTTGCCGTAGAAATGCGACAACAGGGCCTCCTGGACCGCACGTTGGCTTCGACACCCTTCGAGCTGCCAAGAGGCCCTGCTCTCATGCACGGCAGCCGCCGCAGTCACCCGATCGACTGACTTCTCGACGAGATCGGGACGACGACAGTCGCGTCGCTTCTCATGATCGCTGGGGCGGACACATTCGCACTGCCATCCAGGTAGACGGTCGGCTTGGTGACGCCCCGAGGCCGCCTCGCGGGTTCGAGCCCGGTGCCGCGACCGACGAACCCGGCGAAGAGTCGTGTCCTACCGGCTCGAGGCCCGGTCCCCGCCCCGCCCCGTCCCCGCTACGTCCTACTTCTCCTCCGGCTCCCAGGCGCGGAGCAGGTCGAGCAGCCCTGCGTCTCCGTCAACGTGCAAGGAGTCGGCCTGGATCCGGTCGTACAGGTAGAGGACCAGCTCACTGGCCGTGCCGTGGACGGAGGCGCCGGCTGCGTCCGAGTCCTCGCCGGTCGCGGCGGTGGGCGCGGGGATGCGGGTGGTGCGTGCGCCGTCGCCGTCGACGGTGAGGCGCCAGGAGCGGCCCTCGGCGGCGTGGAAGTCGAAGGCCGTGGGCTTGTGCGGCCAGGCACTCGGCGTTCCGCAGACGGTGAACAGGAACTCCTCCACACCGTCGAGTACCACCTCGACCGGCAGCGGCTGCGGGGCGCCCCAGGCGAGCTGGGCGTCGTACGTGTGCACCGCGGTCTCCTGGACCCGGTGCCGGGCGACACCGCCGGAGGTTGGCGGTGACTGCGACGCGGGCCACCACGTCCAGCAACCGCTCTCCGGTCCTGCCTCGCGCAGGGCGCTCAGCAGAAGCTGCGTCGACGCGGCCAGCCAGGCCAGCAGGGCCTCACGCTCCCGCGGCACTACCAGAGCGGCGCGCGCGGCGACGGCCTCGGCCGGGGGCGCGTCGGCAGGCCCCGCACCGACGATGGCGGCCCAGAAATGGTCTCCCCCACCCAGGTGCTTCACCAGATCGAACAACGTCCACCCGGGGCAGGTCGGCACCTGCGCGTCAAGACTGGGCGCGGCGGCAACCACGGCGCGGAATGCGGTCGACCGTTCATCGATCAGTCGCAGCAGGTCAGG
The DNA here is from genome assembly GCF_056435365.1 of Kitasatospora sp. NPDC043949. Taxonomy (NCBI): domain Bacteria; kingdom Bacillati; phylum Actinomycetota; class Actinomycetes; order Kitasatosporales; family Streptomycetaceae; genus Kitasatospora; species Kitasatospora sp. NPDC043949. The sequence continues at coordinate 6,545 of NZ_JBWKEQ010000069.1, read as the reverse complement.
GAACTCAAGATTCTTTTCCACGCCGGATGTCTATCACCGTGCTCCGGTGATCGGACAGCGATTTTCACAGTCGCCGCCGGTTGGCCACTGCGGACGTCTCGCCTCCCACCGCTCGGGTGACAAGCTGCGCACTGCTGCGAGGACGCCGGTGGTGGCGGTACGCCAGGCGTCGTGCCTGTGGGTGCCCTGGCCTCGCCGCGCGGCCGGGCACCTCGGCGACGTGACGTCCACCCGGTACGCGCTGTTCGGAGACCTTGTGTCGCGCCTCGAGGACGACTTCGCCATGCGGTGTGCGACCGAGCGAGACGCCCAGGACCGCAGTGAGTACGGTCGTGTCACCGTACCGGCAGATGCGACCGTGTGCGGGACTCGGATCGTCGTCTGCGTGAGCAAGTTCGGGTCGCCGGCCCTGGTCTGCGCGGACAACCCCGGTGCCTTCCTGGTGCTCTGACCGCGAAGGTTCACCGGGTTCGCGGTGGCACGGTCCGGACCGGTTGGACGTGGGTGGACATCCGAGGTTCGGGGAGGCGTGGTGGCGGAGCCGGTCAAGGTTCGGAGACTGGCCGGCCAGGAGGGCCAGCAGTTACAGCGGATTGTGCGGCGTGGCAGTACGGGTTCGGTGCGCTACCGGCGGGCGATGATGTTGCTGGCCTCGGCCGGCGGGAACCGCGTGCCGGTCATCGCCCAGCTGCACCGTCCCCGAGCTGCCGGTCAGCGGAGGAGGCGACCGCTTCGCTTCAGGCGGCCGGCGAGCCCGACGGCCACCACGGTGGCCGGCAGCGCGGCCGCCAGGCACGCCACGACAGCCGCCTCGCCCCACGCCACCGTGTAGGCGTGGGCGAGCAGCGGCGGGGAGGCCAGGGCCATCGCCGCCAGCTCGCGGCCGCCCCGCGATCCACTGGACCAGGTCAGCGCGACACCGGTCGCGGCGAGGACGACCAGCGGCCAGCACCCGTAGTCGGTGCTGACCCACGGCACCCCGTGCGAGGCGATGGCCGCCCGCGGCACGACCACGAGCGCGACCACGGCAGCGGCCTCGCCCGCTCGCCCCGCCGCGACGCCCTCCGCCCGCCGGTCCTGCGGGCAGGCGAGCAGCACGGCCGCCGCCAGAACCATCGCGGCCGGGGTGACCACCGGGTCACCGAACCCCGGCCCGCTGACCACCGCGGCCACCGCGAAGGAGAGCAGCCCGGCCACCGCGCAGGGCACCCCCACGCGCCACCGGCCGGTCAGCGCCGCTACCGCCCCCGCGACCACGACCAGCGACGAGACGAGCAGCGCGCCCCACGCCCCCGACAGGTCGGCTTCGAGTCGCACCCCCAACGGGGCGGGCGAGGAGACGACGTCGGCGTACCAGGTCAGCAGGTGCAGGCCGCAGGCGGCGGCCGAGGCGGCCAGCGCGAAGGGGTACGCCAGCGCGAGGACCTTCGCGACGGGAGCGGCCGGGCCCAGCCCCATCCGCATCCTCATCGCGTGCGCCGCCAGACCCGCGCCCTCCCGCAGCCGCGAACCCAGCGGCTCGCCCGCGGTCATCTCGCGGAAGGTCGCGACGATCTCCCCGCTGTGGGCCCGGCGGTAGGCGGCGGGATAGAGCCGCAGGACGCGCTCGATCATGCGGAGGCCGCCGGCGGCTCGGCGACGGACAGGCGGCGGGTGGCCTCCTTCGCCGCCGCGGCCAGGCGCTCGGCCTCCACCGCGAGCCGCTCCCGCCCCGCCGGGGACAAGGTGAAGATCCGCCGGGCCCGGCCGTCGACGATCTCCTCGCGGTCGATGTCGATCAGGCCGTCGGCCAGCAGCCGGTCCAGGGCCCCGTACAGCGCACCCGTGCGCAGCGCGACCCGGCCGCCGGTCATCGTCTTGACCTCCTGCGCGATGGCGTATCCGTGCCGGGGCGCGTCCGCGAGGGCGGTCAGCACCATCAGGGTGGGCTCTTGCATCACACGTTCACTCACCTCACGAAGATAGTCACTCCGCCGGACCATCTCAACGCGGTCGGCCGGGGCCCTGAGGTGCGGTGCCGGGGCCTATCGCCGTTCGGCGCGTCGCTCGCCGCTCCGTTCGACGCCCGGTTCCTGCACGGGCAGGCCGCGGAGCAGCGTGCCGAGGAACAGTTCGAAGCGGGGGGTGCTGTCGCCGAGGTCGAGGGGGTGCTCCTGAACAGCGGTGATGCGCTGACCGCTTGAGCTCGCCTTCGTTTGCCGACAGGTATCGCGGGTGAAGGCGTCGCGGTCTTTGGCATTGCGCGTCAGTGTCGAAGTTCCGGCTTCGGGTCAGGCCGACGGGTCGGGGGTGTATCTGGCGAGCATGGTCTCGACGGCCTCTTCGACGGCGTTGTGGATGTCGGAGGCTGCGGGGTTCCAGCCGGTCAGCAACATGCGGGGCCACAGGACGTAGTTGGCGATCATGCCGAGGAACTGGTTCGCGGCGCTCTCAGCGTCGGGCACATCAGCGTTGCCCGCCTCATGCTCGGATTCCAAGTAGTGCTGGACGGAGGCGAAGTAGGGCAGTTTGCCGAGCTGGAACTGCATCCGTCCCAGCTCGGGGAAACGAGGCAGTTCGGCGATGACGATCCGGAACAGGCCTGTCATGCGAGGCTGGCTGATCAGGTCGGCGTAGCGGTGGCCGATGGCTGTCAGCCCGGAGCGCAGATCTCCCGCCTGCGGCCGGGCGGCGGTATCGCCGGCGTCACGCTGCCAGGACTCGGTGACGATGGCCTCGAAGAGGGCCGCCTTGGTGGGGAACCGCTTGAACAGGGTGGACTTCGAGACCCCGGCCGCTTCGGCGATCCGTGCGAGGGAAGTGCCGGCGTAGCCACGGTCCAAGAACAGTTCTGTGGCCGCGGAGGTGATCGCCTCGCGCTTCTGCTGGGCGAGCCTGCGGTGATGCGCGGTGAGTTCTGCTGCCATGCGGAGAGTATGCCGCAGCCCCGAGGGGGGGGGGGGGGGGGGGGGGGGGGGGGGGGGGGGGGGGGGGGGGGGGAAAGAGGAGGAGGGAGGAGG
>NZ_JBWKEQ010000069.1:0-3536 GCF_056435365.1 Kitasatospora sp. NPDC043949 | reverse complement strand
GGCTCTTCTTGTTTTTTGGTGGGGAGGGCTGGGGGGGGGGCGGGGGGGTTTTTTCTACCGGGGGGAGGCCCCCCCCCCCCCCCCGCCAGCCCCCCCCCCCCCCCCCCTCGGGCCCGCTTACGGTGCACCAACAAGGCGAGTCAAGTGACTCGCCTCTGATCTGTGGCACCTGGGCGGATCCTGGTTGTCGCACGGTGGAGGAAGTTCATGACAATCGACAAGATCGCTTTGGTGACCGGTGCGAATCGCGGCCTCGGGCGCAGCGCGGCCATCGCCCTGGCCACACGCGGAGTGCGGGTCGTGGTCACCCACCGCGGCGATGTGGCCGGGGCTGAGAGGACGGCGGAACAGGTGCGGGCCGTGGGTGGGACTGCCGCTGTTCTCCGGCTCGACATCAGCGACGTCTCCTCCTTCGCGTCCTTCACCTCCGAACTGGGCGCGCAGCTGGAGCGCTGGGGTACTTCGAGGCTCGACATCCTGGTCAACAACGCGGGAGTGGGAGTCTTCGGGCCGCTGGAGACTGTCACGATCGACGACTTCGACACGGTGATGGGCACCAACGTCCGGGGCACGTTCTTCCTCATCCAGTCGCTCGTGCCGCTGCTGGCCCAGGGCGGCCAGGTCATCAACGTCTCGACGTCACTGACCCGCCACACCAGCCCCGCCACCTCGGCCTACTCCGCGTCGAAGGCCGCCGTCGAAGCTCTGAGCCGCACCCTCGCCGCAGAACTCGGACCACGCGGCATCCGGGTCAACTCCATCGCCCCGGGGCCGACCGCCACCGACTTCAACGGTGGAGCGATGCGGGACGACGCCGGAATGCGCCAGGTTCTGGCCGGACAGACCGCGCTCGGCCGCGTCGGCGAACCTGAGGAGATCGGCGACGCCATCGCTACGCTGGCCTCCGAGGGACTGCGCTGGGTCACCGCCCAGCGCATCGAGGTCTCCGGCGGTGCTCTCCTGTGACGCCGGGCGACGGTCGGTAGGGAAGCAGGCAGTGACGGCCCCGGCTCACTCCGAGCCGACCGACTCGTCCTCATCCTCATCCTCGTCCAGCTCTGGCGCATCAGGGTCCCGAAGCGGGCTCAGGGCGCCGGCGGCCGGAAGGATGGCGGTGACCACTGTGCTGGACGACCATGATCGTTCTCACCGATAACGGCTGTACCGATGTTCAACTCGGCGCCGCCAGCTACCAGCCGGCCCCCGGCGACGTGGAGGGCTGGGCCTTCGGCGCGGGCGGCCAGCCGAGCGTCACCGCGCCGTAGCACCGACCCGGTACGCGCGCCGCTGCGGACGACCTGCGGCGGCGCGCGCTTGGCGGGCACCGCCGCCATCCTCTACTTCACACTCGTGGTGCACCTGCCCGCCGCACTGGCCCTCTCTGTCAGCCTTGGGTGAGACAGCCCGCTTTGGCGGGTTGGCCTGAGAGGGCCCGAGCAGCAGTTCCACCCCTGGTGACCAGCACCGATCCGTCCGCCCGTGGTGGACGAGGCGTTCACCGCCGTCGAACACGAGCTGGGCACCACGGCCGCAGCCGGGGCGGGGCATAGTGATCAGGTCCATCCACGCCATGCCGGCCAGGACCGGCCGAACCGAGGAGAGCTCACGGTTGCGGAAGGCCGTGGCCCGTCAGGATGACGGCGGTCGCTGGAGGCCCTGGAGGAGCAGGTCGACCAGGCGGCGGGGGTCGTAGCGGGGGTCGTCGTCGCGGCCGGCGCAGAGGTTGCCGATGCCGCGCATCAGTTCGTAGGCCTGCGTTCCGGGCCTGGTCTCGCCGGCCTCGGCCGCGGCGGCGAGCAGTTGGGCGCAGACGGGCACCAGGCGGTCGAGGAAGTAGGCGTGCAGCGCGTCGAAGCCGCCGCCGTCCGATTGCAGCGCGTTGGCGAGTCCGTGTTTGGTGACCAGGAAGTCGACGAAGAGGTCGGCCCATTGGCGAAGTGCCGCGAGCGGGGAGTCGGCCTCGGCCAGCAGGCTCGGGCCGGCCTCGGCGCAGGCCTCGACCTGGTGGCGGTAGACGGCGACGACGAGATCCGCGCGGGTCGGGAAGTGGCGGTAGATCGTCCCCGTTCCGACGCCCGCCCTGGCCGCGATCTCGCGGATCGGTGCGTCGACGCCGGAGGAGACGAACACCTCGGCGGCGGCGGCCAGCAGCGTCTGCCGGTTGCGCTGCGCGTCGGCCCGCCTTCCCCTGGCCGGCGACTCCCCGGACCGGGTCTCCCCGGACTGGCCCGCAGTGGACACCACGCTCTCCTCCCGATAGTCATTGACGAAGCGGAACGCTGTTCCGTATAGTAAGTGGAACAAGGTTCCGGTTTCAGCATAGCCGAAACCGGACGCTCCCGACCGCCTCGCCCGCCGCCGGCCGCTCAGGCCCGACGGGGAGAGGCCCCTGAAGGGACATGCGCACCATGAGCGAATCGACGCACCCGGCCGACACCTTCGGCCCGCCCGTCCCCGTCCTCTCCGTCAGCCCGGTCGTCCTGCCGGTGCCCGGCCGGGCCGTGGACCTGGAGGTGCGGGTCTCCGCGCCGCTGACCGGGAGCGACCTGCCGGTCGTCCTCCTCTCCCACGGCCAGGGCCACTCGAACAACCTCTCCTCGCTGAACGGCTACGCCCCCCTCGTCAACTTCTGGGCCGCGCACGGCTTCGCCGTGATCCAGCCCACCCATCTCAGCTCGACGACGCTGGACCTCGCCCCCGACACCCCCGGGGCACCCATGTACTGGCGGTCCCGGGCCGAGGACATGACGCACATCCTCGACCGGCTCGACGCGATCGAGGCCGCCGTCCCCCAACTCCTCGGACGCCTGGACCACGGCAGGGTCGCCGTCGCCGGGCACTCGATGGGCGGGCACACCGCGAGCCTGCTGCTCGGCGCCCGGCTCACCGACCCCGACGACGGGACGACGGTGGACCTGGCCGAACCCCGGATCACGGCGGGCGTCCTCCTGGCCGCACCCGGCAGGGGAGGTGACGCCCTCACCCCGCTGGTGGCCGAGAACTACCCCTTCCTCTCGACCCCGGACTTCTCCCGGATGACGATGCCCGCGCTCGTGGTGGCCGGGGACAAGGACGCCTCCGCCCACCTGACGGTCCGGGGGCCGGACTGGCACACCGATCCGTACACCCTCTCCCCCGGCCCCAAGTCGCTGCTCACCCTGTTCGACGCGGAGCACGGGCTCGGCGGCATCTCCGGATACGACGTCGCCGAGACCACGGACGAGAACCCCGCACGGGTCGCGCTGCTCCAACGGCTCACCTGGGCCTACCTGCGCACCGCGCTCCACCCCAGCGACCTCGCCTGGCAGACGGCATGCGAAGCGCTGGCGGCCGAAGCCGACCCGCTCGGCCGGGTCGACTCCAAGTAGCACCGGCCGAGCGCGTGCGTCATTCGACGCCGTCTCCTCGGTGAGTGCCAGGGCGGGGGGGGGGGGGGGGGGGGGGACAACCCCCCCCCCCCCCCCAAAGAAAAGGTAGAAGAGGGAAAGGTGGGGGGGGGGGGAAGCTCTCCCCCCAAACCCAAGAAATGGGCACAC
>NZ_JBWKEQ010000068.1:29054-36247 GCF_056435365.1 Kitasatospora sp. NPDC043949 | reverse complement strand
CCTCAGACAGCGAGATCACCACGGCAGAAGGCCCAGGATGCGACACCATAAAAGGGTATCAACTTACCCTCATGATTTGTGGCGCATCACACTAGAGGACTTCGGTCTGCTGTGGGGCCACGCAGTGGGATTCCTCGCCGACCTGCACGACGTAGCCCTTCGGCGGCTCCAGGGACGTCGTCCACCAGATCCCGGTGACCTCCCCGACAGCGTCCGTCGTCGTGCCCGGCGTGTCCGACTCCGTGCGGATCCGGACGCGGGTTCCTTCGGGCAGGTCGCTGCGGTGGCGAGGCGGCATGCCGGGGTGGAGTCCTCCCCGGGAGGCCAGGAACTCCGGCCGTAGCCGCCAGGGGCTGCCGTCCTCGGTCTCCACCGTGTAGAGAGGTCCGACGTGGTCATCGCGCTCGTCCTGCTCGACGACACACGCGACGATCACCCCGCGGGTGCCCACGATCTCCGGCCCGAGCCGGCCCAGTTCCGGAAGGGGCGGGTGCGGCGTCGCCAGTTCCACCAGCTCGCCGTAGGCCAGCGTGGCCTGCTCGGGCCAGGGAGTCTCGTCCACCGGCCACCGATGCCCGACCGTCATGAGGCCCTCCTGTCCATGGCCTCCGTGGACCCACCACACCATAACCGCGAGGCGGTCGGCCGATCCCGCCCGGCCGGCCCCGACCTGACCACGTACGACCTGGAACTGTCCGGTCGATCACTCTGCAGCAGCTGCATGAGGCCGGCCACCGCTGGCCGCCCGGCACCGGGCGGGCTCCGTTCGAGATCGAGACCGGGGCTGAGATCGAGACCGAGGCTGAGATCGAGACCGAGGCTGAGGCGGAGCCCGTGAACGAGGGCGCCGATTCCTGACCGCCACCGGCGGATGGCGCCGGGGGCGGTGCCGCCCGTTCAGCCGATGTGGTGCTGGTTGAGCCAGGTGAGGGTGTGGTCGGCGAGTTCGGTCCAGCCGTGGTCGACGGTGAGGGAGTGGCCGCGGTCGTCGAAGCGGTGGTAGTCGGTGACGGCGGGGGACTTGCGGTACTGCTTGTGGGTGGAGCGGGTGAGGATGTCGGGCACGGTGTGGTCGAGTTTGCCGGAGAGGAGGAGGAGCGGTCCGCGGTTCTGGTTGTGGGTGTCGACCTTGGCGGGGGAGTGTGGGGCGAAGTTGCTCAGGGCGAGTTGGAAGAGGGGGCGGGCGGGGCTGGGGATGGTCCATTCGTCGAAGAGCTGGTCGGATTCCTGCTGGGAGACGGCGTTGGCGAACGCGTAGCGGAACTGGGCGGGGTTGAGTGAGACGGCGCGCTTGGTGTTGCCGGGGTTGCGCAGGAAGGCGAAGGCGGACTTGGCCTGGGCGGGGCCGACGGCTTTGACGCCCTTGATCTGGCCGGGGCAGATCGCGACGGCGGCCTGGGCGAGGTTCTGGCCGAGGAGGTGTTGGGCGATGAAGCCGCCGACGGAGTGGCCGACGAGGATGGGCGGGGTGTCGAGGTCGCGGATGATCCGGGCGTGGTGGGCGGAGATCTCGGCGAGGCCGATTCCGCCCTGGGGGTCGGGGTTCCTGCGGGCCTGGGCGATGGTGGCGGGGACGCCGGGCCATTCGGGGAGGATCGGTTCGTAGCCGGCGTCGCGGAACCGGTCGGCCCAGCCCTGCCAGCTCGTGGAGTGCAGCCAGAGGCCGTGGATGAACATGACCGGGGTGCGGTTGCTGGGCATGGCGGGGTCTCTCCTGGTGTGTGAGGGCTGGGGATCGGATCGGCGGCCGGTCGGGGCGCGGTCGTTCGACCCAAGAAGTAGAAAGAGCGTTCTCTCTGCTCCTCCAAGGTAGAACGATCCTTCTGCTAGCGTCAAGCCATGACGACGAGAGATTCCGCGCCACCGCGCACTCGCATCCTGGCCGCGGCGATGCGGCTCTTCTACGCGCAGGGCGTGCGCGGGGTGGGCATCGACCAGCTGATCCGCGAGTCGGCGGTCGCCAACGCGACCTTCTACCGGCACTTCCCGTCCAAGGACGACGTCGTGCTCGCCTACGTCCACGAGCACGACCGCCTCTTCCGTGCGGCTGCCGCCACAGTGGCGGACCTTCCTCCGCGCGAGGCCGTGACGGCCCTGTTCGCGGGCATCTCCGACGAGTTCTGCGCACCCGGCTTCCGCGGTTGCCCGTTCATCAACGCCGCCGCCGACTACCCCGACCCGCACCATCCCGTCAGCCGCGCGATCCAGGAACACATGGACTGGTTCCGCGCCCTGCTGACCGGCCTGCTCGCCGCCGCCGGCCACCCCGACCCCGACCGGGCGGCCGACACCCTGCTGATCCTGCGGCACGGTGCGATGAACCAGAGCCGCTTCACCGCCCCCGCGGCGGTGCGCGAGGCGCTGACGGCCGCCGTGGACGCCGTCCTCGGCTAGGAAGCAGGCAGAGTGCGCCACCGGTGGTGGCGCACTCTGCCCTCCCGGCCGCTACGCCCGGCGTGCGTGCCGTGTGCGTTGCGCGCGTCGCCGGGGCCGGCCCGGGTGGTGGAGGGTGGTCACTCTCCCGAGCGGTCCTGGCGCAGGCGGGCCGAGGCGAAGGCGGCGATGAGCCAGCCGAGGCCCAGCAGCGCGCCGCCGCCGAGGCCGACCGTGGCCACCGGGGCTCCGGCGCTCGCGAGCATCAGGGCGGGTTCCTGCACGGCGGGTGCCTGCACGGCGGTGTCGCGCGGGGGAACGGGCGCGGGGTGGGTGCCGGCGGGGTGTTCGGCGGCCGACGTGTCACCAGGGGCGGTGCCGTCGGGGTGGTTGTCCCACTGGCCGGGCCCGGGGTGGTGGTCGCCCCAGCCGCCGTGGCCGCCGGAGTTGTGGCCGTCGCAGCCGCCGTGGTCCTGGTCCTCGCAGGGGGTGCAGGCGACGATGGTGACGGTGTTGCTGGTCGCCGTCACCGGGGTGCCGTCGGGGGTGGTGCCGGTGACGGTAGAGGTGTCGGTGATCTTCCCGGCCTGCACGTCGGACTCGGCGGTGGAGTACGTCGCGGTGCAGGTCGTGGACGCGCCCGGGGCCAGGGTGGTCACCGGGCAGGAGACGGCCGGCGTGCCCGGGCCGGAGTCCGTCACGGCGAGCGAACTGATCGTCGTGTCACCGGTGTTGGTGACGGTGAAGGTGTAGTGCAGGGCCTGTCCGGCGGCGGAGAACGAGGTCTCCTGGACGGCCTTGACGATCTTCAGCCCGGCGTAGGGGACGGTCACCTTGTTGCTGGTGGAGGTGATGTTCTGGCCACTGGGGGTGGTGCCGGTCACCTGGGCGGTGTCGACGACCTTGCCCGCGGCGACGTCGGCGTCGGTGGTGACGTAGGTCGCGGTGCAGTTCTCCGAGGCGCCCGGCGCGAGCGGCCCGGTGGGGCAGGTGACGGTCGGCGTGCCGGGGCCGTTGTCGACCACGCCGATGTTGGTCAGCGGCTGGGCGCCGGTGTTGGTGACCGTGTAGGTGTAGTGGATGGTCTGCCCGGCGGCGGTGTACTGCGCCTCGGCGGCCTTCTTCACCACGCTGATGGCGACCAGGGGGGTGTTGACCTTGTTGCTGGTCGTGGTGACGGTCTGGCCGCCGGTGTCGGTGCCGGTGACCTGGCCCTGGTCGGGCACGTTCTGGGCGGCGACGTCGGCGGCGGTGGTGACGTAGGTGGCCTGGCAGGTGGTGGACTGGCCGGGCGCGAGCTGGTTGGTTCCGCAGCCGGAGACGGTGACGCCGGGCGTCAGGTCGGTCACCGTCACGTTGGTCAGTGCGATCTGGCCGGTGTTGGTGACGGTGTACGTGTAGTTGAGGGTCTCACCCGGGGCTGTGAAGTCCGGCTGGACGGCGGACTTGGTGATGGTCAGCGCCCGTAGCGGCACGACGACCTGGTTGCTCGTCCCGGTCACCGTCTGGGTGCCGACGGTGGCGGTGAGGTTCGCCGTGTCGGTGATCGTGCCCGTCGTCGCGTCGGCGGCGGTCGCGGTGTAGGTGGCGGTGCAGTTCTCCGTGGCGCCGGCCGCGAGCGGGCCGGGCGGGCAGGTGACCGTCGGGGTGCCGGGGCCGGTGTCGGTGACCGCGACGTTCGTCAGCGCCACCGGGGCGTTGTTGGTCACCGTGTAGGTGTAGTGGATGGTCTGCCCCGCGACGAACGAGGCCTCGGTCGCCGCCTTGGTGATCGTGGGGGCGGGGACGTTGACCAGCACGGTGGTGGTGCAGCCGCCGGTGGTGGCGCAGGTGCCGCCGGCGATGGTCGGCGCGAGGTTGTTGGTCAGCGCGAAGTTGCCGGTGTCCGGGTTGTTGACCTTGACCTGGTACGTCACCGTCACGGTGGAGCCGGCGGCGGGCGGCGCCGTCAGCGTGCCCGACCAGGTCAGGGTGTTCCCGGTGACGGCGGCCGTTCCGGAGCTGGCGGTGACGGAGCCCGGCACCAGCGTGCCGTCCGTCAGCACGGCGGAGAGGTCGTCACTGAAACCCGCGAAGGTGGCCGGGTTGGTGCCGGTGTTGGTGACGGTCTCGGTGTAGGTGAGGGTGTCGCCCTGGTCCACCGGGCCGGTCGGGGAGACCGACTTCGCGACGGTGTAGGAGGTGCCGGCCGGCAGGTTGCAGTTCCCGCTGTCCTGGGTGGCGGAGGCGCCGTAGAAGCGGTGCCCGGTGTTGGCGATGACGGTGGTGGGCAGCGTCGCGGTCGAGCTGGCGGTCGGCACCGAGTTCAGCTCCTCGATGGTGCCGTTCGCGCGGAAGATGTAGACGTTGCCGCCGGACTGCGCCAGACCGTAGATGGAGTTCGGGGTGGTGCCGATCTCGGTGATCGTGTTGTCCGGGTGGATGCGGAAGTAGCTGGTGGGGTTCTGGAAGAACGAATCGAACGCGACCCCGAGGACATCGCCGTCGGACAGGGTCACGAAGTCGCCCGAGGAGACGAGCGTGGCGGGGTAGGCGACGGGGAACAGCGTGCTCACCCCGGTGGCCGGGTTGATCGTCCAGATCTGGTTCGAGAAGAACGACGCGACCAGCAGGGTGCCGTCCGGGCGGGCGCTCAACGCGTTGAAGTCGAATCCGTCGACCGCGGCCGGACCGGTGATCACTACCGAGCTGGTCTCCGCGCCGGTGGCTGGGTTGATCGTGTACAGCGTCGGCGGGGTTTCCTGCCAGGACACCCCGTACAGCGTCGTGCCGTCCGCACTCCACGCGATGTCCCCGTAGTCCCGCACCAGCGGCACGTCGGACAACTGCGTACCGGTCGGGCTGTACGAGTACAGCTGGTCACCGCCACCGCCGGTGTTCACCCACAGCGGCGTCGGCGGACAGGTCAGCGCCCGGGTCCCTGACTTCCCGTCCGCGCCGTTCGCGCGGTCTGCGCCGTCCGGGGACTTCCTGTCGGCGTCGTCCCCCGGCGAGGCGACGGCAGGACTGACGAACGTCGCACCTCGTGCCGGGAAGGCGTGCGCCGGGAAGGCCTGGGCCGAACCCCCTCCCCAACCCGCCGTCACGCCGATGACCGCCAGCCCGATCGCCGCGGCGAGCCTGCCGCGCGACCGGCCGCGTCTGATCCCTGCCATACCGTCTCCGTTCCAGTCGGGCGTGATCACCACAGGGCCCCACGCCACAGAATTTTGATAACACGAAGTGTTTTTGTGAACACTTTGAGTAACTTGACATGGGTTGGCCCGGCCCGCCATCCGTACCCGAACTGGCTGCGTCCGCCGGATGTCGGCCACCTGGCCGCATCGCGGCCCCTCGCGCGGCGCCCCGGCTGCCGACGATCCTTCGGTCCGCGCCGAGGAATCCCCGACCTACCGTCGATTCCCGTGAACACCATGACGCCTGACAGCACACGCACTGACGCGCTCACTGACGCGCTCACCGATGGCTCGGTGAGCGCGGACCACGTGGCCATCGCGCCGAGCATCCTCTACTTCGGCACGCCCGTCGTCCTGCTCTCAACGGAGAACGGGGACGGCACCCCCAACCTCGCGCCGATGTCCTCGGCCTGGGCCCTTGGCCAGGTGATCGTCCTCGGCATGGGGGCCGAGGCGCAGACCGCGCACAACCTCCGCAGCCGACCCGAGCTGGTGATCAACCTGCCCGAGCCGACCCAGTGGCCGGCGGTCGAACGACTCGCGCCGCTCACCGGGCGCACCCCCGTACCCGCGAACAAGCAGGACACCTTCCGGTTCGAGCGGGACAAGTTCGCGGCCGCAGGCCTGCGGGCCGAGCCCTCCGAACTCGTCCGGCCGCCCCGGGTCGCCGAATGCCCCCTGCAACTGGAGGCCCGTGCCGCCCGGATCCAGCCCGACGCCTCCGGCGGGTTCCTCATCGTCGAAGCCCACGTGCTCAAGGTCCACGCCGATCCGGGCATCGTCGTCCCCGGCTCCCAGCACGTCGACCCGGCCCGGTGGAGCCCGCTGATCTACAACTTCCGCCACTACTACGGACTCGGCCCCGAGCTCGGCCACAGCTTCCGCACCCAGACGCCCCGTTGAAGCGGCTGAAGCCGTCCTGCTGTTTGCGCGAGAGAGTGTCAGTCCCGGCTGTCAGGGTGACGGGCATGGACCTCGACACCTTCTGGCAGATCATCGACGACACCCGCGCCGGCGCCGCCGACGAGAGCGAACACGCCGACGCGCTCACCGAACACCTCGCTGGTCTGGCGCCCGACCAGATCGCCGACTTCGACCGGCACTACGCGCAGCAGAAGGCCCGCTCCTGCACCTGGCTGCTCTGGGGCGCGGGCTACCTCATCAACGACGGATGCAGCGACGACGGCTTCGACTACTTCCGCGACTGGCTGATAGGCGCCGGCCGCACCCTCTTCGAACAGGCCCTCGCCGACCCGGACAGCCTCGCCGGACTCCTCACCCCCGACCAGGAGGATCTGGAGGCCGAAGACCTCGCCTACGCGGCCACCCATGCATACCGCCAACTCACCGGCAACGACCTCCCCGACAACGGCATCGCCTCCGGCCCCCCGGCCGGCGAACCCTGGGAGGACGAAGACCTCCCCACCCTCCTCCCCCACCTGTCAGCCCGCTTCGCCGACTAGTCCCCCGCCCGCCTCCCCACGCCCGGCGCCGTTTCCGCCTCAGAGAATTATGTAGACCGACCGTCATATTCCTAGCCCCGGCCCATCTGGGGCGCTGGGGGGGGGGGGGGGGGGGGGGGAGGGGGTGGGGGGGGGGGGGGGGGCGTGAACCCGGGGAAAAAACAATGGGCCAGAACCTCCC
>NZ_JBWKEQ010000068.1:27937-29044 GCF_056435365.1 Kitasatospora sp. NPDC043949 | reverse complement strand
AAAAGCGTCGTGGACACCACCCGTCATCCCCCAACCCCCTCCCCGTTGGGGACTCTCCGAAGGAGCTCCCCCCGCCCCACTCCCTGCGCGCAGGGGGGCTCGCGCCCGCCGTGAGCCGAATATGTAGACCGACCGTCACCGAAGGTGGTCGGCGGACGGCACGGGGGAGAGAATTCTGCGGGCCGTCCTGGCCGACGCCGATGCCGAGAGCCGAATCGACTGGGGCATGGTCAGCGTCGATTCCGCGCTCATCGGCACGCGGCTGGCGCCTTCACCCCCCCCGAGGGTTCCGGGTCAGCGGAAGGAGGCCGGCACGTCACCGTTCTGATGAGGACCTAGGGTGCTCGCGAGGCGGTCTCACCTGCAAGATTCACCTTGCTGGGGAGGGTGGGTGTCGCCCGCTCGGATTTGTGATCACGCCCGGCCAGGGGCGCCGCAGATGATTCCCGTGCACCCGGATAGTGGCGGCGAAGTTCGCCGAGTACGCGCTCGTCGACAGCCCTGACGTCCCACAGCGAGCTGTCTACTTCGGTCAGGGCGATCATCACCCCGTCCCCGGCGAACCCAAGTGCTTCGGCGTCGATCAGTTGGAGGAAGGGGGTCGTCAGCGACAACAGCGTCAACGTGTCCATGCCGCCGTCGGCAGACCGTCTCTCCATCTCGGCGCAACGAGGATCGACGATTTCGTCGAACTCGACGCGCCACTTCAGGTCCAGGCCGAAGCTGCCCAGGCGGACCAGTAGCTCAGCCAGCGTCACGTAGTGCTCTCCGTACCAGGCAGGAAACGTGATCCCCTTCATCCCCGCCTCTGCTTCGGCTGTATTGCGTGACAAGCGACCCCCTTCGTTCAACTGCAAACACTAGATCGCGGCCCTGACCAGCTCACACGACCCATCGGACAGGCCCTCGCCCCCGCCCGCTGGACGTCACACGCCGCCCCGCCCGCCTCCCCACGCCCGGCGCCGTTTCCGCCTCAGAGAATTATGTAGACCGACCGTCATATTCCTAGCCCCGGCCCACCTGGGGCGCTGGGGGGGGGGGGGGGGGGGGGGGGGGGGTGTGTGGGGGGGGGGGGGGGGGGGTGGGGGGGGGGGGGGGGAGGGGGAG
>NZ_JBWKEQ010000068.1:0-27385 GCF_056435365.1 Kitasatospora sp. NPDC043949 | reverse complement strand
CGTGGTGGGGGGTGGTGTTTTCCCTCACGCCAACACCTCAAACCGTTCCCCGCGTTCTCTTTTTCTTTTCTTTCTCTTCGTCTCACAACACCCCCCCCCCCCCCCCCCCCCCCCCCCCCCCCGAGGTGGGGTGGGTGGGCAGCGCGCGAGGGTGGGGATCAGTAGACCGGTCTGCATAATTTCCCGCGGGCGGTGCGCGGGCGGGGCCTGGTCAGTGGGTGTGGTGGTAGGTGGCGAGGGTGGTGAAGGCGGCCTTGGGGTCCCAGGGGAGGTCGGGGTAGGTGGTGCCGGGGCGGTCCTCGTAGACCTTGACGATGCCGTAGCTGGCGAGGTCGAGGTCGTCGCGGGGGTCGGCGTCGGGGCGGTGCACGTGGTCGTAGAGGGCGAAGGTGAAGACGAAGGTGGCGTCGATGCCGCCGGCGTCGAAGGCCTCCAGCAGTTCGCGCAGGTAGGTGGCCTGGCCGGCCTCGTCGCGCTCGTAGGCGGCCTTCAGGCGGACGGGGCCCTCGGCGTCGTACTCGACGATGTCCAGGCCGAGCGCGCCCCGGTCGCCCGCGCCGCGGTAGCCGGCGGAGCCGAACTCGGTGATGGCGACGGGCTTTCCCTGCGCAGCCAGGTCGTGGACGCCGTCGGCGAACCGGTCGGCGGTCTCGGCGGAGCGGTAGAGGTCGAGGGAGATGAGGTCGAAGGGCGTCCAGTCGACGCGCTCCAGTGGTACGGCGGCGTAGGTGACGCGTCCGCCGAAGTGTTCGCGGACGGTGGTCACGGCCTGGTCGAGGAACGCGTTGACCCGGCCGCTGACCGGTCCGAGGTGTTCGCGGACGAGCTCGGGTCGGCTGAGCAGGGCGATGCGTTCGTCCGTGGTGTCGCCGGGCAGGAACCCCGGGTTCATCAGGCTGAGTTCGGCCCCGGTGACGAACACCACCTCGGCCCCGCGCCGCCGCAGCCGTTCCGCGCGCTCGGCGCAGTCGGCGAACAGGGCCAGGAGTTCGTCGGCGGCGAGTTCCAGCGGGTACGGGGAGTACCAGACCTCCAGTCCGAGGTCGGCGGCGAGTCCGGCGGCGAGTTCGATCCGGTCGGGGTCGCCGCCCATGATGCGGACCGCGTTGCAGTGCAGGTCGTCGCGGATGATGCGCAGTTCGCGTTCGACCTCCTTCGGGTCGAACCGGCTGCGGGAGTACGACCCGTTCCTGACGAATCCGGTGTCGTAGCTGATGCCTTTGGCGCGCACGGTGTCCTGCCTTCCTGGGGGTGGGACGGGGAGCAGGCAAATACGGTACGGCCAGTACCCTAGTTGGTGTGGGACGGAGAGGACAAGAAGGATGGGAGGGTAGGGGGCGGTATCGACGGCGGTACCGGCGACGGGGTCGGACTGGATCGGACGGGACGAGGGCCATGGCCGGGCAGACGCGGCGGCGCGGGGCGGCGCTGGAGGAGGCGATCCTCCGGGCGGCGGTGGCGGAGCTCACCGAGTCCGGATTCGCCGGGCTGACCATGGACAAGGTCGCCGCCCG
This sequence comes from Kitasatospora sp. NPDC043949, assembly GCF_056435365.1. Lineage (NCBI taxonomy): Bacteria > Bacillati > Actinomycetota > Actinomycetes > Kitasatosporales > Streptomycetaceae > Kitasatospora > Kitasatospora sp. NPDC043949. The sequence continues at coordinate 25,871 of NZ_JBWKEQ010000068.1, read as the reverse complement.
CGCCAGCACCAACAAGAACGCCCTCTACCGCCGCTGGCCCAACCGCCTGGCCCTCGGCATCGCCGCCTACAAGCAGCTGGCCACCGCCGCCGTGCCCCCCGACACCGGTGAACTACGCGGGGACGCCCTGGAGTTGCTCCGCCAGGCGAACCGGCACTGGAGCTCCCCGCTCGGCGCGATCCTGCGCGAACTCCTGGCCGCCGCCGGTGGCGCGGCGGAGTTCCTGGCGCAGCTCCAGGACCAGTCCGGCGAGGCCGCGGCCGCCCCCTGGCTCACCGTCCTGGGGCGCGCGGTCGCCCGTGGCGAAGCGGCCCCCGAGGCGCTCCACCCCAGGGTCGCCACGGTGGCGGTGGTGCTGCTGCGCAACGAGTTCGTGGTGCGGGGCGTGCCGACCGCGCCCGACGACGTCCTGATCGAGATCGTGGACGAGGTCTACCTGCCGCTGATCCGGCGCCGCGGGCCGTCGGACGTCTGAACGGACACGGCCCTGGAGCGGCGCCCAGCGGGACTCGTCGGTCGGGCTGAGGGCGGGCTGAGGGCGGGCCGAGGGCGGGCGCGGGCCTCCGGGTTCAGGAACCGCCGAGGTGGCGGGCCTCCAGGTACACCGTCCGCTCGGTCTGCCCGGGGTCGGCCAGCACGCTGAAGCGGCTTCCGGTGGAGGTCGTGAAGTCGACGAAGAGGTCGTAGGTCACGTTCTTGTCGAAGGACCAGCCGAAGGTCCGGGTCTCGGTGTCGGAGTCGAAGCCCGTCCCGGCCCCCTGCCCGGGGCTCCAGGGGACGGGGCGGGCCAGGTCCACCGAGTGGTCGGCGAGGAAGCGGTCCACGCAGTCCTTCGGTGCCCGGAAGCTCAGGTTCAGGACCTCCCCGGGGTACTTCGCCGATCCGTGGAACCCGACGCCCTGAAGGTCGCACGCGGGCAGGTCCAGCCCGAACGCCTTCGTCACCTTTTCGAGGGTCTGCCCCTTCGGGCTGCCCGGGTACGCCCTCGGATCCGGATCCGGGTCCCCGGCCGCGCAGCCGGCCGCCAGGGCGACGGCGGCGGTCGCGGCCGCAACCAGCGCGGCCGAACGTCGCGCCGGGCGGGATGTGAACGGCCTTGCCGCGCCTCGCCCTTGCATGAATGTCCCCTCCCCGGACGGGTGCCGTCCCGCAGGGAGGGCCCCACGGGACGGTACCGAAGGCGGATCGGATGATCAACCGGCGTGGGCGCCCGGCAGGATCCGCCGGAGGGGGCCTAACTGTTCCCGGCGACCAGGGAGTTGGTGAGCCGGTCGGCGACGGTGGCGTCGAGGGGGGCGTGGCCGAGGATGAAGCGGTACCAGAAGACGCCGTAGACCTGGTCGACGATCAGGTCGAGGTCGGTGTCGTCGGCGAGTTCGCCGCGTTCGCGGCCGCGGGCGAGGAGGTCGCGCAGGGTGGTGCGGCGGGTGGCGGTGAAGGTCTGCATGAGGTCGGCGAGGTGGGGGTCGCGGGCGGCTTCGCGGACGAGGGTGCGCAGGGCGGGGGCGGTGGTGTCGCGCTGGGAGCCGTCGAAGGTGGTGGCGATGAAGGCGCGGAGGTCGGTGCGCAGGGTGCCGGTGTCGGGGCCGGGGACGTCCTGGTCGGCGCGGTCGGTGAGGGCGTCGAGCAGGACGGCGCCCTTGGAAGGCCACCAGCGGTAGACGGTCTGCTTGCCGACGCCGGCGCTGCGGGCGATGGCGTCGATGGTGACGGGGGTGCCGTCGGACTCGGCGAGCAGGTGCAGGGCCGCATCGAGGATCGCCTGGTGGGCGGCCTCGTTGCGGCGGCGTCCGGTGTGCGGGCGGGCTTCGGTCATGGGGTTCCCTTTCTTCTTCCCCCGCTTGACAAGACTAGCAGTCTCGATAACATTATTGACGGAACTAGCGGTCTCGACAATATGAAGGACACGCCACCATGAGCACCACGTCAAACCTCTTCGCCGGACAGCGCGTCGTCGTGATGGGCGGCAGCTCGGGCATCGGCGAGGCCGCGGCCACCGCCTTCGCCGCGGACGGCGCCGAGGTCGTGATCACCGGCCGCGGCCGGGACCGGCTGGACGCCGCCGTCGCCCGGATCGGCGGCAGGGCCACCGGCCACCAGCTGGACGCGGCCGACCCCGAGGCCGTCGCGGCCTTCTTCGCCCAGTCCGGCACCGTCGACCACCTGGTCGTCGCGGTCAGCGGCGCGGCCGGCAGCGGTCCGTTCGCCCAGCTCGACCTGGCCGACCTCGCCACCGGGTTCGACGCCAAGTTCTGGCCGCAGGTCCGCGTTCTCCAGGCGGCGCTGCCGCACCTGCGGTCGGACGGATCCGTCACGCTGATCACCGCGGCCTCCGCCCGCGCCGCGTTCCCCGGCACCGCCGGACTCGCCGCCATCAACGGCGCGCTGGAGGCGATGGTCCCGCCGCTGGCCGTCGAACTCGCCCCGCTGCGGATCAACGCCGTCTCGCCCGGCGTCATCGACACCCCGTGGTGGGACCGCGTCCCGGCCGGGCAGCGGACGGCGCTGTTCGACGGTCTCGCCGCCACCACCCCGGTCGGCCGCGTCGGCCGGGCCGAGGACGTCGCGCAGGCGATCCACCTGCTGGCCGCCAACACCTTCGTGACGGGCGTGGTGTTCGACTGCACGGGAGGGGCCAACCTGCCCACCGGGCGCTGAACGAACCGTCGGCCGACCGGGCCCGGCCCGTAGCCGGCTCCGGCCCGCAGCAGTGCCCGGCCCGGAGCCGTCTCCGGGCCGGGGGTTGTCACAGCTCAGCCGTACGGTTCGGTCATGAGCGTTCCCGACCTGATCCCCATCCGGTACGAGCCCGACTACCGCACCCGCACCATCGGCCGGTGCGAGGGCGGCCAGTTCCTCGCCTCCGTCACGGCGGCCTTCCCGGAGGTCGGGGCCGACGTCGAGAACTGGCAGGCGCAGAAGCGCTGGTTCGCGGTGCTCCACCGCTTCGACGACGCCGGCCGGCACCTCGACTCGCGCATCCACTCGACCGGCACGACGGCGGACGGCGAGAAGGCGGCCGTCGAGGCCGCCCGCGCACTCCTCGCCGACTGGCCGACGCCCTCCCCGGCCGCGCGTACGGGGACATCGCCATCGCGCCGTTCGCCGTCCGGGTCGAGGGGTCGCTGTTCGGGCTGGTCATCGAGACGGACGAGGAGGACGAGACGGACGAGGAGGACGAGGACAAGGAAGAAGAGGGCGAGGACGGCGAGGGCGGGGTCTGGGCCGAGCTCTACCCCGACGGCCTCGGCTTCCACGCCCCGTGGGACGGCTGCTACGACACCTGAGCCGCGGCCACCGTCACCGCTTCGCCTCCTGGCGGCCCTTGAGGAACACCCCTGGCACCGGGCCGACCCCTGCCGAGGCGGGGGTCGGCCCGTGAGGTGCGGTCAGCCCGCGTACTGGGCGAAGATCTTCGCGAACTCGTACGGCTGCTGCGCGATGTTGGTGCACTTGGAGAGCGAGCCGCCGGTGCAGGCGTTGGCGTCGCGGGTGGCGTCCCAGAAGGCCAGCAGGCCGAGGTGGTTCTGCCGGGCGAAGGTCACCAACTGCTGGGCGGCGGCCTGGTTGTAGATCTGGTGGTCGTCGTTCTCGCCGATCATCGGGGTGACGCCGACCATGGCCCACAGCTGGGCGTCGGTCTTCGCCGGGTAGAGCGCCTTGAGCTGGCCGAACAGGGCCTGGGCGGCCTGCACGGCGGCGTTGCCGTAGTCGGTGCCGGTCCGGTAGTAGTCCATCGCCATGATGTTCACCAGGTCGACGGCGACCCCGGCGTCGCGGGCGGACTTGACGATGGCGACGCCTTCGGTGGTCAGGCCCTCGGGCAGGACGGGCAGGGTGAAGGAGACCTTGAGGCCGGGGTGGGCCTGCTGGAGCTTGGCGAGCGCGGCGGAGCGGCGGTCGTTGGAGGCGGTGTCGGCGATGGCCGCGCCCTCGATGTCGAAGTCGACGTAGCGCAGGTTGTAGGCGTTGACCACGGCGTCGTACTCGGCGAACAGCGAGTCCACGGTGGTGCAGGCGGCGGCGAGTTCGGTGCCGCTGGCGCCGCCGAAGGAGAGCTTGACGTCGCCGCCGGACGCGCGCAGCGCGTCGATCTGGTCCTTGGCCCAGCCGGTGCGCGGGTCGTAGGCGTTGAACCAGCTGGCCTTGCAGCCGACGCCGGTGACGAAGCCCATGGTGTAGGCCTTGAGGTTGCCGGACTTGGCCATGTCGGGCATGGACGGGGTGGGCCAGGCGCCCATGTCGATGTAGGGCGCGACGGGGACGGCGACGTTCGGCGGCGGGGTGCTCGGGCCGCCGGTGGGCGTGCCGGTGGGGCCGCCGGTCGGGGTGCCCGAAGTGGGCGGCGGGGTGGTGGGGTTGCCGCCGCCGGGGCCGGTGAGCGTGATGTCGTCGGCGAGGTAGGCGCCCTGCCCGTACCAGCCGTGCAGGTAGACGGTGACGCTGGTGGTGGCCGGGCCGGTGGTGAAACTGGTGGACAGCTGCTGCCAGTTGGCGCCGCCCGGCGTCCAGATGGCCGGGTCGGTGACGCCGCTGCCGGTGGCACCCAGGTAGACGTACTGGCCCTGCACCCAGGCGCTGAGGTTGTACGTGGTGTTGGGCTGGACGGTGACGGTCTGGCCGCACTGTGCGGTGTCGCTCGCGCCGACCGCCCCCTTCAGTGCGTAGCTGCCGCTGTGCGCACCGGAGTTGACGACGCTGCCGGTCCCGCCGGAACAGCTCCACGGGCTGAGCGTGCCGCTCTCCAGGCCGGGGTTGGCCAGCAGGTTGCCGTCGGCGGCGCCGGCGTTCCCGGCGAGCGTGGCGAGGCCGCCGGCGGCGAGCGCGGTGGCGGCGGCGAGGCTCAGCAGCTTGGTGCGACCGGCGGTGCGGCGGTGCGTGGGGGCGGGCTGGGGCGCGCTGGGCATGGGGGTGCCTCTCGGGACGTGGGGCCGCCCGCGCCGCGAAGGGGGATACGCGGGGCGGGCGGCAGCATGGGGGCTGGTCCGGTGCGGGGGAGGAGCGCGGTGCTGAGCATCAAACTGGACTAGACCAGCTGTGCACGTCAAGCACTTCCGGGGCATCGGAAGCCCGCTGTGGGAAGGTTTTAGGAACGGTTTAAGGCTCTGGGATCCCGCTCCTGGAACACCGCTCCGCGCCCTCGGACGGCACCCCTGTCGACCTCCGGCGCCCTGGCAGGAGGATTTTCGGCTCCCGGCAGGAGGCGGCCGCGAAAGCGACGGCGGTGAAGGCCGGGCCGCGGAGTCGACCCGACGAACTTCGTGCCGCCCACGATTCCGTTGCCGCCGATGGCACTTGCCGTGATGGCGCCCGCGCCGATGGTCCGGGTCAGCGAACCCTGAGCGTCCCATTCGGCTTCGGCGTAGCTCTTCCGGTAACTGACCCTGTCAGGGCTCGCCGTGCGGGGTGAAGCACTTTAAGCGAGGGGGAAACAACGGTCGGCAAGGAGGAGAAGGCCCGCCCGCTGGTCTCGAACCGGCGGGCGGGCGGGCGGTTCAGTGGATCACCCGCAGCACGGCTTGCACTCCTTGACCTGGACGTCGTCCACGACCGGGCCGGCCGAGCCCGCGTTGGTGCTGGCGAAGGTCAGCGTGGTGGAGGCGTTCCGCGCGACGAAGCTGAACTGGCGCCCCACGTAACCCATGTTGGTCGGCGTCTTGCCGGTGATGTCGAAGGAGAAGTCCTGGAAGTCCTGGCCGTCGACGAGCACCCGGCCGGTCTTCACGGTCGGTGCGGCCGACGTGTTGCCGGCCAGCGCGTACGTCACGGAGTAGGTGGCGCCCGGGACGGTGGTGAAGGACTGGGCGACGGCGCCGGTGGTGGCGCCGTTGAGGTCCACCGACTGGTCGCCCTCGGCAGCCTGCCAGAACCCGGCGCCGATCAGGTCGACGCTGCCGGTGGTGACCGTCCACGGGCCGATGGTCTGTCCGGCGCTGAACTCGGCGAAGCTGTTCGCAGGGGCCTTGGGCGACTCGAAGCTGCCGTCGTCGAAGCGGCTGAGGGCGCGGTGGCCGCCGGCGGCCTGCGCCGGGACGGTCACGGCGGTGGCGGCGGCCACGATCACGGCGACGGCGGCGAGGCGGGTGCGCGAGAACGTCATGGGTTCCTCCCCAACGGGATACGACTGGATGAGCCGATGATCGGCTGTGCCCAGAGGGTCCGCCGTCGCCGTGAGCCCTGCCAAGACCGGGCGGATGGCGCCCGGTGGTGCGGAGGTTCCGCCGACGGGCTCCCGCGCGCCGGTTTGACGGGTGATCACCTGGTGTCGGCCGGGCGGCCGGCCTGCGCCCGCCCGGCGGCGGGCCGTGGTGCGAACGCACGGTTCGGATGGTCGTGTCCGCTCGCATGGTGGTGAAGTCCGTCGCACGCGCTCCGCCTGCGCCTCGGGCGCATCGCACCCCCGGGTGAGCCGAGGGCCGCTCATATGATCAACGGCCCCTCTGGCGGTCGGCGGATCGGAAGTGGATCCGAGGCGGATCCGAGGCGCGTCCGGACGGGCTTGACCTTGAGTGCACTCCAAGGTGAAAGCTGGACGCGTTGATCCACCGCAGCACCCCGCGAGCGGCCAAGCACACCACCACGATCGGAGCACCGTCATGCGCAACGCCACGTTCGGTACCAACGGCCCGGAGACCGGCGTCATCGGCCTCGGCTGCATGGGGATGACCTGGGCCTACGACGTGCAGAACCGGGACGACGAGAACTCCGTCCGGGTGATCCGGCAGGCGCTGGACCTCGGTGTCACCCTGATCGACACCGCCGACATGTACGGCCCCTACACCAACGAGGAGGTGGTCGGCGCCGCGCTGGCCGGCCCGTACCGGGAACGCGCCTTCCTCGCCACCAAGGTCGGCATCGTCCCGGGCGGGTCCGGCCAGTCGGCCCGCGACGGCAGCCCCGAGCACGTGCGCCGCTCGATCGACGACAGCCTGCGCCGCCTCGGCACCGACCACGTCGACCTCTACCAGCTGCACCGGGTCGACCCGGCCGTCCCGATCGAGGAGACCTGGGGCGCCCTCGCCGAGACCGTCGCGGCCGGCAAGGCCCGCCGGATCGGGCTCTCCGAGGTGACCGTCGAGGAGATCAAGCGGGCCCAGTCGGTGCACCCGGTGGCGTCCGTGCAGTCCGAGCTCTCGCTCTGGACCCGGGACGTGCTGGCCGAGGTGCTGCCGTACACCGAGGAGCAGGGCATCGCCTTCCTGCCGTTCTCGCCGCTCGGCCGGGGCTTCCTGACCGGCAGCATCGCCTCCTTCGACGAACTGCCCGCCGACGACTTCCGCCGCCGGCTGCCGCGCTTCCAGCAGGACGCGCTGAAGGAGAACCTGGCACTGGTCGGCAGGGTCAAGGAGGTCGCCGAGCGGATCGGCGCGACGCCCGCGCAGGTCGCGCTGGCCTGGGTGCTGGCGCAGGGCCGGTACGTCTTCCCGATCCCGGGTACCAAGACGCCGCGCTACCTGGTGGACAACGCGGGCGCGGCCGAGGTCGTGCTCTCGGCTGCGGACCTGGCCGACCTGGACGCGCTGCCGACTCCGACCGGCGAGCGGTACTGAGCTGAGCGGCGAGCGGTACTGAACGGCGAGCGGTGTTGAGCGGCGAGCGGTACCGAGCGGCATGGGCCGTCCGGGTGGCCGGCCCCGCCTCGGAACGCCGTCAGGCCTCCCGGACCCAGATCAGCTGCCGCCCGGTCTCGGCGGGAGCCCGGACGGCGGCCTCGGCGACCCGGTCGAGCCGGTAGCCGAGCTTGCGCGGGACGGCCGCGCTGGCGCCGTTCGCCTCGTCGCAGTGGATCTCCACCCGCGCGATGCCGGGCAGCGCCAGGGCGGCCTCGGTCAGCGCCCCGGCCGTGGTGGTGGCGATGCCGCGGCCGGCGTGCCGGGCGGCGACCCAGTAGCCGATCTCCAGTGCGCCGGGGCCGATCCGGCCGTGCAGGCCGAGGGCGCCGACCACGCCGCCGGGTTCGGCGTCCAGGCCGACCAGGTACATGAAGTCGGTGCCGGCCTCCCAGGCGAGGGAGCCGGCCCGGGCCAGCTCGGCGGTCTGCGCCCGGGTGGGGGGCTCGGCCGCCCACTCCATCCAGGGCCGCAGGTGGTCCAGGTTGGCGCGGACGGCCTTGTTGAGCGCCACCGCGTGCGTGCTGCGGCGGCGCAGCAGCGAGATCCCGCCGGGCAGCCGCAGTTCCTCGGGAGGCCGCCCGGCGGTGACGGCGGCGGGAGCGGGCACGTGGAGCGGGGCGGGCGGGTACTTGCAGGACCGTGACTGCGGGTGGCTCATGGCCGCGATTATGTCCTTGGCCGGGACCTGTCACCAATGAATTCCAGACGGCCTCCCACCAGGCCTCTCACCGGTCCCCGCCACACCCCGGCGCGCCCGGCCGCACCCCCGGCGCACCGGGGCGCGCACACGCCCGGCGGTCAGAGCCGGATCAGCACCTCGTCCAGCTCCTTGCGCCGCAGATCCGGCACCCGCGCCCCCTCGGCCGGGTAACCGACCGGGATGACGTACGCGGCGCGCTCCTCCAGCGGACGCTCGCAGACCTCGTTGAGGAACTTCATCGGGCTCGGCGTGTGGGTCAGCGTCGCCAGCCCGGCCTGGTGCAGCGAGGCCAGCAGCAGTCCGACCGCGATCCCCACCGACTCCTTGGTGTAGTAAGGCCGCGGCGAATCGGGCCCCTTGTGCACCTCGAACACCACGATCACCGCCGGCGCGTCCTCCAGGAACGGCTTGCGCCAGTCGGTGCCGATCGGCGCCAGCGCGGCCAGCCACTCCTCCGACGCCCGGTGCGCGTAGAACTCGCGCTCCTCGGCCTCGGCGGCCTCGCGCAGCCGCCGCTTGCGCTCCGGGTCGGTGATCACCACGAACCGCCAGGGCTGGATGTGCGCACCGCTGGGCGCGGTGTTGGCGGTCCGGATCGCCCACTCGACGACCCCGTCCGGGATCGGGTGGGTCGCGTAGTCGCGGACGGTCCGGCGCTGCGCCATCACGTCGTGGAAGGACCTGCTGCGGGCCTCGGCCTCGTGGGCCGGCACCGTCATCGGGGTGAGGGGGACGGTCGGATAGGGCGTCCCTGCCACTGCACTGTCAACCATGGCCGACAGCACAGCACATGACGGCCGCGCCGGGAAGAGGTCGAGACCAATCCGCAGATCAGGTCCATCCGGCGGGTCCATCCGGCAGGGCCGCCCGGCGGGGCCGCCCTGCCGGGCGGGACTACAGCTCGTGCACCCGCCCGTCCCGGACCTCGATCCGCCGGTTCACCGTGACGGTGTCCAGCATCCGCCGGTCGTGGGTGACCAGCAGCAGGGTCCCGGTGTACGAGCCGAGCGCCGCCTCCAACTGCTCGATAGCGGGCAGGTCCAGGTGGTTGGTGGGCTCGTCCAGCACCAGCAGGTTGACCCCGCGCGCCTGGAGCAGCGCCAGCGCGGCCCTGGTGCGCTCGCCGGGGGAGAGGGTGCCGGCCGGGCGCTTCACGTGCACCGCCTTGAGGCCGAACTTGGCCAGCAGGGTGCGCACCTCCTCCGGCGTGAACTCCGGGACGGCGGCGGCGAAGGCGTCCGCCAGCGGCTCGCCGCCGAGGAACAGCCCGCGCGCCTGGTCCACCTCGCCGACCACCACGCCGGAGCCCAACGAGGCGCTGCCGCCGTCGAGTTCGAGCCGGCCGAGCAGGGCGGCCAGCAGCGTCGACTTGCCCGCGCCGTTGGCGCCGGTGATGGCGACCCGGTCCGCCCAGTCGATCTGGAGGTCCACCGGGCCGAAGGCGAAGTCGCCGCGGCGGGCGACGGCCGCGCGCAGGGTGGCGACCACCGAGCCGGAGCGCGGCGCGGTGGCGATCTCCATCCGCAGCTCCCACTCCTTGCGCGGCTCCTCGACCACGTCCAGCCGCTCGATCATCCGCTGGGTCTGCCGGGCCTTGGAGGCCTGCTTCTCGGTGGACTCGGCGCGCTGCGCCTTTCCGATCTTGTCGTTGTCGGAGGACTTGCGGCGGGCGTTGCGCACGCCGTGCTCCATCCAGCCGCGCTGCATCCGGGCCCGGGCCTCCAGCCCGGCCTTGGTGTCGGCGTACTCGTCGTACTCCTCGCGGGCGTGCCGGCGGGCCACCGCGCGCTCCTCCAGGTACGCCTCGTAGCCGCCGCCGTACAGGTTGACCTGCTGCTGGTGCAGGTCCAGCTCCAGCACCTTGGTGACGGTGCGGGCCAGGAACTCGCGGTCGTGGCTGATCAGCACGGTGCCCGCGCGCAGGCCCTTGACGAAGGCCTCCAGCCGCTCCAGGCCGTCGAGGTCGAGGTCGTTGGTGGGCTCGTCCAGCAGGAAGACGTCGTAGCGGGAGAGCAGCAGCGAGGCGAGGCCGGCCCGGGCGGCCTGGCCGCCGGACAGCGCCGTCATCGGCAGGTCGAGCGAGACCTTCAGGCCGAGCGAGTCGGCGACCTCCTCGGCGCGCTCCTCCAGGTCGGCGCCGCCCAGCTCCAGCCAGCGGTCCAGGCTCGCCGCGTACGCGTCGTCGGCGCCCGGGCGGCCCTCGACCAGGCCCTCGGTGGCCTCGTCCAGCGCGGTCTGCGCGTCCGCCACGCCGGTGCGACGGGCCAGGAAGTCGCGCACCGACTCGCCCTCGCGCCGCTCCGGCTCCTGTGGCAGGTGGCCGATGTTGGCGGTCGCCGGGCTGAGCCGCAGCGAACCGCCCTCGGGGGTGTCCAGCCCGGCCAGCAGCCGCAGCAGCGTCGACTTGCCGGCGCCGTTCACGCCGACCAGGCCGATCACGTCACCGGGGGCGACGACCAGGTCCAGGCCGGAGAAGAGGGTGCGTTCGCCGTGACCGGCGGCGAGGTCCTTGACTACGAGTGTGGCGCTCATGATGAGCCCGATTGTAGGAGGAGCGGGCCGGGTGGCGGAAAAGCCCGGGGCCGCGGCGCGGCTGCCGCGACCCCGGGGACCGGCCACGCGGGCCGGTCAGGAGGTCACTTGGACTTCTTCGAGAAGTAGTCGAACATCCGGGCCGCCACGTCGTCCAGGTACGGGCCGGCCTCCCAGGTGCTGGCGCCGTTGCCGATCGAGGTGTCGCTGACCAGGGCCGGCTTGCCGTCCTTGGCGGCGACCCAGCCGCCGCCGCTGCTGCCGCCGGTCATGTTGCAGCCGATCATCAGCATCGCCGGGCGGCTCGGGTCGCCGGTCTTCTTCACCGGCTTCCCGCTGTCGCAGTGGTTCAGCTCGACGCCGTCGAACGGCTTGCCGGCCGGGTAGCCGTAGGCGCTGACGCTGCTGAGCTGCTCACGCGGGGCGTTGAACCAGATCGGCACGGAGCCGCCGACGGTCTCCTCCAGCGACTTGCCGTCGCCGCTCGGGTTGGCGACCTTGATGATCCCGAAGTCGTACTGGCTCCACGGGCCGCCGTGCTCCGGGTCGGCCTCGGCCGACCACTGCGGCGAGACCATGCCGGCGGTCGCGCCCCACTCGCCGTACGGCTCGGCGGCGGTCTCGTTGGCCTGCTTGCCGCCGCTCAGCAGGCCGTTGCTGTTGTAGGCCGGGGCGAAGGAGATGTTGGTGTAGTACGTGCCGCCCTTGCCGCCGTTCAGGCAGTGGCTGGCGGTCCAGACCAGGTTGCTCTTGCCGGGGTTGGCCGGGTCGGAGACGACGGTGCCGGAGCACACGTAGTCCTCGTTCCCGTCCTTGAAGAAGAGCTTGCCGTTGACGTGCAGGTTCTTCGCGAACGGGTGCTGGGTCGGCTTGGCCTCGATGACGGTGGGCAGTGCGTCGCCGGTGCTCGGGGGCTGGGCGGTGGTGGGCTGCGCCGGGGCCGCGCCGGTCGGCTGGGCGGGCGGCTGCGTCGGGTCGGGCTGCGGCTGCGGCATCGGCTTGGGCTTGGCGTTCAGGATCCGCTGCAGGGTCCAGTAGCCCTTGACCGCCGGAGTGATCACGTTCTGCTGGGCCCACTTGTCCCAGTCCTCGAACTTCCAGGTCTTCAGCTCTTCGGCGGTCGGCAGCTTGATCGGCGCCGCGCCCGGCTTGCCGGTGGCGCCGGCCGCGACCGTCGGAGCCGTGGTCCGGGCCGTGACCGGGTCGCTGTTGTCCGGGCCGCACGCGGTCGCGGCCAGCACGGTCAGCGCGGCGACGGAGGCGCCCAGGACGGCACGGTTCGGCCGGTACATCGGTGACATGAGTTCAGATCCCCCTGTGAATAACCGCCACGCGACCCCTTCCTCGGGTACGGCTCCGGGGAGCCGCAGGCGTGGCAGGGGAGGAGTCTGCCATGCGGATAAAGGCCCCTTACGCACACCCCCGGACTGGGGCGGGGCCGTCACCGGATCGGCACCGGACCGGCACCCGCCCTCCTCCGGGCGCCCGGAATCCGGTCGGGCGAGCCGCTTCCCGACGCGTGTCCAGGGGTGCTTCCCGGTGCGCCGAAATTCGGTTGCCCGGGTCCGGCGCCGTGCGTAGCGTGGACGGAGTCACCCGCCAGACAAGGAGAAGGCCGTTGCTCTACTGAGGTCCCGAGACACCGCCCCCGCCGCGCAGGCCCTTCGCCGCGCGGTGTGCGAGTGTGCGACCTCAGTCACGGCCCCGTGGCGAGCCCGATCCGGCTGATCCGGATCCGCCCCGCCCTCCCCCGGCCGTACCGGCCCGCACCCGCGGTGTCTCCCCGTGTTGCTCATCGTTCCCTTCGGCAACCACCCGGGAGGCCCTCCATGGCACAACCCACCACCGCCGTCCTCTGCACCGATCTCACCTTCGAGTGGCCCGACGGCAAGCCCGTCCTGGACGGCTTCCACCTCGCCGTCGGCCCCGGCCGCACCGGCCTGATCGGGCTCAACGGCGCCGGCAAGTCCACCCTGCTGCGGCTGATCGCCGGCGAGCTGACCCCGACCGGCGGCACCGTCCGGGTCGACGGCGAACTCGGCTACCTGCCCCAGGGGTTGACGCTGGACACCACCGTGCGGGTGGACGAGGCGCTCGGCATCCGGGCCACCCGTGAGGCCCTGCACGCCATCGAGTCCGGGGACTCCGACCAGCGCCACTTCGACGCCGTCGGCGACGACTGGGACGTCGAGGAGCGCGCCCGCGCCACCCTCGACCGGCTCGGCCTGCACCGCCTCGGCCTCGACCGCACCACCGGGGAGCTCTCCGGCGGCGAGGCCGTCCTGCTGCGCCTCGCCGCCCTGCTGCTGCGCCGCCCCGACGTCCTGCTGCTCGACGAGCCCACCAACAACCTGGACCGGACGGCCCGGGAGCGGCTCTACGAGACGGTCGCAGGCTGGCACGGCGTCATGCTGATCGTCAGCCACGACCGCGAACTGCTCCAGCACGTCGACCAGATCGCCGACCTGCGGGACGGCGCGGTCACCTGGTACGGCGGCAACTTCGCCGAGTACGAGCGCACCCTCGCCGCCCAGCAGGAGACCGCCGAGCGGCTGCTGCGCAACGCCGAGGCCGACGTCGAGCGCCAGAAACGGGACTTGACCGAGGCCCGCACCCGGCTGGACCGCAGCGCCAGCTACGGCAAGAAGCGCTCGGTCACCCGCAACGACCCGCACATCTTCGCGGGCAAGCTCAAACGCCAGGGCCAGGAGACGGCCGGGCGGCTCCAGGGCATGCACACCGAGCGGCTGGAGGAGGCCCGGCAGCGGCTCACCGCCGCCGAGGAGGCGGTGCGCGACGACGCCGAGATCCGGATCGACCTGCCGCGCACGGCCGTCCCGGTCGGGCGCACCGTGCTCACCCTGCAGAAGGTCCGGCTGCCCTACGGCACCACCGCCGACCTCGACCTGCGCGGCCCCGAGCGGATCGCCCTGGTCGGCCGCAACGGCTCCGGCAAGACCACCCTGCTGCGCACCATCGCGGGCGAACTCGCCCCGCTGGAGGGCGAGGTCAGCACGCCGGTGCCGTTGCGCCACCTGCCGCAGCGGCTCGACCTGCTGGACGACAAGCTGACCGTGGCGGAGAACGTCAAGCTGTTCGCCCCCGCCGCCGGGGACAACGCGATCCGTGCCCGGCTGGCCCGCTTCCTGTTCCGCGGCGGCCGGGCCGACCAGCCCGCCGCCACCCTCTCCGGCGGCGAGCGGTTCCGGGCCACCCTGGCCGCGCTGCTGCTGGCCGACCCGCCGCCGCAGCTGCTGCTGCTCGACGAGCCGACCAACAATCTGGACCTCGCCAGCGTCCGCCAGCTCACCCAGGCGCTCGCCGCCTACCAGGGCGCGCTGATCGTGGCCAGCCACGACGTGCCGTTCCTGCGCGGCCTGGGCCTCACCCGGTGGCTGGAGCTGGACGGCGAACTGCGGGGGGTGGATCCGATGTAGGGGGACCGGTGCGGCGCGGGCGGCCCCGCCCGCGACGCGGCCGCTACTGCTCGCCGAGGACGCGGCGGGCCGTGCTCAGGGCGGAGTCCTTGAGCCTGGCCAACTCCTCATCGGTGAACACCGGTGTGCGGACGTCCGGCGGGATGCCGGGGCCGTCGAAGGTGCTGCCGTCGGGCGTGAGGTACTTCTCGTTCGGCAGCACCACCATGAAGTCCGGCGAGAGGGTCTTGATCAGCACGTCGGAGAAGACGCCCTGGGTGTTCTCGCCGATCCGGACGACGTGCGGGGAGCGGCCCATCAGGGTCTGGGTGAAGGTCTCGGCGGCGCTGATCGACAGCGAGGAGGTGAGCAGGGCGACGGGGCCGGTGAAGTGCTCGGTGCGCGCGGGCCGCACCACGACCGGCTGCGGCCGGGTGAACTTCGTGGGGTCGGCCGGGTCGTCGCGGGCCACCTTGCGGTAGGCGACGTACGGGCGGTCGGTGAGCCGGGCGGCGATCTGCTGCCCGAGCGCGTCCGAGCCGCCGCCGTTCAGCCGGACGTCGATCACCAGGCCGTTGAGCCGGTCGGGGTCGGCGAGCAGGGCGTCCAGGGCCCGGTCGAGCTCCTTGGCCTGGGCGGCGAATCCGCCGGTCGCGTAACCGTCGAAGCCGCTCACCCGCAGGTAGCCGACGCCGTCCGGGAGCCGGCCCACGCCCAGCCGACTCACCCCCTGCGCGTTGACGGCGAACTCCTGTTCGGGGCCGGTCAGTTGTGCGTCGACGGCCTTGCGGGCCGCGTCCCGCAGGGCGGGCGTCGACTTCAGCGAGCCGTCGCGCCGGCCGGAGTAGACGCCGGTCGGGCCGGTGCCGGTCACCCGGGCCAGACTGGTGTGCGCGTCCTTGAGCGGGGTCAGCAGGTCGATGAAGATCTGCTGGAGCTGGTCGGTGGTGGTCGCCGGAGTGATCTTCGCGCGCTGCTCGTCGCGGGCCGCGTGCCAGTCGATCCCCTTGGCGGCGAAGAAGGGGTAGTTCTCCTCGAAGGTCTCCCAGAACCGGTCGAAGACCGCGAGCGGGTCGTTGGGGGCGGGCCGGGTGCACAGCGCCGGCAGCGCGTCCAGGCGGCGCAGTGTCTTGGTGCCCGTCCCGCCCTCCTCGACGTCGATCGCCCGGCGCCCGCCCGGCTGCGGGGTGAGGGTGAGGGCGTTGTCGCCCAGGACGTACCGGACGGTGCCGTCCCGGCCGGGGGCGCCGTCCTGCGTCCCGGTGACCCACCCCGGCACGCAGCTGTGCGTCGTCACGTCGTAGGTGGCCAGGCTGCTCCCGGAGACCACGGCTACCAGGCCGTACCCGTCCATCTGCCAGACCCCCTGGAGGGACCCGCCCCGCTTGTCCTGGCCGTCGGCCTGCGTCGCGGCCACCCCCGGCGCCGCCACCGCGACCGTCATCGCGAGCGCCACCGCCGTGGCCGCCACCGCCCTGCCGACCGCCGCCCTGCCCACGGCCGCCCCGCTCGCCGTCGTCCTGCTCGCTGCGGCCCTGCCCACTGCCCTGCGCGTCATCTCCGGCCTCCGTCGAACCGCCCGGCCTCCCCCGCGGAACCGCTCCGCCGCCTTGCCCCCGACGCTACGGCGGCCCCCACCGCCCCGGCGTCATCCCGCGTGCCCGACCCCCGCCCGACTTTGGGGCTACCCGCGGCTCCGCCGAAACCACTCCGTGGGGGTATCGACAGCAAACCCTTTTGACGGTGGGTGAAAATCCTCCGTCGGTGGTCCCAACTCCGGTGCGCTCCAGTACCATCGGCGCCATGCCTGCGCTCAACATCGAGTACACGGAGCACGAGCTCGCCGCG
Source organism: Kitasatospora sp. NPDC043949 (assembly GCF_056435365.1). Classification (NCBI taxonomy): domain Bacteria; kingdom Bacillati; phylum Actinomycetota; class Actinomycetes; order Kitasatosporales; family Streptomycetaceae; genus Kitasatospora; species Kitasatospora sp. NPDC043949. Next base: position 9,762 of record NZ_JBWKEQ010000068.1, on the reverse strand, counting down.
ATCCGCGAGGCCGCCGCCGCGGACGGGAAGAGCATCAAGGCGTACATCCACGACCTGAGCGTGCGGGAGCAGCAGCGGCGGGTGTTCGTGGACCACGCGGTGGCGTTCTGGAAGTCGCACCGGGCGGAGTTCGACGCCGCGTTCCCGGAGGACGCGCCGGCGGCGTGAACGGCGCGGCGGGGGTGCGGGGATGATGCCGCTCCACGTCGACCTGCGCTGGCTGCTCGACGTGCAGGAGCTGGCCTCGCCGGAGGACCTCAGCGTGCGGGACTACTCCGCGCTCCAGGCCGCCGTCGCCCGGCACCGGGTGAACACCGCGCAACTCGGCCACGACGCCGACGCCGCCTGGTGCGCGGCCACCCTGATGCACACCATCGTGCTGCTGCGCCCCTTGCCGGTGCGCAACAACCTGTACGCCTGCGTGACGACGGCCGCGTACATGCACGCGGCCAAGGAGGGCATCGACCCGCCGTACGGGGCGCTGGTCGAGCTGGCCCGCGACATCGCGGCGGGCGGGGCGGACGTGTTCGCGGCGGCCGACCGGATCCGCTCCTGGCGGATCTGAGGCCGGCCGCCGCGCGGACGGTCACCCGGGAAGGGAGCCCCCGGGAGAGGGCGACCCCGGGAAGGGCGCCATCTGCGCCCGGGCATTCAGGACTTGGCGGACCTCAGCTTGCCCGCGACCAGCGTTCCCAGCCGGTCCAGGCCGACCACGGCGGCGGCCAGCACCACGAACTCGACCGTCAGCAGGGCTATCTGGCCCCAGACGTAGCCGTAGCCCTTGGTGGTGGGGTCGAAGAAGAAGTAGGGGTAGGGCGTCGGGTAGTCGTCGAACAGCGCGTTCCGGGCGAGCACGATCGCCGCGTAGCCGAGTGGGAAGGCCAGCCAGAGCGGGATGTCCTTCCAGGCCGCCGCGTTGCGCGGCTTCAGCACCAGCCAGTCGGCGATCACCATCACCGGCGTCACGTAGTGCAGGAAGAACGACGACCAGTGCGCGAGCTTGTCCGGCCCGCTGACCAGCCCGGGCAGCGGGTTGGCGCCGTGCTGGAGCAGGACGTGCGAGACCAGCCCGGTGATCAGTATGTACAGGGTGGCGGCGCCGCGCAGCCGGGGCGCGGGCGCGTCCACGGTGTCGCGCTTGAGCATCCAGTACACGGCGCCGATGAAGTAGCCGAGCACGATGACGTTGCTCTGCACGGTGAAGAACACCAGCGGCGCGGTTCCGAGGGTCAGGCCGAGGCCCGCCGAGAGCACGATGCCCATGCGCCACCACAGCGCGGGGCGGGTCCGGACTGTCATGCGGCCACCAGTTCGTTTCAGGCGATACGGGAGGTATCGGACGGCTAAGGGGGAACGCCGCACTCTACTCGCAGGTAGCGGGGGGACGGAAGAAACGGTCCTGCTCGGGACTGGACCCGCCGGACTCCGCAGCCCGGCTGGACTCCAACGGCCCCGTCGGCCTCTGAGGCCCCCTCGGCTCAACCCGGCAGGACGAAGCCCGACTCGTACGCCGCGATCACCACGCGGATCCCGTCGCGGGCCCCGTCGCGGCTTTCGCCGTGCACGCTTTCGCCGTGCGCGCTCCCGCCGTGGTCGTCCTCGTTCATCGTGTCCCTCCCACCGGCAGCCAGACGGCCAGCCGCCACGTCGTCCCGCACTCGCTCGGCCCCGCCGTGCTCCCGCCGCACAGGGCGGTCACGCGCTCCCCGATCCCGCGCAGCCCGCGCCCGCCGCCAGGGCGGCTCGGGCGGGCGGGGCCCAGCGGGTTGGTCAGTTCGATCTCCAACCGGCCCCCGGCCAGGACGACCCGCAGCCCGGCCGGCGCGGGCCCGGCGTGCCGCAGCACGTTGGTCAGGCCCTCCTGCACGATCCGGTACGCCTCCCGGGAGACCCCGGCGGGCAGCCGGGCCAGGCCCGGGGCCAGCTCGGCGTCCACCGTCACACCGGTGCGGGCGAGTTGGCGCAGCAGGTCGTCCAGCCCGCCGAGCGTCGGCCCGGCGGGCCGGTCGGCGTCGGCCTCCTCCTCGCGCAACAGCCCGAGCACGGAGTCCAGTTCGGCGACGGCCGCTCGCGTGGTCCGCTCGATCGCCTGGAGCGCCTCGGCGGCGAAGTCCGGGTCGGTGCGCAGCACCCGGGAGGCCGCCGAGGCCTGGATGCCGACCGCGCTGAGCGCGTGCCCGACCGAGTCGTGCAGTTCGCGGGCCAGCCGGTTGCGCTGGGCGAGCACGGTGGCCCGGCGTTCGGCGGCGGCCAGCCGCTCCTCCGGGGTCGGGCCGAGCAGGGCCGGCGCCCAGCGGGCCAGCAGGGCGCCGCAGCCGGCGCTGGTGGCGACGATCAGCAGCAGGAGGGCGAGGCCCAGCGCCGGGCCGGTGAGCATCCAGCCGGGGAAGCGGCCCTCCCGGTACCTCCAGCGCCCGTACGGTCGGCACCAGCGCGGTGGCGGCGGCCATCGGCAGGGAGGTGAACAGCGCGGTGAGCTGTAGGAGCGTCTGGCGCAGTTGCCCCTGGTCCGGGTTGAGCGCCCCGAGCATCACCACCGAGAGCAGCCAGTACGGCATCAGCAGCGCGCCGCCCAGCACCAGGTGCACCCAGCGCAGCCGGGCCCGCCGCCCCAGCAGCGCCCCCGCCGCCCGCCGCATCCGGCCGCCCGCCCCCGTGTTCACCCGGGTGACCCTGCGTCAGCGGGTGCGCGGCCCGCGGCCGCCCGTCCGGCCGGCGCCACCGCGCCCGCCGACGGGGCCGGCAGTAGCCCGGGCCGGCGCCGCGCGTCCTCCCTGGTCCTCATGCCGTCCACGGTCCCGCCGCCCCCCCCGGGCCGACGCGTCAACCCGGCGAACGGTCCCCCTCCCCCTCCAGGGGGATCTTGCCCTGCGACCCTCCTCCCGGGCCGGGGGAGCGTCGTTGACCCGGACACACGCCTCACGAGACACGCAGGTGGACGGGAGAGGACACCGCCATGGCCGAACCGTCCGTACCGGTACCGCCGCCTCGGTACCCGCACCCGCACCCGCCCCTGCCACCGGTCGCCCCGACGGTGCCCGACCCGCTGCAGCAGCTCATCCAGGCCCAGACCGGCGCGCCGCGCGGCGACGCCACCGCCTACCTGCGGGCGGGGGCGCACCTCGACCCGGCCTTCCGGGACGCGGTGATCGAGGAACTCGCCGAACACCCGTACCGGGTACCGCCGCCGACCCCCGGGGTCGACCTGGCGGCGGTGCTCAAGGAGTGCTACGCGGCCCGGCGGCAGGCGGTGGGGCGGGCGGTGCTGGTCCTGCTGGCCGCGGCCGTGCTGCCCGTGCTCGCGGTGTGCGGCGCCGTCTCCCTCATGGCGTCCGGTCAGGCCGACGTGCCGCACGCGCTCGATGTGCTGCTGCGGTTCTGGCTGCTGCAACTGACCGTCCCCCTGGTGTTCGTGGCGGCCTGGCTGATCCGGTCCGACCGGCCCCGGCGCCGCCGGACCGGCAACTGGCTGGCCGTCGGCTGCCTGCTCGGCGCGGTCGGGGTGCTCGGGTGGCACTGGATCGCCGCCCTGCTGGCCGTCTGGTTCGCGGTGTCCCTGGCCGGTCGGCGGCGGCTCGAACAGACGCTGTACGAGCTCGGCACCGGCCGGGCCGCCGCCCCCGAGGACCCCCTCCGCAAGGACCTGTACCGGCGGCTCGCGCGGCAGCAGGCCGACCCTGACGTCGTCTACAGCGACTACGCGCCCTTCGTCGGCGCCGGGATCGAGATCGACCACTGGTCCTTCGCCGACGACCTGCTGCCCGACGACCCGCTGCCCGAGGCCCAGGCCGAACCGGCGGCCACCGCACAGGCGTTGACCGTCCCGGCCGTCCACGCCCGGCTGCGCACCGAACTCGCCCGCCTCGGCGCCGCCGACACACCCGCCTACCCGGGCGACCGCCTGCACGCGATCGCCGTGCACGACCTCGTGTTCAAGAGCGGCAAGCGCCTCGGCCCCGCCGCCGACTGGTGCGGCCACGGCCCCGGCACCGCGTTCGCCGCCCTCGCCCCGTACGCGGCCCACTGCGCCGCCGCGCTGAACGGGGGCGGGCCGGACCCGGAGCACTGGTGGGTGGAGAGCGTCGACCTCGCCGCCGAGGAACGGCTGCGGCACTACCTGGCGGTGCGGGTCGCGGGCTGGCGCGAGGAGATCGTCGTCACCGTGTTCGTGCGGGCCCAACTCCAGGGCGGGCAGCTGTTCCTGGAGAGCAGGGCCTTCGTGCTGCCGCCGATCGCGCGTGCCTACCACGCGATCGACACCGCGGCCCCGCCCGCCGATCTCGGCGACTGGCTCGGCCTCTGCGCGGCGTCCCTCGCGGCGCTGCCCGCTCTGGTGGCGGGCTCGGTCGGCGTGCTGCGCCGCGCCGCGCGCAGCCGGCGCGCCGTCGGGCGCAACGCGCTCCGCTACGCCCGGATGTGCCGGGAGAACCGGCTGGTCGACCACGGCCCCACGCTGTCCGTCCGGGAGCTGGGAGCGGAGCGCGCGTACCAGCAACTGTTCCAGGAGATGGACGTCCAGCGGTACGTGAAGTGCGTCAGGGCCCGGATCGTGTCGGCCGTCCACGACTGCCTGCGGGACCACGGCTACCGGACGGACGGGGCGGAGCAGTTGCAGCACGTGGTGATCAACAACGGCGTGCAGGTGCACGGCGACGTCCACGGCGTCGTGCAGACCGGGGACGCGGCCAACGCCTCGTACCGGACGCTCACCACCCCGGCGCCGCGCGTCGGCGGCACCCGGCAGGACTGAACGGCACCAGGAACAGGGGAACAGCGTGAACGACGACGGCCACGGGATCAGCATCACCGGGAACGTCACGGGCATCGTGCAGAGCGGCAGCCACGCCCGCGCCGAGTACACCCACCAGCAGACCGCCCCCACCCCGGGCGAGGCACCCGAACTGCGCGCCCTGCTCGCGGCGGCGGACGCGCTGCGCGAGCGGCTGCGGGCGCTCGCCCCGGACGAACTGCCGCCCGCCGCCGCGGAGGTGGCCGGGCAGGCGCTCGACGAGCTGGCGGCTGCCGCCCCTGAGGGCCGGCAGCCGGACGGCGGCCGAGTCAGGCGCGCCGTCTTCACGCTCACCGGCGCCCTCGGGGCCGCGGCGGCCCTCACCGAGGCCCTGCGGGCCCTGACCTCGGCCGCCGCCCCCTGGTTCTGAGGGCCGCCCTCTGGCCTCTCGCTCGCCCGCTCGCCCGCTCGCCCGCTCGCCCGCTCGCCCGCTCGCCCGCTCGCCCGGCCCCCCGGCCTCCCGGCCCGGCCCCTGGGCTCAGGCCGTCCGGTGGATCAGCCGGTCCTCGTCGTCGGTGCGGCCGTCCGGGTCCGGCAGCAGCCCGAGCCGCTCGGCGAGCCGGCGGGACGGCACGTTGTCCGGGTGGATCAGGGCGACCACCGGCACGCCGGGGAAGCGCGGCAGCGCCTCCGCCATCGCCGCCCGGGCCGCCTCGGCGGCGTAGCCCAGGCCCCAGGCGGACGGCCGGAAGCGGTAGTAGAGGTTGAACACCCGCTCGCCGTCCAGCGTGTGCAGGTAGAGCCCGGCGAACCCGATGACCGCCTCCGGCTCCTCCCGGGTGGACACGGTGCAGTACCCCACCCCGTCCCGCGCCCAGTCGGCGACGAAGCCGTCCAGCATCTCCCGGCTCGCCGCCCGGTCGCGGTGGGGTCCGTTGGGGTTGTAGCGGTTGGTCTCCGGATCCCCGTGGATCGCGAACACCGCCTCCACGTCCCCCTCCTGGGGCCGGCCGAGGACCAGCCGCTCGGAGGCGGTGACGATCGTGCGGGTGGCGGGTCCGGTGGCGGGTCCGGTGGCGGGTCCGGTGGCGTGTCCGGTGGTGGTCATGGCGCTTCCCCCGTGTCGTGCGTAATAGGTCCACCGCACCATAGGCCATTACCCCGACAGTCGCCCGACCATTTCCGCCCACCCGCCCCGGCTACAGGATCGGCTCACACCCGATCGCCTTGCCCCCGGCGGTGAGGAACTGGCGCATCAGGTCCATCTGGTCGGGGAACAAGTAGTGCTTGTCGAGGGTGGGTTCGTACCCGCCGTCGACGGAGAAGAAGACGTCCCTGCCGTGGCAGGTGACGACCAGCTCGGCGGGTGTTTCCTTGCCGATCTGATGGGCCCGCCCGAATTCGGACGGACGTGCGCCTTCCTTCTGATCCAGGGCGGTGGTCCGTGGCTCCGTCGTGATCGCGAAGGTCTGCGGCAGAGTGCCCAATGACCGCCTGGTGATCGTGCAGGACCAGATCGGGTCGGACGCGGTGGTCACCTGCTGCTGGTACGGCCATTGGGCCTCGGGGTCCTTCGCGGGCGCGAACCCGGGCAGGCCGCAGAGCTCGGCCCAGTTCGGCGCCGCCTCGGCCCCCTTGGCCGACAGGCTCTTCGGCATCGGCAGCTTCTGGTCCGCGCACCGGTTCGCCTTGGCGGCCCTGTTGGCGAAGGCCACGGCCAGCCGGGCCCTGGTCTCGTCCCGGCCCTCCTCGATGGTCTCCACCTCGGCGCGCAGGCCCTTGTCACACCCCTCGGGAAGCAGGGCCCACGCCTTTTGCGGGGTCACCGAGCCGACCGAGCCGCCGGAGAACAGTCGGGCATCCGGCGCGGCCAGGCCGTGCGGGCCCTTGGTGTCGAGTGCGATGGTGAACCACACGGTCTTCTTGGTCGTCTCGAACAGACCGGAGCTGACCGTGGCGGAGCAGCTGTAGCCGGAGGAGGCCGCCATCGTCGAGTGCTTCTCGCGCTTGTGTTCACTGATCCGCCCGGACCCCAGCACATCGTGCACCTGGCCCGCCGTGGCCGCCCCGTCGCACACGCTGTCCGGCCCGCCGACGTTCGTCAGCCGGTACAGCAGGAACCACGACACCCCCACCACGAAGACGGACAGCACCGCTGCTGCCCGCACTCGCAGCCGCCAGGTGGTGAACCCGCGCGCAGTCAGCGCGGCGTCCAGACGCTTGCCCGCGCCCCGCGTGTGCCCGGGCTCCTCGTCCGCTTGTTGCGTTCCCTGCTTCATATCGCCCTCTCAGCGTCCGCCCAGCGCATTGCGGTAGGTCCCGTTGACCCCGGTGCTGTAACTGCTGGACACCTGGAACAGCAGGTTCTGCATCACGCCGCCGCTGTCGCCGATCTGTTTGTCGGTGAGGCCGGCCAGTTCGGCCCGCTTCCTGATCATGGTGTCGAGTTGGTTCTCACCTGCGGAGAACATCTTCGCCATCTGCTCCTGCGTTGACTTGTCCTCCTCGGCGTTGAGCCCGTTCGCCCATTCCGACGTGCCGACGTCGACGAGCCGCTGGACGTAGTCCCCCACGACCGGGATGGGGGTCAGCGGAGCGCCGATCAGGTGGTAGTTCACCTTCGCCGCCCAGTTGTTCTTGAACACCGCGTCGTCGTGGTGGTGGGTGATGACATCCGACTGGGTGCCGCTGAGGACGCCCAGGACCTGTCCGGCCTCGTGGACGAACCCCTCGATCCTGGGGTTGGGTCGCCCGGCGCTGTCCGGCCTGAACGCATCGGTCGGGAAGGTGTCGAGCCGCCGGGCCAGTTCCTGGCTCTCGGCGTAGTGGATGGTCTGGAACGCCTCCGGGTCCTCGGCCACTCCTCGGATGGCTCGGATCATCTGGTCCCGGTCGATGGCCAGTCCGCTGGTCTCGGAGTGTCCGCCGAGCTTCTTCCCGAGGACCTCGTACGTGTCGGGCGCGTAGTCGGCGATCATGTTGGCGAGCGGACGGCGCATCACGGACGGCAGTTCGGCCGCGTGACCTGCGGTGTCGCCGCCGAACGAGGCGATGGCCTCGGACATGATGCGCGCCATCGCCGCGTCGTGCGGGCGGACCGGAGGCTGGTTGCCATGGGGGTCCCGACCTGTCGTGGCGGCCTCCAGGGCGTCACCGAACGCGGCGCGGGAGGTGTCGCGGGCGAGGCCGCAGTCGAGGTTCTGCTCGGATCCCTGGAACGGCCACTTCCGGTCGTGCAGGAGGTAGTCCAGATTCCTGCTCTTCCCGGGGTCGAAGAAGTCCTTCGACGCCTCGGGGGTGCGGCTCAGAGCCTTCATCAGACCGCCCATGGGGTCGGTCTGGTCGGCCAGGGTCTCCCAGTTGCGGCCCCAGAGGTCCTCGCCCTTGGTCTTGCTGGTGCGCTCGTAGTCGACCAGGTCGTTGCCGACCTTGAGCAGGAACGCCTTGTCGTACGTCCCCTTCGCCCCCATCAGCGCCGTCAGCGCCGGGTAGTTGTCGTTGAACCCCGCCGCAGAGCCTCCCGGGCGGCGGGCGGCGGCCAGCAGGCCGTCCTCCCAGGCCTTGCCCATTCCTCCGTCATGGGTGGCCGTGGCGAGCACCACCGACAGGTTGCCGTAGACGTCCTGGTAGCCCTTGGCGTTGTGGTTGCCGTGGGCGAGGCCGTCGTAGACCTTGCTGTACTCCAGCAGGGCGTCCGGGCCGGTCTTCCCGCCGTAGTCGAGGCCGTTGAGCAGCGTGGTGGAGAAGTCCTTGTTGCCCGCGTTGGCGGCCATGATGTCCTGCAACTGCTTCAGCTGCGGATCGCTGAGGCTGCCGGCCTTGGCCATCAGGTCCTTGGCCCGGTTGGCGTCGGCGACCGGGCCGCCGCCGTAGGGCGTGGGGTTGAAGGCCGTGGTGCTGGTGCCGATGTCGCCCTGGAGTGCGGCGGTGGCCCGCTGGTCGGCGGAGTCGGCCTTCTCGACGGCCTTCGTCAGCCGGGCCGCGATGGCCTCGGCCTTGGCCGCGAGCGTCTGAGCCAGCTTCTCGCCGTCGGGGTCGTTCCGCGTCTCCTTCGGCAGGGTCCAGTTGACCTGGCCGTCCGCGGCGACGGTCATGTTGTCGCTCTGGGCGTCGTGGATCGCCGTGTCGAGGTCGCGGCGGGCGGCGGCGAAGTCCTCGGCGGCGGTCTTCATGATCGCGGCGAGGGCGGTGGCGACGGTCGAGGCCTGCTTGAAGTCGCCGTCGACGGTCTGGAGCACCTTGGTCGCGTCGTCGGCCGCCGCGCCCTTCCAGCCGGCCCGCTGCGCGGTGCTGGTGAGGTCCTTGGCGACCCGGCCGTCCAGGGCGGTGAGGGCTTTGGCGACGCCGGCCCAGGCTTCGGCGGCGTCGGTGATCCCGGAGAAGTCGGCCTCGTGCAGTTCCTTGAAGGACACCATGTGTCCGGGTTCCCCCTTCTGGTCTTCCAACTGCTGTTCTTCTGGGACCAAACAGGGCCAAACAGGGCCTAGCGGCCCGCGCGGAGGTCGGCGGCGGTCGCGGCTTCGTTGGCGCTGTAGGACTGCTCGGTCCTGTCGAGGTTGCCGGCGGCCTTGCCGAGCGTGTTGTGCAGGGCCTTGCACTGCTGCATCCAGCGCTCGGTGCAGCCGGTGAGGGCGCCGCCGAAGGAGAAGCCGCGGATCCTGGTCGCCGCGGTGCTCGCGTACTCGGTGAGGCCGTGTGCGCCGGGCCCGGCCTTGCCGTTCGCGTTGTCGAGGTCGGTGGCGATCTGTCGGGCCATCCCGGCCGAGGCGTTGAGTTCGTGCGGGACGTCCAGCCGGGTGGTCACCAGACCCGGGGCGAGGACGGGCGCGGGCACGTTGCCGCCACCGGACTGGACGGGTGGGGCGTACGGCGCGGTCCTGGCCGAGCCGGGTGCCGGAGCCGAGGCCGGCGAGACCGGCCCGGTGGTGAAGTACGGGCTACTGACATTGGCGCTTCAGGGTGATGGCGGCGGGAGGTCGAGGGAGAGGCCGGTCCCGGCGAGGAATCCGTCGAGGATGTCGGGGCGGTACTGG
>NZ_JBWKEQ010000067.1:32607-37366 GCF_056435365.1 Kitasatospora sp. NPDC043949 | reverse complement strand
CAGAGAGGTGCAGTGACTACAACGACCAGCCCCGACACACCCGACAAGCTCGACGACGACGACTACCCCGCCTACACCATGGGCCGCGCCGCCGAGATGACCTCCACCACCCCCGGCTTCCTACGCGCCCTCGGCGAACACCGCCTCATCACCCCCCTGCGCTCCGAAGGCGGCCACCGCCGCTACTCCCGCTACCAACTGCGCATCGCCATGCGCGCCCGCGACCTCGTCAACCAGGGCACCCCCATCGAAGCCGCCTGCCGCATCATCATCCTCGAAGACCAACTCGAAGAAGCCCTGCGCCTCAACGAACAACTCCGCCGCACCCAACACCGCCAGGAGCCCACCGCGGACACCTGACCGGACCGGCAACCCGGCCCACAGCTCCTTCCAGCCGTACTGCCGCCAGCCGCAGAGGCCGGACAGGGGGACGGCCTCGCGCTGCACGCTCTGGCCGTCGCCCCGTACGGCACCACCGCAGCGCGGCACAAGACGTGGCGGCTGGAGGGCGCGGCCGGGCTGGACCCCGCCAGCCAGGTACTCGGGATGGTCCGCTCGGAGAGGGCGCCGACACCGCCCGGGGCGCCGGCGCCTTCGGCTCGCCCGCTGCGCCCTTCGCCTCTGCGGCCGGGGCAGTCAGCGGTCCCACCCCGACACCCGGACCAGCCGTCACGGCACCCGCTCAAGGCTCAGCGGCTCCTTGGTGCGGGGACGTAGGGCGCCAAGCCAGGCGGCCACTTGGGCCTGGGGTGGTTCTCAGGAATCGGAGTAGCTGAGGTCCCCGACCGTCCAGCTGCTGACGTCCTCGATGGCGATGCGGTACATGCCGCCGGTGTGGGGCAGCCCGAAGTCGCCCTGCAGGATCTTCGCCCGGTGGAGATGCAGATGGGTGAGCTGTGCGGGCGGGCCGTCGGCGGGCGGGGCGAAGAGAGCGGCGAACGGTTTCAAGTGCTCCGAGGCCTGGAGGACCTCCGCCACCCGCTCCAACCACAGGGTCACCGGCGCGAGCCTGCCGGTGATCACGGCTCCGGGGACCACCACGGTCAGGGACATCTGATTGCTGTGCTCGGACTCGACCATCGCGGCGATGTCGACGAGCAGCCCGTCAGGGTTCGACATGCCCCCCAGAATAGGACACGGCCTCCGCGGCGCCCACGGGCCCGGGGCAGCGGCCATGGCGGCCACGGGCCTTGCGCCCGCTGCGCGGCCAGGAGCTACACGGCGGCGACCTGACGTGCCGATCGGCTGCGTCGCGGCGCGGGGCAGTTGGGAGCAGCCGTGAGCGTCTGGGCATCGCCCGGATCGTGCGGGCCGGCGGTGACGAGCAGGTCGGCTCCGAGGGCGGTGACGGTGAAGCCTGCGGAGCCGAGGACCTCCGCCAGGGCCAGCATCAGCGCGCCGCGGATGCCGCGGAACTCGGTGCGCCCGGCGGCGTCGGCGGGATGCGGGCAGCCGTGGAGGGTCGGTCCGATCAGGTCCTGGCCCGGGCTCCATCCCAGCACCAGGCCGATCCCTGGACGCTGCCGGGCGAAGAGCCCGGCCGCCTGGGACGGTGCCGGCTCGAACCCTCGGTGGGAGAGCACTGCGCAGACGGACTCAAACAGATGTTTGTCATCCATGCGCGGAGTTTATCGCCTGGCCAGCCCGCAGCCATTCGGCATTGATGTTTCGTCACATGCTTTTCCGGCCATGGCCGGTGAGGCTGCGGGGCCGGGGCGTCGGGTTCCCTCTCGGCCCGGCCGGGGTGCACGCCCCCTGGACGGCGTGCCGACGCGACGGGCCAGGGGCGTACCGCAGGGGTGCGCGGCGCACTCGGCGGAGAACCGCGTGCGTCTGGGTCAGAGTTTGAACATCGCGGTGTAGGGCTGGGTGATGCGTTCCCGCCGCGATCCGAAGTCGACGAGTACCGCGATGTCGCTGTCGTCTTCGACGCCGATGGCCCGGCCGAGGCCGTACGTGTCGTGGGTGACGCGGTCGCCGACGGCGAAGTGCTTGCGCGGTGCTTCGATCCGGGCCTTGAAGGGGCTGGTGGGCAGGACACGGCGGACTGCTGCAGATTTCGTCATTCCCTGCATTATGCGCCGAGAATCGCGGGAGCGGGACTTTTCGAAGCACTCAATTTCGGAGCTACGACAGGAATTTCGCGCAAGCCGTCCAGCGCGCCCCGGATGGCGCCGGTGGGCGTGGTGCGTCGCTTTCACGGGTCTGTCGCGGCCAGGGCAGGCGCTCCGCACCCGCGCGACTCGCCCTCCCCGGGAAGGTGAGCGGTCGGCACCGAAGGAGTGGGGGTGAGCACTCAACCAGACTGCTCTCCATGCATGTTGATGACCCCATCGCCTCGCGGCCGACAGCCCTGGGGGAAGGCTCCCGGAGAAGTGGGGGTGAAATATCCACCCGTGACGGGCCTGGGCCTGCTAGAGTCACTTTAGTTGCAGTAGTGGTTCCCATGAACTTTGTGTGCGCCTGCTGGTGTTTCGCAGGCGCCTTTTTGTTTCCCGGCTCTTCCCCGGGTGGGTGCTCATCGCGGCGACTCGAAGCGCGCGCTGTGCGTGCTTCGGACAGCCCCTTGAAGGAGATTTCTTTATGGCTAATGGCACTGTGAAGTGGTTCAACGCGGAAAAGGGCTTCGGCTTCATCGAGCAGGAGGGTGGCGGCCCGGACGTCTTCGCCCACTACTCGAACATCAACGCCAACGGCTTCCGTGAGCTGCTCGAGGGCCAGAAGGTCGAGTTCGACGTCACGCAGGGCCAGAAGGGCCCGCAGGCCGAGAACATTCGTCCGCTGTAGTTTTTCTGCCACGGCACCCGCCTGGTAGCGAGGGGCCCGCACCGCGTACATGATGCCCGGTGCGGGCCCCTCGGCATTGCGCCACGACGCACATCCCCGGCCGTTTCTGGCCCCCTGGCTCCGCCACCGGCGGCCATCCCCACGCGAGACGCCCAGCGCCGCGTCCGGATCGGCGCCCTGCCGTGACAGCTCACGGTTCGAGGTCGTTCGCTCCCGCCTTCCGCGGTGAGCGCCGACCGTAGGTGACGTGCCGCACGGTTTCACCGTCCACGCCCCGCGCTCCACACTTTCGGCCCGTTCCTTGCGACCTCCTGCCGGTGCCTCGCGCTGCGGAACTTCCTCGCGACGTGCCGCCCCAGGAAGGTCTCACATGAACCGCTCCAGTCGCTCCCCGTACCAGAACGCCAACTCCCGCTCCTCGTCCTCCTCCCGCTCCGGCGGCAGCTCCTTCTACGGCGACCGGCCCGCCCGCGGCCGTAGCGCCCGCCAGGGTTCTTCTCCGCAGGGCGAGTTCGCGATGCCGGTGAGCACCACCCCTGCGCTGCCGCCCGTCGAAGCGTTCGAGGAGCTGGACATGCCGAAGGCGCTGCTGTCGGTGCTGACCCGCCAGGGTGTCACCTCGCCGTTCCCGATCCAGGCCGCGACGCTGCCGAACTCGCTGGCCGGCCGCGACGTGCTGGGCCGGGGCCGCACCGGTTCGGGCAAGACCATCGCGTTCGGCCTCGCCGTGCTGGCCCGCACCGCCGGGCGGCGCGCCGAACCGCGCCGCCCGCTGGCCCTCGTCCTGGTCCCCACCCGCGAGCTCGCACAGCAGGTCACCGACGCCCTCACCCCCTACGCCCACTCGGTGCGCCTGCGGATGGCCACGGTGGTGGGCGGGATGTCGATCGGCCGCCAGGCCCACGCCCTGAACCAGGGGGCCGAGGTCGTGGTGGCCACCCCCGGCCGACTCAAGGACCTGATCCAGCGCGGCGACTGCCAGCTGGACGGCGTCGGCATCACCGTCCTCGACGAGGCCGACCAGATGGCCGACATGGGCTTCCTGCCGCAGGTCACCGAGCTCCTCGGCCAGGTCGCCGAAGGCGGCCAGACGATGCTGTTCTCCGCCACCCTGGACCGCAACGTCGATCGCCTGGTGCGGCGCTTCCTCAAGGACCCGGTCACCCACTCGGTCGACCCGTCCGCGGGAGCGGTCAGCACCATGGAGCACCACGTCCTGCACGTGCAGAACTTCGACAAGAACGCCACCATCGCCCACATCGCCTCCCGCGACGGCGGAGTGATCATGTTCATCGACACCAAGCACGGCGCGGACCGCCTGGTGGACGACCTGCTAGCCAACGGCGTGAAGGCCGCGGCCCTGCACGGCGGCAAGTCCCAGCCGCAGCGCACCCGCACCCTGGAACAGTTCCGCACCGGCCAGGTCACCGCGCTGATCGCCACCAACGTCGCCGCCCGGGGTATCCACATCGACGGCCTCGACCTCGTCGTCAACCTGGACCCGCCGAGCGACCACAAGGACTACCTCCACCGGGGCGGCCGCACCGCCCGGGCCGGCGAGTCCGGCACCGTCGTCACGCTCGTCCTGCCCGGCCAGCGCCGCGAGATGGCCGGTCTGATGACCGCCGCCGCCATCACCCCCGTCACCACCCGCGTCAGCGCCGGCGACGAGGACCTGGCCCGCATCACCGGCGCCCGCGTGCCCACCGGCATCCCCACCGTGGTCGCCGCCCCCGTCGTCGAACGCCCGCGCCGCAGCACCTCCACGAGCCGCAACCGCCGCAGCCGCCCCGCCCGCGCGGCCGGTGACACCCGCGCGAGCGTCACGGGCCGCGACAACCAGGCCGCCGCCGGCCGCCGCCGGGCACCGAGGCGCGTCGCCCTCGCTGCCTAGTAGGCAGGTGTGGGGGGGGGGGGAGGACATACTGTTCGAAAAACACCACCCCCACGCACGAAATAAAGGGTCCGAATC
>NZ_JBWKEQ010000067.1:0-32597 GCF_056435365.1 Kitasatospora sp. NPDC043949 | reverse complement strand
GATCCCTTCCCTTGGTGCGTCGGTGCGCTTAGTTGTTTCTTTCCTTTTTTTGGGTCGGGGGGGTTCTCCCCCCCCCCCCCCCCCCCCCCCCCCCCCCCCCCCCACGACTCACCAGCGCGAAGCAGGAGTCCCGGCCCGCTCCGGCGGACCCCGCCGGCCCTCCCACCGCGGTGCCCCGACCACCGCCGGCCCCGGCGGAACCGACACCAAGGAGTCCGCCCATGACCCTCACCCTCGAACACCCCGCGACCACCGCCACGGTCGGCGACCTCATGAGACACCCCGAGCTGCAGATCAGCGACGACGTCATGGTCGACATGGCGATCGACATCCTGCACGGCTCCGGCGCCGACCACCTCCTGGTCCGCGATGACGACGGCCGCTGCGCCGGGCTGCTGACCCGCCTGCACCTCGCGCCGTTCCAGACCCGCACCTGGTCCACCGAGCGCACCCCGGTGCGCGACATCGTCCTCGACCAGGCCCCGTTCGCCACCGCCGACATGCCCGCCACCACCGCAGCCTCCGCCATGCGCGCCCGCGGCCTGACCACGTGGCCGGTGGTCGACCCCGACGGCCACGCCATCGGCCTGCTCAGCTTCTAGGCCCGCGCTGCCGGCGCCGACGCGCCGGCAGCCGCGTCTCCAGGGAGCTGTCCACGGCGGCGTTCAGCATTGGGCCGCTGTCCTGGTCGGGGTCGGCCATCGCGTCGAGCATCAGGGCGCCGGTTCCCGGTCGCAGGCGGATGTCGAGGGCAGGGGGTCGGATTCCGCGGGGACGGCCACCGAGTAACTCCTCGCGGCCCCGGTCTCGGGCGGGCCGGGGGCGCCCGCAAAGCGGGCGACTTGCCTGACGGCCCGCAGGCGGCGGCGCAATCCTCACCGTAGCGGCCGGGCGACCGAGCGGACCGCCCGCTCAGCGCAGGCGAACCGTCAGCGGCTGGCGCGGCCAAGGACCGGTCAAGGAAACACAGTTGTGCATGAGCGCGGCCCGGAACCGGTCCGCGCCAGTGAGGCAGGGTGCCGGACTCCTGGCCGCGCGGGGAACGGTCGGCCAGCGATCGGGGACTGAGGGGTAATCGTGTCCGGGGCGGCCTGCGGTGAGCGCCCGTCGCTCACCGCGGACCGGTCTCGTCGGCCTGGCAGGCTGGTCAGGTGTCGGCGGCGGACTCCTGGCCGCGCGGGGAACGGCGGAGCTCTTCGTTGATGCGCAGGGCTTCTTCGAGTTGGTCTTCGAGGATGACGATGCGGCAGGCGGCCTCGATGGCGGTGCCCTGGTCGACGAGGTCGCGGGCGCGCATGGCGATGCGCAGCTGGTAGCGGGAGTAGCGGCGGTGGCCGCCTTCGGAGCGCAGGGGGGTGATGAGGCCCTGTTCGCCGAGGGAGCGTAGGAAACCGGGGGTGGTGCCGGTCATTTCGGCGGCGCGGCCCATGGTGTAGGCGGGGTAGTCGTCATCGTCGAACGAGCTGACGGCGCCGGGGGTATGCGGTCGGATGGTTGCCGTGGTCACTGCACCTCTTCTTGTTGTTGTGCCTGGGGACGTACTGAGGGGCCCCGGGGGCCATTGTGGCTCCCGGGGCCCCGAAGGGTTTTACACCATCTGCAGGCCTTGTGGCCGGCTTCCTTATATCCGCACTGCCCCGGGGGAGGGGGCATGCGGGGATCGCGTATGCGTGACCGGAAACCACCGTCCTTGCCTTGGGGTCTTCGGATTCCGCCCGGGCGACTTCCTCACGGGCCGGGCGATCCTGATGGCGCTCTGTCCCCTCCGTTCATCCTCTGCACTGACCTGGTACTGCGGAACTGCTGGTACTTCGAACTGCGTGGTAGTGCCAACCACTCGGTACTGCTGTGGCGGTCCTTGCGGTCCACCGGGTCCGGTAGCCAGCCCCGTCGCCCGTCCTGCTTAACCACTCGGCTTGGAACCCCACTGCCGGACTCCCAGTGCGCGCGCCCGCAGTCTGGGCGCCTTCACCGGGATACCGCGTACTGTCGACTGCTGGTACTTCCCAACTCAACTTCACACTGCTGGTACTGCACTTACCGAACTGCGGTACCGCTCGGTGGCGACCCCTGATACCTGCGGGCCGCCCGGCCCGGCCGCCGGTCCTGTCGCCTTACTGCACCATCCCTGGCTTCAAGACCCTGCAACCGTACCGACCTACGAACTCCTGTACTGCTACCCGCCAGTTCGTGTCTGGCAGGTACCGCTTCTCTCGTCTACGAGAGAAACACTAACCACGGCGCGTGGCAATGTCTACTCCAGCGGGCATAGATTTTTCGGCGCCGGCTGGGGAGGTAGTCTTCGCCCCTCACGGGGTGGGGCGGCCTGTCGCCGCAGCCGCACCCAGGGCGGAGGACGCCGCGTCCCGCGGCCAGGACCACGAGTAAACGGGAGACAAGTGGTGGAAGGGCCGCAGGCCGCGCGGCAGGTGCGCACCCCCGACCCCCATACCCAGGCGTCGCTGGCGGCGGCCATAGGCGAAGCAGTGCGCGACCGGGACGAGCGGGGCCTCCGCCGGCTTCTGGCCCGCTTCGCCGAACAGGCCGCCATCACGGACCTGCCTGCCCTGCGCGAGGCCATCGACACCCCCCACGGTGATGACAATCCGCCGGGGGCCCGATAGGCCCAGTCGGCCCGCCGCGCTCCCGGATCAGAAAGCGCGGGCAGCGGCATCACAGGTGAGGCAGACGTATCCGGCCCAACGCGGCGGATACCACCCCTGCCTCGGACGCTCCGGGCTCCACCGCTCGACCACCATCGCGCTGGCGTCCATTCCGCACGCGGGTCGACGGCCCGGGGCCGCCGGGGGCGTCCGGATCGGAGAGGGCGGCGTGGACCCGGCGCACCGACAGGACGTCAACCGGATCACCGCCCACCCCCAGGATGCGCGCATCCAACGGCTCAACCAGCTCCAACAGAACCACGATCCCCATCGCGCGCCCGAGGCCGCGCACGCGACCGCACCCGGGCGAGGGCGGCCGGCGGTGGACCACGCCGGACACCCCGCCGTACAGGCCCGGACCAGAAGGGGGGAGGGTCAGGGCCCGTGCGAACGGGTCCGCTCGCGCCCAGGGTGCTTGCCAGTATCGGCGAGCGAAACCCGGCAGGGCGCGGCGGCCGGTCGGCGCAGCAGGGGACTGGGAACGAGCGTCCAAGCCGCGCCGCCGAGGTCAGGCGGAGATTGTCAACGCTTCCGCAGAACTGAAAACCCATCAGTCCCGCAGAATTGACCCCCTCGGGTCGTGCGGTTCGGTCGTGCGGCTTGGTCGGCCCGGCATGGTGGGCGGATGGAAGACGATCTCCCGACCGTGTCGGTGCGTCTGTGGCAGGCGGACACCATCGTGTTGTTCGACTGGCTGATGACGACGGATCTCGGCTCGGTGCCGGTGACCCATCCGGCCCAGAAACAGGCCCTGGCCGATCTGCTGTCGCGGTTGGAGCGGGCCGCGGACTCCGACGTGACCGGGGTGACCGCCGAGGACATCGCTGCTGCTCAGAGCGAGGTTGCCCAGGATATGGGCTGGTAGTTCATTCGCGGACGAGAACGGCACGTTCCGGGTGGAGATCACGGAGGTGATGGCCCGGCCACGCCCGCGGCACGGACAGGCACACGTGCCTGCACGCCATCCCGCCGCCCTGAACGTCGGCCCGCGGGTAGGCACACCCGTGGGCCGCTGCCGTGCCGCTCGTCGGCCGCCGTGCGGCCGGGGTCTACAGGAGTAGCCCCGGCCACACGGCCCCGCCCCGCCGAATACAGCCCTGGCCTTCGAAGGGCCGAGGGCTGCGTCACGGCGAATGGCCCGCCTTCCCTACCTGCGCCCGGAGCGTCGGCTGCCCAGACGCATGCCGCCGAGTACCAGGGCTGCGAGGAACAGGACGATCCCGATCACGAGCAGCCACAGCAGGCCCTTCACGAGGGCGCCGACGAAACCGAACACCACAGCGATCAGGACGATGAACAGAAACAGTGCCATCGCGGCTCCGCCTTTCTCACTTGTCGCGCTTCAAGACGCCCTTCACACGGTCGGCGACGTCGCGCACGCCGTCCTTGACGTCCGCGGCGGCCTGCTTGAGCTTCGACTCCGCCTGGTCGGCCTGCCCCTCGCCCTTCAGCTCCTGGTCACCAGTCAGGTCCCCGACCTTCTCCTTGGCCTTGCCGGTCACGTTCTGCGCCTTGTTCGACAGGTCACTCATCGGTTGCTCCGTCCATCCGGTAGTGCGCGAATCCCACTGTCCGATCGTCCATCTTTGCCCGGTTTTGGGGATTTTATGCTCGCGGCACGGCTGACGAGGCGCGGGCCGTCCCGAGGGGACCGCCCGTGAGGCCGGACGGCGGCGCGAGGCGGTACGCGGGCCGGGGGATCGGCGCCGCGTACCGCCGGCCTGATGACCGCGGGCAGGCGCCCGGTTCAACGAGCCTCTCCCGCGGACGGGCACGGGTGGCGGGCCGGGCTGCCGGGGGTGTCGGGGCCCTGCGGGGGCCATGGCTGGGTGGCGAGCTGGCGACGCAGGGCGTCGAGGCGGGCCAGGTGGGTGTCAAGGACGGTGAGGGCCGCAGTGCTCTGCTCGCGGATCCGCAGCTCGATGGCGGCGAGGCGGTCCTCGATGTGCTGCCATCGGTCCTGGGCAGGAGGGTCAGGCGCGTCGTTGATCACTGTCATGGCGGAGGCGGTCGGTGCGGTCGTCGAGGTCGTCGAGGCGGGCGGCGAGGTCGGGATGGGCGTCGCCGAGATGGAGGCGCATACCAGTCAGGGGCGCGATGAGGTCGGCCGCGTCGGTGGCGCCGAGGGCAGTGGTGAGTGCGTCCAGGGCGGGCCCGGCTTCGGGGGTGTGGCCGGGGGCGGCGGTGATCCGGGCGGCCAGGACGCGCAGGTCGGCGGCGTGGTCGCGGGCCCAGGCGTCGACGGCGCGGTCGGCGGCGCGGCGGTCGCGCACGGCCTTGACCCGCTCCGCGCCGGTAGCAGTGGTGCCAGTGGTGCCAGTGGTGCCTGTGGTGCCGGTGGTGCCGGCGGGGCGCAGGCGCAGGTAGCGGTTCTCGGCGGCCTGGCGGCTGGCGACGCCCATGGGCTGGGCGAGGTCGGCCCAGGTGGCGCCTGCGGCGCGGGCGGCCTCGACCATCGGAGCCTCCCAGTCGGCGAGCTGGGTACGCAGCTCCCGCAGCAGCACGAGGGCGGCCAGCGCCCGCTCGGCACCGCCTTCCCGTGTGTCTTGGCCTGCGGGACGGCCAGGTCCCCGGGCCGTGCGCACGGCGTCGTCGATGGCGGCTAGCGCTGCGGCGGCGGCGAGGAAGGAGACCGGCTCGGGTCTGGCTGCGGGCTTCGGGGGCTTCGCGCTCATGCAGTCATTCTACGGACGACACTAGGAGTTTGTCATTGGATGGATGACGTGCTACAACGATGTCAGGTGAAGCGCACTGGCACCCAACGATCAATGGAGGTGTTTCGCGATGCTGCTGCGCACTGACCCCTTCCGCGAGCTCGACCGGCTGACCCAGCAGTTCCTCAACACGACCGGTACCTGGTCGCGGCCGACCCCGATGCCACTGGACGCCTACCGCGCCGGTGACGAGTACGTGATCTGCTTCGACCTGCCAGGGGTGGCCCCGGACGCGATCGACATCGACGTCGAGCGGAACATGGTGACCGTCAAGGCCGAGCGCCGTCCGCACCGGCAGGGAGACGACGTGAAGTGGGAGCTGGCCGAGCGCCCGCTCGGTGTGTTCTCCCGGCAGGTCATGCTCTCCGACACCCTCGACCCGGAGGGGATCACCGCCGACTACGACGCCGGCGTGCTGACCCTGAAAATCCCGGTCGCCGAGAAGGCCAAGCCCCGCAAGATCGCCATCGCCCATGGCGACGGGCGCAAGCAGATCCAGGCCTGACCTCTCCCCGAGCCGTCCCGTGCCGCCCGCAATCCCCCCGGCGGCGCGGCACGGGACACCCCGGCCCCGGCCTGACCTTCCGGACACGCCCGCGACCCGCGGGCCCAACGGACAGCGAGCCGCCCCATGACTACCCCGGCGCCACCGTTCACGGTGAGGGTATGCGGCGAGATCGACCTCGACTCCGCCCCGGACCTTCGTCGCGAGCTGTCCCGCGCGCTGGCGGACCACCGGCAGGTGGTGCTCGACCTGTCACAGGTGACGTTCATGGACTGCTCGGGCCTGAACGTCCTGCTGGAGGCCCGCAACCAGGCCGACCGAAACGGGGCGCGCCTGGCCCTGCGCGGCATCACCCGCCCGGTGGCCCGGCTCCTCAAACTGACCGGCCTGACGACCTGGCTGGCCCCAGCACCCCGCCCGCACGGCCACACGCCCCAGACCCGGCATCCGCCGCCGACCGGAGGGAGGAACCCGCAATGACACTGCACTGGGAGGCGTTCCTGGACCAGGTCCGGGAACGCGGCGAATACGACACACCCCAGGAAGCCGAACGCTGCGCGCGCGTCGTCCTGGCCCTGCTCGGCGCGCACCTGGTCGGCGCAGTGCGCTCGGACCTCGCGGCCCGCCTGCCCGAGACGCTCGCCCTGGTCCTGCTCAACCCACTGCAGGCCACCGAACCGCTCAGCCCCGAACGGTTCGTGCGCGCCACCGCCGCTTGGATCGAAGGCGCCGCCGAAACCACCGCCCTGTGGAACATCGGCGCCGTCCTGTCCACCGTCGCCGACGCCGCCGGCGACCAGCTCATGGAGCAGGTCCTGCTCCAACTGCCGCCCGGCTACGACGTGCTCTTCGGCCGCCCCGCCGCCGGCCAACGCCCCTGACCCCCATCACGGCCGCCCCGCCGCCGGCCAACGCCCGGAAGGCCACCGCCATGACCCGGCACCGCCACCTGATCCAGCAGGTCCGCATCCTCGGCCGCTACCCGAGCGACGACGAAGCCGAACGCGCCCTCGCCGCCGTCCTGGCGCTGCTCGGCTCCCAGCTCACCGGCGACGAACGCTGCGACCTCGCCGCCACACTCCCCGAGCGGGCGCGCGCCGTATTCGCCTCCCAGATCCCCCTGCCCCAACCGGTCTCGGCCCCCGCCTTCGTCGAAGCCGTCGCCGACGCCCTCGGCACCACCCTCGCCGCAGCCCGCTGGGACACCTCCACTGTCCTGGCCGCCCTCACCGACCTCGCCGGCGACCACCTCACCGACCGCATCCTTCACCAACTGCCCAACGGCTGGGCGCTGCTCTTCGGCCGCGCCGATCTCACCCCAACCGCCGCCTGAACCGCCAGCGCCAGCCGGGACCTCAAGGTCCTGGCTTCTTTGCTTCTCAACCATCTTGCTCTCATCGGACATGCTCGACCGATCGAAGGGGATCGTGCGGAGTGAGATGCCGTCAGCGTTCACTTCGTGCACATGCGTCCGTTACCGCCCATGGGCGCTCATTGGCACTCATCGCGCGTGGTCCCAAAGTGGTCCCCAGGGCTCCGGTCACGGCGAGTGACACCAATCTGGCGGGCCTTCAACAACCGCAGGTTGAAGCGCCCCGCGATCCACCAGCAGCGACGTCGGCCGGCGGGTTCACGGAGGGCGAATCAAGGTCGCCTACCCATCGACTACGGATGGTGATCTTCCAGGCGGTGTGTCGTCTTGAGCGTGTCCTGACCGATTGGTTCTGACGTGCCTCGCGCACCCGGGATCACCCCCACTCGAAAGGGAGGAAGTTCATGGGACAGCGTGCGCAGCGTGGCCGGGTCTGCCGGCGGTGTGGCTGCTCGGACGGGCGGGGGAAGCAGTTGGGTCCGTGGTGTGTGCGGTTGTTGGAGGAGGCGGATCACGGGAGGTGGACGTACTGCATCGACCTCGCCCGGGAGGACGGGAAGCGCCGGACCCGCCGTCGGGGCGGTTTCGCCACCCGGGCCGAGGCGGCCCGGGAGATGAAGGCGATGCTGGACGGTGAGCTGCGCGGGGTCTACGAGGACCGCCGCACCACCGTGGCGAGCTTCCTGCGGGAGTGGCTGGCGGCGAAGAAGGAGGTGCTCGCGCCCAACACCTACGCCGGCTACGTGGACTGCGTCGAGCGGGACCTGATCCCCGCCTTCGGTCACTACCGTCTCCCCGACCTGCGCCCCAAGCAGATCAACGGCTAGGTCGCCGCCCAGCAGAAGGCCAAGCGGGGTCGCGTCACCGTCTACCGGGCCGTGTCCACCCGGCGCAACGCGCTCAACGCCGCCGTCCGCTCCTGGCGGCTGCGCTACAACCCGGCCAAGCACTCCGTCCCGCCCAAGCCCCGCGCCGCCGTGCGCACCTGCTGGACCCGACCAGGCCGCGGCGTTCCTGCGGCACAACACGGAGCACTACGCCGACCGGCTCATTGACCTGTTCGAGGTCATGCTCGGCACCGGCATGCGCCGCGGTGAGATCCTCGCCCTGCACTGGTCCGACGTCCACCTCATGGACCACAAGCTCTACGTCCGCTGGACCCTGACGGCCGTGAACAACGGGAAGATCCACCTCGGTGAGCCCAAGACCGAGGCAAGTCGCGCGTGGATCAGCCTTTCCCCCAGGGCCATGGCCGCCCTCCACCACCAGGCCGCCCTTCAGATGGCGGCCCACCCCGACGGCCGGCTCGACGGCCTGGTCTTCACCCGCCCCGACGGCGAGCCGCTGCGCCCCCAGCGGGTCCTCGGCCAGCTCCGCAAACGCACCGCAGAACTCGACCTGCCGAAGATCGGTCTGCACGACCCTGCACCACACTACGACCAGCATCATGATCGCCGCCGGTATCCCGCTCGCCGTCGTCTCCAAGACCCTGCGCCACTCCAACCTCGCCATCACCGTCGATCTCTACGGCCACCTCCTCAAGGACTCCGCCGACGAAGCCGTCAAGGCACTCGCCTCCGCGCCCGACCGGGCGGACGCCGAGGTGGCCGGCCAGGCCGGTTGCTCTGCCGGTCGCCGCTTCGGCAAGGCAGCGTGAGCGGTCCGGCGTCAGGCCTTCATACCTAGCTGCTCATCGGCCGCTTCCGAGCCGCTGGTGTGAGTGCGGTCGGGTTCCTCTTCGTCGATGTCCGGCTGGAGGAGGTCGGGCAAGTCCTGTGCTGCCCAGTCCGGAAGGGTGACCGCTGCGGGGACCGGCAGCAGGGCATCACGCCGAAGGGACTCCTCCTCGAAGACGGCCTCGGTGAGCCAGGAGAACGTGTCGTCGTCCAGCAGATCGGGATGACAGGCGGCGGTGTCCGCGAGCCGCTCGGTGTCGGGGAAGGCGGTCGGGAGGCCGCCGTTGCCCGCGGCGCGAGCGACGGCGCGGCGGGCCGTGCTCTCATACCAGCCGGACCCCCACCATCCGCCGACGGACTCGGTACGGAAGCCGTGCAGAGTGAGCGGCCGCAGGACGGTTTCCGGTCCGAGGGTTTCGTCGGCCGTCTGCCAGTGGTCGATCTGGCGGTGGATGGAGGCGAGGATCGGTGCCCAGCCTTCATCGAAGATGTCGCTGACCGCGCGGCCGTCGGCGAGTCGGGGGTCTGTACCGTCATCCGCGACAACGACGCCCTCGCCGAGATCCGCCGGCTCGGCATCGGCGTCGGCCGCCAGGAGTGCATGCCCCGCTGGGACTCCGCCGCCGCCCGGTCCTGGTGCCCAGCGCTTCGGCCTGGGAGCCGGGTCGGCTGCGGACGGTGCGCTACCAAGGCTCTGGTTGACGGTTGGCCACTGACGCTGACTCGATGCACCTGAACCTCGCCTGCCGCACTGCGGAAGCCCGATGACCGGTTGCAGACCCCGTTGCCCGCGCGCCCGAACGGTCAGCTGCCGCGCCGACCCCAGGCCGAGACCATGGAGAACGCCAGGTCCCACACACAGGGATTCCGGAAGTCCGCGTAGACGTCGGCCAGTTCCGCCTCGGTGACCAGACCGGTGTCCACCATCCTCCGGGACAGCGGCTTCATGCTGAGGTGCAGCATGCGCGCCATGTCGTCCTGGCCATGGAAAGGGAGGGTGCTGACGTGGGCTCCGATGTCAGTGAGGCCGTGGTCCGCGAGCGGGGTCGGGAGGTGGCGTGTCCACGTGATGTCGGTGCCGGCGGTTTCGTACATGACACGCCACATGGCGGCCATGGCGTTGCGGTGGTGCGGGCGCGGGGAGGTCCCGGAGGTGGTGTCGGCGGTCTCCTCGACGACGAGCCACCCACCGGGGCGCAGCCAGGAGACGAGACGTTCGAGGAGTTCGTCTCGTCGGGGAACGTGGATGAGGACGAAGCGGGTGTGGACGAGATCGAAGACGGGGCCCGGGTCGAAGTCTTCGGAGAGGGCATCGCCGGTGACGGTCGTCAGGCGGGGGTGGGCGGGCAGGAAGCGGTCGTCGCGGTCGAGGGCGGTGACCTGGGCACCCTGGTCGGCGAGCCACCCGGCGATCGACCCGCTGCCCGCGCCGACCTCCAGGCAGTTGCGTCCGGCGGGGGAGAGCAGGGAACCGATGACGTGCTCGGTGATGGGGTCGTAGACGGAGGTGAGGTGCCTCAGCCGGTCTCGTTCTTCCTCTGCCGAGAGGCTGAAGATCTGGTCGTAGGTGTGGTGGTCGCCGTGGTCCACGGGGTGCTTCCTTCCTTCCGCCGGTCAACTCACCATGCGGCGAGCTGACCGTAGTCGTTCCCGTTCGTCTCCGGTTGACGGAACGTCATGCTCCCCCTGGAGCCGCTGGGTGACTTGTCCGGCGGTGGATCCTGAGTTGCGGACCCCGGGGACGGAGGGTGGCCGAGGTGGCGGTCTCGTGGACGCGGCCGGGCGTGGCCAGGCCGATCCGCCAGCGGGCCAGGACGGCCGCGGCGATGATCAGCAGCTCGGTCCAGGCGAAGGTCTCACCGACGCACTTGTGCGGTCCTGCGGCGAAGGGCATGAAGAGCTTGCGCGAAGCGTGGTCCCCGCGCTGGCGCCATCGGCCGGGGTCGAACCGGTGGGGGTCGGGGTAGCGGAGCGGGTCACGGTGCAGCGCGGTAAGGCTGAAGAGGATCTCCGAGCCCGGGGCGAGCCGGGTGTCGGCGCACTGGAGGGGGGCCACCGCGCGGCGCATCAGGATCCAGTTGGGGGTGTGGAGCCGGAGGGTTTCGCTGAGCGCGTGCCCGGTGCGCTCAAGGCGCGGCAGGTCGCTCCAGCCGACGGTGCCGTCACTGGCGACGGCTCGTACCTCCTCGCTCAGTTCGTCCTGCAGATCGGGATGGCAGGCGAGCTCGTAGCACAGCCAACTGAGTGTGGTGGCAGCCGTCTCGGTGCCCGCCAGCAGCAGCGATACCACCTCGTCCCGAACCTGGAGAGGGGCCATCGGCCGACCCGTCTGTTCGTCCCTGGCGGCGAGCAGCAGTGACAGCAGCGTGCTGTCCGGGCTGTCACGCCGGTCGACCTGCGCGACGATGTCGTCCACCACCGCGCGCAGGTCCTCGACTGCCGCGTCGAAGCGCCGGTTGGCGGGAACGGGCAGCTTCTCCAGGAGCGGCGAGGGGTACAGGGCCCGCTGGATGAACCCCGTGAGGACCACCGGCACGGCCTGGTGGATCCGGGCTTTGTGGCCGGCGCCGAGGCGGGTGGCGAACAGCGCCTCCAGCAGAACGTCCAGGGTGAGTTCGTGCATCCGCTCGCTGATCGTCAGCGGTGACTCCGGCTCCCAGCGGGACACCGCCCGGGCTGCCTCGCGGGTCATCACGGCGGTGTACGTGCGGATGCTGTCGCGGTGGAAGGCCGGCTGGAGAAGGCGTCGCTGGCGGAGGTGGAAGGCGCCCTCGGAGATGAACAGCCCGTTCCCCAGCAGCCTGCGGGCCTTGTCGAAGACGAAGCCCTTCTCGGTCTTCGCGGCGTCCTGGACGAGTAGCCTGTGCACGAGTTCGGGCGCGGTGAGCACATGGACCGGCCGCCGCCACAGCTGGATCCGCACGACGGGGCCCAGGTCCGCCAGCGACTGCAGGAAGGGCACCGGGCGGGTCATCAGCGGAATCAGGTGCCCGATCCCGGGCAGCCGGCCCCCGGCGCAGGGCGCCTCGCCGCCGGCCGTACTGCGGTCACGGGTCATGGCCGGCTCGCTGCGGGTGACGGTGTGTCGAATCGCGAACTTCCACGGGACCAGTCGATGTGCCCCCTTAGCCACAGCCCGAGGCTGCGCGCGTACACCGCGGTCGGTGCGGTGGCGTCGGCGCTGACGGCTTCGCACGCCTCGATGAAGTGGTTCATCTCCCGGTCGCGCATGGCGAGGGCCCGGTCCCGGGCTGCGGACGGGGAGCAGCGGTGGTGACGGGCGAGGACCTCGACGAGGTTGTGGCGTCCCTGGCCGCCGGCGCGCTCCTTGGCATGGGAGTACAGGTCGTTGTCCCAGCTGACCAGGTTCGCGGTGATGTCCGCGAGCCTGCGCAGCGTCGGGCCGTCCGCCTGCGCGGGCGGGAGTTCGTAACCGCCCACGATGTCGATGAGTGCCAGGCAGGTGTACGTCGCCCCCGCGTGGCGGCGCATGGCCACGTACTCGGCGAGCCCGGGGACGGCCGACGCCTCCCGGTTCGCGGCCTCCCAGACCTGCGCGGACAGGTAGTCGCAGACCGTGCGCTCCCACCGGACGAGCTGCGGGGGCGAAGCGTGCACGCGGATCCGGTCCCGGATCTCCCGCAGGGCCACCGCGTAGGCACGTGCGGTTCCCGTGAGCTCGGTCAGGGGCAGGTCGGCGTCGAGTATCCGCGCCAGCAGGGCGGTTGTCCGGGCCAGTGGGCCCGGTGGCCCGCCGCGCTCAGGGTCCTCGCCGTACCCGTCGTCGAAGGCGAAGAGCCAGACGTACCAGTCCGCCAGCAGCCGCAGCATCTCCGCGCCCGCCTCGGGATTGGTCCGAGCGGCGAGGGCACCGCTTCGCTGACGCCGTAGCCGTTCCGCACGCTCGGGCAGCCCGTCGAGCAACCGGTGCTGTGCCATCCAGGCGAAGCTCTCCCGGTCGGCCTGCTCGGCATGCCGGTTCAGCAGGGAGGGGAAGGGGCACCACAACTCGTCGGACCTCCCGTCGGTCGCTGTGTCGTGGGGATTGCTCACGGGCATGCCGGCCTCACCGTTCGGTCGAAGGGAGCGTGAACGCTGTGTCGGCACGGGTCGCTCCGTGCCGGCAGCGTGGTTCAGCGCCGGTGCAGGAGGAGGCGGGTGGCGAGGCCGCCGCCCACGCCGGCCAGTACGGCCACCGGCAGCCACCAGGCGGGCCAGGGCAGCAGTCCGAGCGGTGCGTCGAGTGACCAGCGGCCGGGTCCGGTGGCGGACAGCGCCGCGCCGATCGTGACCAGCACCAGCGGGTACTCGAACCCGTCGTTCTGCACCCACAGCCCGTGCGGCCGCTTGACGGTCAGCGCCACCGTCATCACACCCATCGTTCCCGCGGCGGCCAGCGGCGTGAGCAGACCCGCCGCAAGGAGCAGTCCGGCCCCGATCTGGGTGCCTCCCGCGGTGAGCGCGGTGAACACGCCGCCGCGGAAGCCGTCGCCGCGGAACTCCTCGGTGCCGCCGGCCAGCCCCCGCCCGCCGAGGTGGAAGCTGACCTTCTGGATCCCGTGCCCCGCGACCAGCAGGCCGGCGACCAGCCGGAGCAGCAGGAGACCTGCGTTCACTGGTGAACTCTCTTTCTGTGGTACCTGGTTTCCGGTCAGCCGGCCGCGTGCTCGTTGATCATGCTCTGCGCGTAGACCACACCCAGGCCGTAGGCGCCGGCGTGCTCCTTGACCACGTCCATGACCGGCAGGTAGGTCTCGGTGCGAGCCCAGTCGCGCTGCAGCTCCAGCAGCACCTGGACCCACGTCACCGGCACCGCGCCGGCCGCCGTCATCCGCTGGATGGCGTGCTCATGGGCCAGCGGGCTGACGCCGCCGGAAGCGTCCGTGACCACGTAGACCTCGTAGCCCTGGTCCAGCGCCGACAGGGCGGGCAGCACCAGGCAGACCTCGGTCCACAGGCCGGAAAGGATGATCTTGCTGCGCCCGGTCGCCTTGACCGCCTCGACCAGGGCCGCGTCCTCCCAGGCGTTCATCGAGGTGCGGTCGACCACCCCGTGCTTCGGGAAGACCGCCTTCAGCTGGGGCAGGATCGGGCCGGAGAAGGAATCGGCGGCCACCGTGGACAGCACCACCGGGACGTCGAAGACCCGGGCGGCCTTGGCCAGGCCGACGGTGGCGTTGATGATCGCCGTGCGGTCGCCGCTGCCCGTGCCGAAGAACATCTGCGGCTGGTGGTCGACGAAGAGCATCATCGAGTTGTCCGGCGTCAGTAGATCGGAGCTGGGGGCGGCGTGCACGGAGTCGAAGTCGACCATGGCGGTTCTCTCTTTCGGCTGATGGGATGTCACGGGGGCGTCGGCGCGGACATCAGCGGGGACGTCGGCGCAGACCTCGGCGGGGACGTCGCAAGGCATCGAAGGCTCGGAGACACGAGCGGTGCCGCAGGCTCTCCGGCACAGCAAGGACGCTATCCGGCGGCGCCCGGACATCTCTTCTCCCCCCGCGCCCAGGACTGTTCCCACACTGCACGGAGCTCCCGTGCGCCGTCGGTCCCGGCGCTGCCCGCGGGGGTCGCTGCCCGCACAGGACAGAGCCGGTGCGTGCAGAGCAAAGTCGCAGCTCGATGCCGCCCTAGGTTGACTCGTGCCAGAGCTCAACGGGCCGTGCCGCTCGCGCTGTCCGGCCCGAACGACAAGGACGGTCACCATCATGTCGAGCATGCCTGTCGCCGGGATCCGCGCCGGTCACCCCGGCGAAGCCGGCCGAGCCGCCGACCTGGTCGTGCGCAACGCCAAGGTGTACACCGGCGACCCGTCGCACCCGCGGGCGAGCGCGGTCGCGATCCGCGACGGTCTGATCATCGCCGTCGGCGACGACGCGGACGTCATCCCGCAGATCGGCCCGCGGACCCGGGTCGTCGACGCGCTCGGACGACGTGCCGTCCCGGGCCTCAACGACTCGCACCTGCACGTCGTCCGGGGCGGTCTCAACTACGTGCTGGAGCTGCGCTGGGACGGCGTACCGACACTGCGCCAGGCGCTGGCCATGCTCCGCACCCAGGCCGAACGCACCCCGCCCGGCCAGTGGGTCCGGGTGGTCGGCGGCTGGTCCGCGGACCAGTTCGCCGAGCGCCGGCTGCCCACGGTGGCCGAGCTGAACGCCGCGGCGCCCGACACCCCCGTCTTCGTCCTGCACCTGTACCAGTCGGCGCTGATGAACCGGGCGGCGCTGCGGGCCGCGGGGTTCGACCGCGACACCCCGGACCCGGTGGGCGGCCAGATCGTGCGCGGCCACGACGGACAGCCGACCGGCCTGCTGCTGGCCGCCCCCGGCGCCCTGCTGCTGTACTCCACGCTCGCCAAGGCGCCGACGCTGGACGAGGCCGAGAAGGCCGCCTCCACCCGGCACTTCCTGCGCGAGCTCAACCGCTTCGGGCTGACCTCGGCCATCGACGCGGCCGGCGGCTTCCAGAGCTTCCCGGAGAACTACGGCACCGTCATGCAGCTCGCGCAGAACGGCGAGCTGACGCTGCGGATCGCCTACCACCTCTTCCCGCAGACCGCCGGACAGGAGCTGGACGACCTGGCGCGCTGGGTGGCCACCGTCCGACCGGGTGACGGGGACGAGTGGCTGCGGCTGAACGGTGCCGGGGAGAATCTCACCTGGGCGGCTGCGGACTTCGAGAACTTCACCGAGCCGCGCCCCGAACTCGGCCCGTACGAGGCCGGGTTCGAGCAGGCCGTCCGGCTGCTGATGGAGCACGGCTGGGGTTTTCGGCTGCACGCCAGCTACGACGAGACGATCCGCCGCGACCTGGCGGTCTTCGAGAGGCTCGCCGCCGAGGGCCTCTTCCCGGGCGGGAACCGGTGGCTCTTCGACCACGCCGAGACGGTCTCCTCCGCGAGTCTGGACCGGATCGCCGCGCTCGGCGGGGCCGTCTCGGTGCAGAACCGGCTGTCCTTCCAGGGTGAGGCGTTCGTGCGCCGCTACGGCGCCGCCGCGGCTGCCGAGGCGCCGCCGGTGCGGGCGATGCTGGAACGCGGGCTGACGGTCGGCGCGGGCACGGACGCCACCCGGGTCTCCTCCTACAACCCGTGGGTGGCGCTGCAATGGCTGGTCTCCGGGCGCGCCGTCGGCGGACGTACGCTCCGCCCGGCGGCCAACCGGCTCAGCCGCGAGGAGGCGCTGGAGCTCTACACCCTGGGCGGCGCCCGGCTCACCGGCGAGCAGGAGGTCAAGGGCCGACTGCGGGTGGGCTGTTACGCCGACTTCGCGGTGCTCAGTGCCGACTACCTGACGGTGGACGAGGCCGACATCCCCCACATCGAGTCCGTCCTCACCGTGGTCGGCGGCCGCATCGTGCACAGTGTCCAGGAGCACGAGGGTCTCGCCCCCGAGCTGCCGGCCGTGGTCCCGCTGTGGAGCCCCGTGGCGCGCTTCGGCGGCTACCAGGCCACCCCCGCGCCCAGCCTCACCGGCGTCCGGCAGGCCGCGCAGGTGGCCGAGGCAGCCGCCGCCTCCGACGAGCAGCGCGAGTGGCGGCAGGCGCGCGGACTTCTCGTCCCCGGCCCGGGCGGGCCGGCCCTCGACGACCCCTGCTTCCTCTGACCCACATCCCGCATCCCGTTATCCCGCATTCCGCCTCCCGTATTCCGTATCCGCCGTGCGCCGCCGGGCCCCGCACCCCCGGTGGCGCACCGCGCTGGACAGCCCTGAAGGACGCCCAGATGACGACCACCCAGTCCGACAGCACCGTGGCCGCCGCGCAGGTCCGGGACCGCCACCCGCTGGCCCTGGCCCTGTTCGCGCTGACCGCGGTCAGCGGCCTGATCGACGCGGTGAGCTACCTGGGGCTCGGCCACGTGTTCACCGCGAACATGACCGGGAACGTCGTCGTGGTCGCCTTCGCCATGGTGGGCACGCCCGGCTTCTCGATCGCGGGCTCGCTCACCTCGCTCGCCGCCTTCCTGCTGGGCTCGGTCCTGGCCGGCCGGCTGGCGCTGCGACAGCGCGACGGCCGCCGGGAGCGCTGGCTGCGCACCGCGCTGCTGGCCGAGACCGCGCTGCAAGCCGCGGCGACCGCCATCACGTTCACCGCGAGCGGGCGGGCGCAGCAGGAGGCACTGATCGCGCTGCTGGCCGTGGCCATGGGCCTGCGCAACGGCACGGTCCGCAAGTTGGGCGTGCCGGACCTGACCACGACGGTGCTCACCCTCACCCTGACCGGCCTCGCCGCGGACTCCTCGCTGGCCGGCGGCGCCAACCCCCGCCTGGGCCGGCGCCTCTACGCGGTCCTGGCGATGCTCGCGGGCGCCGCTCCCGGAGCCGCGCTCGTCATCCACGGACACCTCGGCTGGGCGTTGCTGGCCGGCACGGTCCTGGTCGCCGCGATCGCGGTCGGCTACCGCGAGCGCGACTGAGGCGTCCGCCCCGCCGTCACCCCCTCGGCCAACTCTGTCTCCCGGAAGGACACTTCACATGCCCATGCGCCTCTCCCTGCGCCTGCTGGCGGCGGTCACCGCCACCACCGCGCTGGCCTTCGTCACCGCACCGTCGGCCCCCGCGGCGCCCACCGCCGGACGCCCCGGCCTCGCCGTCGGCCCCCAGTACGACACGACGCACGTGTACGTGACGCCCGGCGCGATGGACTCCTTCGTCAGCAGCTGGGAGGCGACCTTCGGCGGCACCAACACGCCGCAGGTCCTCGCCGACGTCACACCGACCCCGAGCCTGACCAAGTCCGAGCTCGTCCTCTCCCCCGTCGGCACGCTCTCCGTCTTCGACTACCAGACGCCCGTCCCCTACCCGTTCGGCGCCGAGCGCACCGGCTGGCTCGTCACGGACCTGGACCGCGGCGTGCGCAAGGCCGAGGCGGACGGGGCGAACACGGTCGTCGCGCCGTTCGCCGACCCGATCGGCCGCGACGCGATCGTCCAGTTCCCCGGCGGCATCTACGCGCAGCTGTACTGGCACACCAAGGCACCCTCGTACCCGGCGCTCGCGTCCGTACCGGAGAACCGGCTCTACCTGCCGAGCGGCGCGACCCGATCCTTCCTGCACTCGTACCTGGGCTTCACCGGCGGCATGGTGGTCTCCGACGACAACCACGCACCGGGCGCCGAACTCGGCCTGCCCGGCACCTCCTACCGGCGGATCCGGATCAGCTCACCGTTCGGCGACACCTCCGTCGCGGTCACCGACGGGCATCTGCCCTACCCCTTCGGACGCGAGAGCACCGGCTACGCCGTGAGCGACCTCGCCGCGACCCTCGCCAAGGCCCGGGCCGCCGGCGCGACTGTGCTGTGGGGGCCGTACGCCTCCCCCCGGCGCGACAGCGCGATGGTGCAGTTCCCCGGCGGCTACATCGCCGAGATCCATGACGGCGGCTCGCGGTCGTAACCGGCCGGGACACTCGGCTGGATCGCCGCCGGATCGGTCACGGCAGCGGCGCACGACACACGGCACACGGCGACGTGCACCACTGCGGCCCGGAGCGCCTGCTCAGCCGGGCACGCGAACAAGGACCCGGCACCGCCGGTGCACAGCACGGTGGCACCGGGTCCTCGACGGTGCGGAGCGGACGTCAGACGGCGTGCAGCGCCGCACGCAGGGTCTGGGTCGCCAGGGTGATGGCGGCCTGGGCCGCGTGCGTCTCGCGCAGGGCGTTGAGCATCACGAAGTCGTGGATGATGCCCTGGTAGCGCACGGCGGTGACCGGGACGCCGGCCGCCCGGAGCTTGTTCGCGTATGCCTCGCCCTCGTCGCGCAGCACGTCGGCCTCGCCGGTGATCACCAGCGCGGCGGGCAGACCGGTCAGCTGCTCGGTGGTGGCGCGCAGCGGGGAGGCGGTGATCTCGGCGCGCTGGGCAGGGTCGGTCGTGTACTGGTCCCAGAACCACTCCATGCCGTCGCGGCGCAGGAAGTAGCCGGTCGCGAACTGGTGGTACGAGTTGGTGTCGAAGGCGGCGTCGGTCACCGGGTAGAAGAGCACCTGGTGCCGGAGCGGCACGTCGCCGCGGTCCTTGGCCATATTTCCGTCTCCTCATGGTGCGGGGTGGTCCGCCCGGCAGGTGCCGGCCGCGGCGTCGCCCGGCGGGTGTCGGCCGCGGCGTCGCCCGGCGGGTGTCGGCCGCGGCGTCGCCCGGCGGGTGTCGGCCGCGGCGTCGCCCGGCCGGCGCCCGAGTCCCGAGGCGTGGCCGCTACCGTAGAACCGCCCGGCCAGGCCGCGTTGTCCGACGGCGCCCGACCTCTGGTCTCTGCGCGCAGTCCCCAGCCGACCCGGGTGCCACTGCCGGCCGGCCCGTCAGGCAGGCAGGCAGTTGGGCAGTTGGGCAGTTGGGCACGCAATCAGGCAGCGCTTGTACGCCCTGGGGCAAGGCCGGGACACAGCTCGTCAACTCGTCCGATTTACTGTCAACCATGGCTGCGAACAGCGCAGTTGACGTTGACAAAGCACGACGAGGGCGTCGTCAGGGTCTCGCTGACGGCCGACGACGACGGCGGCACCGGCCGGGGGGGTGGACCTCTGGATCAATCCCGACAATCTCTACGTGGTGGGGTTCTCCCCCCAGGCCACCCCGGGCGTCTCGTACGTCTTCAACGACATCTTCGCCAGTGCCCCGATTCCGGGAGTCCGCAGGCTCCCGTTCGGCGGCAACTACGTCTCCCTCGCCCGCACCGCCCAGCGGGACCGGTCCACCACGCCGGTCTCCTTCGACAGCGTGCGGCGAGCCGTCGTCGACCTGGCCAACCAGCGCTCCGCCGATCAGGATCCGCGCACGACCGCCCGCGCGCTGATGCTGCTCCTCCAGTTCACCTCCGAGGCCGTCCGGTTCAACGACGTCGAGGGCGTCTTCCGTAATGTCCTGAACGACAGGGGAAGCCCGGGCAGCAGCATTCCCTCCTGGGTGCAGCAGCTGGAGAACAACTGGGACGCACTGTCCAACTTCTACTGGAACGAGATGGGGGTCGGCCCCAATCCGCGCCCCGCGCCCCTGCGCATCGGTGGCACCACCGTCAACAACGCCCATGACGTCCTGCGCTACGCGCGCACCCTGCTGCCGCCGGTCGTGGGTACCTCGTTCAAGCCCGGCCACGACGAGCTGTAGCGGCCGGCCGGCGTCGCCACGCGGACCGGCGGTCAGCCCGCACGCTGCGCGTCCCCCAGCGCGTCGTGCAGTTGGGTCCGGGTGGTGATGCCGAGCTTGGGAAATATCTTGTGCAGGTGGAAGCCGACGGTGCGCGGGGAGAGCAGGAGCTTGGCGCCGATCTCCCGGTTGGTCAGACCGGCGGCGGCCGCGCGGGCGATCTCCAGCTGTTGCGGAGTCAGGTCGGCCGTGCGGCCGGCGGTCTCCGTACGGGTGGTCGGCACACCGGCGGCCCGCAGCTCCGAGGCGGCCCGCTCGGTCCAGGGACGGGCGTCGAGCCGTTCGAAGACGCCGAGGGCGGCGCTCAGCTCGGTGCGCGCCTCGGTGACCCGGCGGTGGCGACGCAGCCACTCCCCGAACTCCAGCCGCACCAGCGCCCGTTCGAAGGGCCACAGGTCACCGGCCGGGTCCGCGAGGGCGGCGCGGAAGTGCTGCTCCGCCTGGTCCAGCCCGCTCAGCAGCGCGCAGGCCCGGTTCACCACCACCTCCAGGCGCGCGGAGCGCAGCCAGCCGAGCGAGCGCACGGCAACCTCCAGCACGGCCCGCGCGTCGTCCTCGTGACCGGCGCGGACAGCCGCGGCGGCGAGGTCGCCGAGGTAGTAGTACGACGCGTGGTAGTGCACCGGGGCGGGGTGGAAGTCGCGGGAGAAGACGGCTCGCAGCTGCCGGTACGCCGCGAGGTGGTCACCCTCGGCGAGGGCTGCCAGGGCGAGCGCGTGGCAGGACCGTACGAACAGGCTGGGCGAGCAGGACAGGTCCACCCCGGCGACGGCCGTCCCGATGAGCTCGCGCGCCCCGCTCGCGTCGCCGTGCAGCGCGAGCAGGGTGCCCTGGAGGATGGGCGATCCCACCGCGGCGTTGTCCGAGCCGACCTCGACGGCCACCCGGTACGCCTCCTGCGCGGTGGACCGCGCCGCGGACCAGGCGCCGCTGTCGAAGAGTGCGAGCGCGAGCGCCTGCGCGACGACCGCGTTGCCGCCGGCCGTCGGAGCCCGGTGCAGATGGTCCATCGCCTGGCCGAGCAGCCGAACGGCCAGCTGCGTCTCGTCGAGAATCCAGGCGGCGGCGCCGAGTTCGGCCAGATGCGCGAGTGAGTCCTCGGGCGCCTCGGCCACGCAGCGGCGGAGCTCGGGCAGCGCCCACTCGCGGTCCGTGAAGGGTTCGGTGCCGGCCCGCAGCCAGATCCGGTCCACCTCGTCCGGCTGTTCCGGCACCAGCTCGGCGATCCGGCGCAGCTCCGCGCGGTAGAAGAGGGAGCCCGCGTTGTACGCCGGGGTGGCTGCCGTGCCCAACGCGCCCAGGGCGAGCTGGGGTGCCCGCTCGACCATGGACTGCGCGACGGGCACCAGAAATCCCAGCGATTCCTCGTGCCGGGTGGTCACCGCCAGGGACCAGCCGGCGCGCATGGACGCCTCGGCGAGCAGTTCCGGGTCCTCCGCGATCGCACAGACCCTGACCGCCAGCTCGCCCACCCACTGGGGGCAGCCGCCGAGCATCGCCATGGTGGCGGCTTCGAGCAGCCGCCTCGCCCGCAGGTTCGCGTCCGGGGTCAGTGCGGCCGCACGTTCGAGGGTGGCCGCGGCGGCGGCGTATCCGCCGCGTCGGCGTGCCCGCTCCGCGCCGGCGGCCAGTGCCCCGGCCACCTCCTCGTCCGGTCCGAGCGTGGCTGCGGCAAGGTGCCACGC
Source organism: Kitasatospora sp. NPDC043949 (assembly GCF_056435365.1). Taxonomy (NCBI): domain Bacteria; kingdom Bacillati; phylum Actinomycetota; class Actinomycetes; order Kitasatosporales; family Streptomycetaceae; genus Kitasatospora; species Kitasatospora sp. NPDC043949. Next base: position 10,836 of record NZ_JBWKEQ010000067.1, on the reverse strand, counting down.
GTGCCGGTCGGGGTCGTCCACCAGTGCCTCGGCCAGCGCCTGGTGGGCGGCGCGCCGCTCCTCGAAGGAGGCCGCCTGATAGACGGCGGAGCGCACCAGCGGATGGCGCAGCCGGGCCTGCCCGGACTCCAGTCGCACCAGACCCGCCCGTTCGGCGGGTAGCCACACCTGCGGGTCCCCCGCGTCCGGGGTGGCCCGCAGCACCTCGGAGAACTGCGCGGGGCCGGCCGCGGCGGCCAGCAGCAGCACCTGCCGGGTCCGCTGCGGGAGGCCGGCGAGATCCGCCGCGAAGATGCGTTCCAGCCGGGCGGTGAGCGGAAGCGATTCGGCGGCGTCCGCCCCCTTCGCTCCGCCGGGCTCCCGGGCGACGGCTCGGGCCAGCTCGGTCAGCGCCAGCGGGTTGCCGCTAGCCTGCTCGAAGATCCGCAGCCGGGCCCGGCCGCGCGGCGGCTGCGGCTGGCGGTCGAGAAGCAGGCCCGCGGCCGCGCGGTCCAGCGGTGTGACGGCCAGGACGGCGAACTCCCGGTCGAATTGCCCGGGAAGGCCTTCCTCCCGCGCGGCCAGCAGGACGCCTATCGCCTCGCCGTCCAGCCGACGGGCGAGGAAGGCGAGCACCTCCACGCTGCCCTGGTCCAGCCACTGGGCGTCGTCGACGAGCAGGAGCAGTCGCCGGCCGGTGGCCGCGTCGGACAGCAGACTCAGGACCGCGTAACGGATCAGCAGCGGATCGGGCTGCCGGTCGCCGGCAGCCGCCTGCTGACCGAAGGCGACCAGCAGCGCTTCCCGCTGCGGAGCGGACAACCGGTCGGCCTCCCCCAGCAGCGGCCGCAGCAGCTGGTGCAACCCGGCGAATCCGAAACCTTCCTCACCCTCACCGGCGCGAGCCCGCAGCACCTGGAAGCCGCGGCCCGCCGCCCGGGCCGCGGCCCAGTCGACCAGCGTGCTCTTGCCCGCGCCGGGTTCGGCGGTCAGCACGAGCACCTGGGCGCGGACGCCGGCACGGCTGTCCACCGCGTCGAGCACCCCCGCGATCCGCGCCAGCTCACGCTCCCTGCCGACGATCTCCGAGCCGCCGAAGCTCTCCATGCCCACCCCTGCTGTTGGTCCTTGCCCGCGGCTGCTCCATGCGTTCCACCGCCGAGACCGGTCATCTGGCAGAAGCGCCGCCCTGTGCGACGCCTGCAAGATAGTGCCAGGTCAGCGGTGGTGACTCCATGCCCAACGCCCACGGCTGACGACGAGGGGAGCCCTGTGCCAACCACCGTATCCACCGAATCCCTGTCCCCCGGCGAGCGTGCCGAGTTCTGGCACGAGGCCGTCGCGCGGGCGTTCATTCCGCTGGAGCTCCGGCTCCTCGAACGGGAGCCCTCCCCCGGGACCCTCAGCAGTGACCGGCTGGGAGTCGTGCAGATCTCCGGAGTGGCAGCCGGACCGCAGGTGGTCACCCGCAGCCGCCGAACGATCGAGGCCGGCGGCGAGGGCTGGGTCGCGTTCACGATTCAACACCAGGGCCACGCGAGGATCTCCCAGGACGGCCGGGAAATCATCTGCGGCCCGGGCGGGTTGGCGCTCTGCGACTCCAGTCGCCCGTTCGCCAAGGAGTTCCCGGGCGCCTTCGGGTTCACCGCGTTCCGGCTGCCTCGACACGTCCTGCACGTGTCCGACCGAGACCTCGGGGCGGCCACCGCCGCGCCGTTCGCATCCGCGTCCGGATCCGTCGGGCTGGTCACCACGTACCTGCGGAAGCTGGCCTCCGAGGCGGCGAAGCTCGACCCCTGCGCAGGGATCCGGCTCGCCGACACGGCCGTCGATCTGCTGGCCCTGCTCATCCAGGAGCACAGCGGCCATCTGGACCCGACGGCACCGGAGATGGCGCCGGCCATGCTCGCGCGGATCAAGGACTACATGATGTGCCGTCTCGGCGACCCGTCACTCTCGCCCGAGCGGATCGCCACCGCACACCACGTCTCGGTCCGCTACCTCCACAAGCTCTTCCAGGGTGAGGAGACCACGGTGACCCGCTGGATCCAACGCCGCCGGCTCGACATGTGCGCACACGACCTGTCCCGGCGCGCCTTCGCCACACCGACCGTCTCAGCCGTGGCCCGGCGCTGGGGATTCGTCAGCCCGACCCATTTCAGCCGCGTCTTCCGCGCCGCCTACGGCGTCACGCCCCGCGAATGGCGCGCCCGGGCAGGGGGCGACGATCACCCGCTCACCCCGGCTCGGTGACGGCGTGCGCCCGAGCCGGGCGCGCAGGGGCAATGATCGGTGCGCTTCGGAACAATCCCGCACTTCGCGCGCCCATAGCTTTGCCCGAGTCACTGGACCGCGACCGGGGGGTCACCGGACCGCGACGGCCGAGGGAGTTCCCATGAGCAGTTCCGACCGCCCCACCATCGGCGGCAGCAGCCAGCCACTGCTGCACCAGAAGGGCCAGGAGATCCAGGAGTTCGGAACCGTCACCCAGGTTCCGCTCGGCCTCTCCCACGATGCGCGCCTGTACGCCTGTACGCCTGCCAGCGGCTCAACCGGGTACTCGCGGACACCCGGATCCTCTACACGCTCCACAAGAAGCACCACTGGCTGATGCGGGGGGCGACCTTCTACCAGTTGCACCTGCTGCTGGACAAGCACGCGGACGAGCAACTGGCGCTGGTGGACGTGCTCGCCGAGCGGGTCCAGTCCCTCGGCGGAGTGGCGGTCGGCGACCCGCGGCACGTCGCGGAGATCACCTCGATCCCGCGTCCGCCGGACGGCGTCGAGGAGGTGCCGGCGATGCTGTCGCGGCTGCTGGCGGCGCACGAGGCGATCCTCGTCGACGCCCGTGATGCCGCTGGCCGGGTCGCGGCGCTCGGCGACGACGGCACCAACGACCTGCTGGTCTCCCAGGTCGCGCGGACCGGCGAGGCGCAGGTGTGGTTCCTGGCCGAGCACCTGGTGGACACCCCACTGGTGCGGCTGTGACCCACCCGCTCCACCCGCACCCCGCCTCGCAGCGCTGACAGGAGTCACCATGGCGTCGTCCGCGACGGTGGAACTGTCCCGCTGGCAGTTCGCCATGGTGCGCGGCGAGGGGCTGCTGCCCGCCTGGGGGCCGTTCGCCGCGGTGCGGGTCGCCGACGGGCTGCGCGGCGAGGGCGTCGGGATACGCACCGGGGCCGAGGTCGAGCGCCTGACCCGGGACGGCTCGACCGGCGTGGTCACGCCGTACCTGGCCGACGGCTCCACGGTGGAGTCCGAGGAGTTCCTGGTGGCCACCGGCCGCAGTCCGCGTACCGCCGGGCTCGGCCTGGAGACGGTCGGCCTGGCGCCCGGCGGCCGGCTGCTCGTGGACGGCAGCTGCCGGGTCACGGAGGTCGCCGCCGGCTGGCTCTACGCGGCCGGCGACATCAACCAACGCTCGCCGCTCACCCACATGGGCAAGTACCAGGCCCGGGCCTGCGCGGCGGCGATCGCGGCACGCGCCGCCGGACGCCACGCGAACCCCACCCCCTGGGCCGCCTGGGCGGCCACCGCCGACCACCACGCCGTACCGCAGGTGGTCTTCACCAGGCCGGAGGCCGCCGCCGTCGGCCTGACCGAGGAGCAGGCCCGCCGGGCCGGGCTCCCGGTCCGGGCGGTGGAGTACCCGATCGGCGACGTCGCCGGAGCCTCGCTGCTCGCCGACGGCTACCGCGGGCACGCCAAGCTGGTCGCGGACGAGCAGCGATCCGTCGTGGTCGGCTGCACCCTGGTCGGCCCCGGTGTCGGCGAACTGATCCACGCGGCGACCGTCGCCATCGTCGGCGAGGTCCCGCTGGAGCGTCTGTGGCACGCCGTCCCGGCGTTCCCCGCCATGAGTGAGATCTGGCTGCGCCTGCTGGAGCAGTACGGGCCCTGACACCGCCCCCGCGAGGCGCCCCCGGACGGAATAGTTGAACAATGAACTATGTTCTCTTGTGCAGGGTGCCACAAAGGCGCCACCGGGCCCTCGCGAGAGCTCCCGGACCGCCCGAAAGGAGAACACGGTGAACACCACCGCGAACCACCCCCGCGTCGACGTCCGCCGCGCCGGCGAGCGCCTCGCCACGAAGATCGACTGGCTGGACTCCAAGCACTCCTTCTCCTTCGGCGGACACTACGACGCCGCCAACACCCACCACGGGCTGCTGCTCGTCAACAACGACGACACCGTCCGCCCGGGAAGCGGCTTCGAGACCCACCCGCACCGCGACATGGAGATCGTCACCTGGGTCCTACAGGGCTCGCTGGTCCACCAGGACTCCACCGGCCACTCCGGCGTGATCTACCCCGGACTCGCCCAGCGCATGAGCGCCGGCACCGGCATCCTGCACTCGGAGAAGAACGACTCCTGGCGCCTCAGCGGCGCCAACGCCCACACCGATCCCGTCCACTTCGTGCAGATGTGGGTCGTCCCCGACGAGGGTGGCATCACACCCGGCTATGAGCAGCTCGAAATCGACGACGCGCTGCTGTCCGGCGGCCTGATCCCGGTCGCCTCCGGGATGGACAAGCACGACGGCGCCGCCGCCATCCGCATCAGGAACCGCTACGCGGCGCTGCACGTGGCCCGGCTGCAACCCGGCCAGAGCGCCGAACTGCCCGACGCCCCCTTCGTGCACCTCTTCGTCCCGCGCGGCAATGTCGCCCTGGAAGGCATCGGCCCACTGGCCGCCGGCGACGCCGTACGCTTCACCGCGATCGGCGGGCAGAGGGTCACCGCGGTCGAACCCGCGGAGATCCTGGCCTGGGAGATGCACGCCACCATCGCCAACTGACCCGCCAAGACAGCGCACAGGTAAGGCGGCGGGCGGCAGACCCCATCCGCCGTCCGCCGCCCTTGCATGACGCTGCATCAAATTCCGGGAATGTTGCGCAGGTTGGCGCGGGCCGGCTGCACCATGCGTCCGACGCCGCCGTTCACGACGGTGCGGCCGGCGGACAGGGCGAACCCGATGAGCTGCTCGGAGGTGATCCTGGGCGGGATGGAGAGCGCGTTGGGGTCGGTGACGACGTCGACGAGGGCCGGGCCCGGGTGCCGGAGGGCCTCGCGCACCTCCGCCGGCTGCTCCACCCGGATGCCCCGCGCACCCGCGGCCCTGGCGATCGCCGCGTGGTCGGTGTGCGAGCAGGTCGCGTGGCAGCCAGTGCGCGTGGCCGTCGATGATCCCCGCGGGGATGTCACCGGTTACCGGCGTCCCGCTCTCCTCCGGTCTGCTCGCGCGCGGCCCGCAGGATCGCGCGGCGGATGGGTTCGTAGCCGGTGCACCGGCAGATGTTGGAACCGACCAGGCCGTCGACGCGCTCCGGGGAGTCGCCGATGGCGGGATCGGCCTCCAGCGCCCCGGCGGCCACCATCAGGAATCCCGGGGTGCAGAAGCCGCACTGCAGGGCGTGTTCGGCGGAGAACGCACGCTGGAGCGGGTGGGGCTCACCCTCGGGCCCGGCGAGCCCTTCCACGGTGCGCACCGAACTGCCGTCGCACTGCACCGCGAACATCAGGCACGACCGGACGGCCTCGCCGTCCACCAGCACCGTGCACGCCCCGCAGATCCCGTGCTCGCAGCCCAGGTGAGTGCCGGTGAGCCGGCAGTCCTCCCGCAGCACGTCGGCGAGGATGCGGCGCGGCTCCACGTCGAGCGGATACGCCTCCCCGTTCACCGTAAGAGTGATCTTCACGTGTGGTCTCCCTTGGGCTGGGCGAGGCGCGACCGCTGGTCGTTCGCCGCCTGGCACAGTGTCCTGCCGACCAGGACCGCGATGGCGTGCCGCTTGTACTCGACATCGGCGAACGGCTCGGGCAGGGGTGCGGCGTCCTGGGTCGCCGCGATCCGGCCCGCGTGGGTGAACGGATGGCCGTCGGGCAGCCGGTAGCCGTCCACGGGCGCGCCGACCTCGGTGCCGATCAGCGACTGCTCGGCTGCGTGGGCCCGCAGCGGCCGGTCGGCGCAGTTGACCAGGCCGATCCGCGCCTCGCTGATCACCCCGTCGCACACGGTCAGCGCGGCGGCGACGGCCACCTGGGCGAAGCAGAAGTGCGTGCGCCGGTGCTCGACGAAGCCGACCCCTGTGTCGTCGCCGAGCAGCGGGAACCGCACGGCGGTGATGAGTTCCTGCGGTCGGCGCGCGGTCCGGTGCGGACCGTGGAACCAGTCGCGGGCCGCGACCGTGCGTCTGCCCTCCAGGCCGCGCACCTCGATGTCGGCGCCCAGGGCGGTGCCGATGGCGCACCACTCCGAGGCGGGGTGCGCCCAGGCGAAGCTGCCCACCATCGTGCCGCGGGAGCGGATCGGCGGATGCGCGATGTTCACCGCGGCATGCGCGAACAGCGCGCCGAGCGGGCCCGGCACGGCCTGCGCCGACTCGAAGGCGCCGTGGCGGACCAGGGCGCCCACCCGCAGCGTGTCGCCGTCCACGCTCAACCGGTCGAGCCCGGCGATGCGGTTGATGTCGACCACCAGCTCGGGGCGGATGCGCTGCAGGTGCATGTCGAGAATCAGGCTCTGCCCGCCGGCGAGCACCTGGGCCTTCCGCCCGAGGTCACCGAGTGCCTCCACGGCTTCGGGTACCGTGCGCGGCACGACGTAGTCGAAAGCGGCGGGCTTCACCGGACCTCCTCCTCGTGTTTCGGGGCGCGGGCCGCTCGCCAGACCACGTCCGGGGTGAGCGGCATCTGCAACAGGTCCGGGTCGGCGATCCGCAGCGCGTCGGCCACCGCGTTGACGATCGCGGCCGGAGTACCGATGCACCCCGACTCGCCCGCGCCCTTCGCGCCCAGCGGCGTCGCCGGGCTCGGGGTGCAGGTGTCCTTGACCTCGATCGGCGGGACCTCGGTGAACGTCGGCAGCAGATAGTCCAGCAGACCCGAGGCCAGCACCGGCACGCCGTCGTCGTCGTAGGTCATTCCCTCGTACAGCGCCTGGCCGATGCCCTGGACGGCCGACCCGAAGGCCTGCCCGCGCACGATCATGGGATCGAGCACCACTCCGCAGTCGTCCACGGTCACCACCCGCAGCAGCCGGACGGTGCCCAGCTCCGGATCGACCTCGGCCACCACCGCGTGGGAGCCGAACGGAAAGGCCATCCCCGACTCGAACCGGTCGTCCACCCGCAACGGCCCGGTGACCTTCACCAGGTCCGCCACGCCGATGGCCGCCGGGCCGTCCTTAGCGGCATGCACGATGCCGTTGGACCACTCCACCTCGTCAACCGGCAGATCCCACAACCGCGCTGCCCGCTCCCTGGCCTTCTCGATCAGCGACCGCGAGACATGCTGAAGCAACGCGCCCACCACCTGCGCGGAACGGCTGGCGAACGAGCCCAGGCCCTCGGGCTGCTCGTCGGTGTCCCCCTCGACCAACCGGACCCGCTCCTCGGCCACCCCCAGCGTCCCGGCGACCAGCGCGGCGAAGACCGTCTCGTGTCCCTGACCGCTGGGCGCCGCACCGCACCGAGCGGTGACCGTGCCGTCCTCGCCGACCTCGACACTGCCGAACTCGTGCAGCCCGCCCGCCTCGCCACCGGAACGCTCCACGTAACAGGACAGGCCGATGCCCAGCGGCAGGGCGCCCGGATCCGTGCGGCGCCGGGCCTGCTCGGCCCGCCACTCGTCGTACCCCAGGGTTCCCAGCGCCAGGTCCAGCGCGGCGGCGTAGTTCCCGCTGTCATAGCACCGCCCGGTGGGCGTCAGGTACGGGAAGCTCCCGGGCGGGACGAAGTTGCGCCGCCGCAGCTCCGCCGGATCCAGACCCAGCCGACGCGCCATCACGTCCATCGCCCGCTCCAGCGCGATCGTCGCCTCCGGCCGGCCGGCACCGCGGTAGGGATACGTCAGCATCGTGTTCGTCAGCACCGAGCGAACACTCGCATGCACCTGGGGAGTGGTGTACGGGCCCGTCGCCAGCCAGGCGGTCTGCATCGGCAGCCCCACCCCGAGGTGCGGATAGGCGCCCACGTCGGCCTCGATCTCCAACTCGTAGCCGAGCAACCGCCCATCGGCGTCAGCCGCGAGCCGCACCCGCTGGTCCTGCCCCCGACCCCGGGTCGCGACCAGCATGGACTCCAGCCGGTCCTCGATCCACCGCACGGGCCGACCCAGCCTCACCGCCAGGAAGGCGACCACGACGAACTCCGGGAACGCCGCGCTCTTCGACCCGAACGCCCCACCGGTATCCGGCACCACCACCCGCACCCGGTCCACCGACCACCCCAGCAACGCCGCCAGTTCACGACGCAGCCGATGCGGCATCTGGTGCCCCGACCACACCGTCAGCCGGTCCCCCTCGGGCACGGCGAGGATCGTGCGGCACTCCATCGGCGTGGGCATCAGCAGTTGCTGGCGGTACCGGCCCTCCACCACGGCCGCCGCCTCCCGCCACACCGACTCCTCGACCGGCTTCCCGGCCTCGCCTCGGAACGCGATGTTGCTCAGCCCGTCGAAGAGCCGCACCGAATCGTCCGCCGCGGCGGACGGCGTCACCATCGCGGGCAGCGGATCGACCCGGCAGGAGACCTCCGCCGCCCCGTCCTCGGCCCGGTAACGGTCCTCCCCCAGGACCACCGCGACCGCCTCGCCCGCGTACCGCACCCGGTCCTTCACCAGCGCCGGCCACTCCCGACCGGCCACCGACTCCTCGTGGGACAGCCCGGCCAGCACCGTGTACGGCACCGCGGGCAACTCCGACAGCTCCGCGGCAGACCAGGCACCCACCACACCGGGCACCGCACGGGCGGCGGCACAGTCCACCTCGCGCAAAGTGCCGTGGCCCACCCTGCTTCTGACGAAGACCGCGTCCAGACAACCCGGCACCGCGATATCGGCGACGTAGCGGCCTTGGCCGGTGAGCAGCCGCCCGTCCTCGCGCCTGGTCCATCGCTCCACGAATACACACCTCTGCGCCTCGTCATTGTTGCGGGGAGTGACCGTTCACGAGCGTAGGCGTCGCCCGTGACAGGCAACCCGCGACATCCCGGCCCGTGCGCCCTGGGACAGGCTCTGTGCACTGCGCGGCAGGCGGCTGCTTCCTCGTCAGGGCGCCGCCAGGGCTCTGTGTTCCGACTACGGCCCGGCTTCCGTCCAGTTGTTGCAGCCCGTCAGTCGGTCGGCTCGGTGGCCTGTCAGTCGGCGCGGTGGCAGCGGATTCTGCGGGGAGATGCCCTTCAGGGCGCCCGCTGCTCGGCTTCGCCGTCCTGCGGGCGGTCGGCGTCGAAGCGGAGACGGAGTTCGCCTTCGGCGCCCTGCACCAGGCCACCTGGCCGCTGCTGCAGCCTCGGCCACCTCGGCCACCTCGGCCACCCCGGCCGCCCCGGCCGCCCCGGCCGCCCCGGCAGCGGAGCTGACCGGCCAGGAGCTGCGCGTCGCCCGGCTCGCCGCGACCGGCCTGAGCAACAAGGAGATCGGCCACGCGCTCCGCCTGTCGCCCCGGACCGTCGCGGCGCACCTCTACAAGATCTTTCCCAAGCTCGGCATCACCTCTCGGGCCGCTTCCTGTTCTGCCCGTGCACTGCGCCTGTGCCGAGAGCGCACGATCGCCCCCGCCCCGCGAACCGGCAGTCAAATGACTTAGCGCCGCCGCCGACCCGCGGACCAGGCTGACTGCGCAGGGCGTCGGCCGAGAGGGGCAGTCAGGTGAATGTGACGGTGACCACCGCCTCCATCCAGGAGGACAAGAAGGCGGAGTTCTGGGGAGAGGCGGTGTCGCGGACACTGGTGCCGGTGGAGGTGGTGCCGCTGGCCGACCGGCCGTTCGAGGGCCGCCTGGTGTCGCACCGGCTGGGATACCTGCGGGTGTCCACGATGGAGGCGGACGCGACGCGGGTGTCGCGCACGGCCGGCCTGATCGCCCGGTCCCCGCAGGCGGAGCCGCAGGTGGGGGTGGGTGTACAGGCGTCCGGCCGCGCCGTGTTGCGGCAGGACGGGCGTCGGGCGGAGGTGGCGGAGGGCGGCCTCGTGCTGTACGACACCGCGCGGCCGTACTCCTTCGACTACCCGGAGCGCTTCCGCTCCCACGTCTTCCAGGTGCCGCGCAGGCTGCTTGGGGTACCGGAGTGCGACATCCGGCAGGCGACGGGGACGGCCATCACCTCCACCGAGGGGTTCGGGGCCGTCCTGCTCCCCTTCCTGGACACACTGGCGGCCTCCGCGCACTCCTACCCCGCCTCCGTGGGCGACCGGTTGGCCGGCAGTGTCGCCGATCTGCTCATCATGCTCGTCGGCCAGCTCACCGAACCGGCGGCCACCGACTCCCGCACCTGGAGCGGCCATCTCGTCCAGCGGGTGCGGGAGCACATCAACCGCCACCTGGGCGATCCGGAGCTGTCGCCGGAGAGCATCGCCCAGGCGCACCACATCTCGGTGCGCTACCTGCACCGGGTCTTCGAAGGCGAAGGGGTCACGGTGGGCCGGCTCGTCCAGCGGTGCCGACTGGAGGCGTGCGCCCGGGAGTTGGCCCGGCGCGGCGGTACCGTGCCGACGGTCTCGGCGGTCGCCCAGCGGTGGGGGTTCGTCAACCCGGCACACTTCAGCCGGGCCTTCCGCGCCGCCTACGGGGTGTCCCCGCGCGAGTGGCGCGCGTCCCGTACCTCCGGAGCGACCGACAGCGCGCCGAGCCGTGTGGTGCCTGCGGAACAACAACAGTACGCGGTGGAGCAAGTCTCGATGCCTCCTCGGCAACACGGCCGACCGATCGGCGACTAGTGTGATGCGCCACAAATCATGAGGGTAGTAATTACCGTGATACCTGGACGACTGGGTTGATCTTGGCGAGGTAGTCGGCGAGGGACTTGAGGATCTCGTCGGCGGTCTTGGTCCAGGTGAACGGTCTCGGGTCCTGG